>JBJKSG010000001.1:0-53792 GCA_046704325.1 Thermoplasmataceae archaeon
CATCGAAGTGCTGGATAAGAAGTCAGACAATGGACATGCGCTCATGCTTAAAATCATTGAAAGCGGGGAAGAATACTGTACAAGTTCGGTAAATATGCACGAGGTGCTTTACGGTATAGAAAAATACTCAAAAGATTCTCGCTTAGTCCTGCAGCTACCAACACTGGGATACAGCAAGAATGATAGTGAATTGTCCGCTGTTTTGGAATTAAGTGCCGAAAGAAAAGGAAAATCGGTTCCAAGAATGGATGCCATAGTGGCGTCAATAGCGATAAACAATGGTTGTTCACTCTATACACTTGATGAACATTTTGAAGCTTTTACGGAAAAAGGTCTCAAGCTGTTCAGATAGATATAATGGACCGGTCGGGATTTGATTAAAGTTTTAAGCGAATACAATTACTTTAATTCAGTAATTCGTCCAAGCTTCTTCCCTGTTTTATAAGTTCGCTAATTTTCCCCTTAAGCCTATCAGACATTAGATCACAAAATCCATAATGGCACATAGAGACGTTGAATTCTCCTTGCATTGCCCGTTCAACTAAATCCGGTACCTTGGAAATATCGCCCCCACTCCGCTTTATGATTTCAGTCTGCATTTTTCCCGTGAAGCCCTTAATATCATTAAATACTCGGAGTTGCTCGTCTGGAGAAGTAAATGTTGAGGATAACCGAGACATTGCATCGATACCAACTACGCCCTCAGAAGTACTAAGCTTATCCTGTAGTTGAGGGGCGAGTTCCAAGAGTTTTACGTATTTTCTGATTGTTACAACGGATATGCCGGTTTCCTTGGACACTCTATCATAGTCGTGATACTTTTCAAAAAGTGAATTGTACGCTCTTGCTTTATCTATTGGAGACATATCTGACCTATGAATATTTTCTATCAGAGATATTGTGAGATAGTCGGTATCGTCTGACTCGTCCCTAATAATTGCAGCAATTTTTTGATATCCTAGTTTCTTGCAAGCAAGATATCTCCTCTGGCCGACAATTAACTCGTATTTGTCTCCTTTTTGAACTACGGTTATTGGACTAAGAAGACCTTTTTCCTTGATACTGTTTGCCAGGTCGTCAAGATTTGCCTCTTCATTCCCTGCCGAAAGGTCTTTTCTGGCATTTTGTCTGGAAATTACTATTTTTGACATTTCTATGTCTCTGACTTCCATAAGATTGTATCTAACCATCGTTATTTAAAAGTTGCTTCGTACCCTGAGTTAGTATGGGTACTCCTCGTCTAACACCCCAAGAACGCAGAGAGAGGAGCTATGGTATTAATATATTGCTTCAGCTTATATTTATAGGGACTAAGTGGTCTCAATGAGTTTAACGTCGATAATGAAAGGAGGGTTCTCTAAGGTGGTCGTTGCGAATATTCCTATTCCAAAGAACCAGTTTAAATCTTCGAAAGATTGTGTCGTTTGCCCTAGAACTAAGAACTACTCCCTTATTGGGACAGCGTTCGATTATCTCCTTCGGTCAGAATTGAAGCGCATGCATCCAGAGTCCGTGGAGAACGGATTTATCGCCGAAAATAGCATACTCTTGGTTAATAGACACATTAAATTGACTGGTTATTTTCAATCTAAAAATGCACAAATTGGAGAAAAAGAGCTACACGCAATGGTAAAGGCGGCAAAGAGGTACAAAGAGAAGAGAGCCCTATTCCTTGCACAGGGAATTCTCATGGATGATTTTATAGAAGCAACGATTAGATTTGCAAGAATGGATGCAATTTTCAGAGCGGGGATCTATGATGATGTCGAAAAAGAAGTTGACCCACTCGACATAGAAGACATGAAGGCCCTTTATAACTTGATTCCTCAGGAATTTAAGAAACCCTCAGACCCGATGTTGCTTGATCCCACGTTTGGAGAAGCTTCGATGAAAGTGAGCGGCGCTGATGTGGATTTGATTATGGGTGACTCTATGATCGACATCAAGACCACCAAGGAAATGAAACTCGACGAGTATCTTTGGTCGCAAATTGTAGGTTACTTAGTCCTTGCGGATGAGGCTCTTAATAATGAAGGGATTCTTCCTAACATCGAAAATCTGGGCCTGTACTTTTCTAGGTATGGCTATTTGTGGAAAATTAAAGCGAGTTATGTGCGAGAGAACCGCAATTACGAGGAAGTGAAGAAGAAACTCTTAGAAAAGGGACAAGCGTTTTGAACTCGGAAAGCCCATAGAGAGAAACGCACTTGACCTTTGCAAAGCATTTTTGGCGCAGGGCTTGGAATTCTTCGAATACAATAGTGATATCGCTGGCTATTTTTGCTGTGGAGTTAGCTTCTTTATGACAAAGCAAGGATAGCATCTATCCGGAAAGAAAGCTTTTATTCTTATGTGACCATTACAAATTAGGAGGATTTAGATATGGTCGAGGAAGAAAGAAAATTCGAAATCATCGTCAATGGCAAACCTAAACCTTGGCACGAAGACACCATCAGCTACTCGCAAGTAGTTGATTTGGCATTCCCACCACCACATAAGCCCACCGAAGTGTTTACATTACAATATAGCCATGGCCCAAAGGACCACCCTCAGGGAACTATGGTTGAAGGACAGTCAGTGACAATTAAAAGCGGCATGATTTTTGATGTTACCAGAACTGATAAGTCGTAGCCAAGACCTGAAGCAACTTAGAGACGAGGGCTATGACATAAGTGTGGAACATACCTATCTTTTGGTCAACCACGTACCTTACGTAGACAGTCAGAAGCAAGTTGGGTATGGGACACTGATTTCGACTCTCGATCTCGCAGGCGATAGAACCACGAAACCACAGAATCACGTTGCCTTGTGGGCAGGCTCTTATCCGTGTGATTCAAAAGGAGTGCAGCTTTCAACGCTAGTCAATGAGCAGAACAAGAATGAGAAGATACGCGAAGGTCTCGTTGCAACTTTCTCATTTTCACAGAAGCCCCGTCTTGAGGGCTATAATGACTACCACGAAAAGGTTACAACTTATGTTAGAATACTTGAAGGTCACGCTCACGTTATTGATCCCAACGCGACAGCCAGGACTTTTCCAGTCATAAAGCCTGAGGAGGAACAATCTGTTTTCTGCTATATGGATACCGCATCTAGCCGTGCTGGCATTTCTGCAGCTAATGAGAAGTTAAAGAGAGGCAAAATCGCTATCGTAGGATTAGGAGGGACCGGTGCCTACGTTCTGGATTTAGTAGCTAAAACTCCGGTGGAGGAGATTCACCTCTTTGACGGAGACTGTTTCCTTCAACATAACGCTTTCCGATCTCCGGGAGCGCCTACCATTGATGACCTTGAAAAAAGGAGATACAAGGTTGAGTGGTTTGCTGAGGGTTACTCTAGGATGAGGCACAATATATTCCCGCACGCTCAATTCGTTGATGAAAGAAACGTTGGTGACCTGAACGACATGAGCTTTGCATTTCTTTGTATGGAGGGAGCAAGTAAGAAAGCGATAGTTGACTTCCTTATTGAGAAGAAGATACCTTTCATAGATGTGGGTATCGGCATGTACAATGATAGTAATGTCCTCGGTGGCAACGCAAGAGTGACAACCTGTACCCCTGACTTTTATGGACACATACCAAAACGAATCGACTTTACCGGCGACGGAAACAATGAGTACTCACGCGACATACAAATTGCAGACATGAATGCCCTGAATGCAGCTTTGGCAGTTATTAAATGGAAAAAATTGTCAGGTTTTTATTTAGATATGGAAAAGGAATATAACACGACTTATGGCATTATCACGAATGTTATAACGAACGATGATCATCTTGAAGAAACAAAGAACAATCAGTCCTGAATTCGTTGAGTTCATTCCCGATGATGTAAAGGATGGCGTATTGTATATATCCATTCGCTATGGCACAGCAACGCATAGATGCCCTTCTGGCTGCGGTGAAATAGTAGTAACGCCCATCAAACCAACAGACTGGACACTTATTTGGAACGGCGAATCCGTCTCGCTATACCCATCAATAGGCAATTGGAGCCTCCCGTGCAGATCACATTACTGGATACGTGAGAACAAGATCGTCTGGGCCCGAAAGTGGGACGCAAGCGAAATCGAGCTGGGAAGAGAGATTGATACTAGGAACAAGGACCGTTATTTTGGCCGTAAGAAGCGGTAAGGTTCAGACGATGTTGAAGAAGAGTAGGGGACTATTTCATATAACCATCTATGATCCTTCTGTTTGTTTTTCGCCTACCTTTTCCAAAAGGTATGGTCGCAGCGCCGTGCAATTATTGCCCCTTGAATTATTGAGAGACAGCACGGCACGAGAACCCCTCATATCCCCGTAATTCCGCATTGAGCGGAGCGACATTGTGCGGTCAAAAATTCCCCTCCCCTATCCCCTCAAATTGCCCTCCGCAGGAGAGAAGAATGTGCCCGAAGCGAGCCGGAAGTCTTGCGAAGCAAGACCGAGTGGTGTAAGCGTTAGCGGTGGGTGGTGTGGAGCACCAAGCGAAGCGAAGGTGTGTAACACCACACATACACCACGAGCGGCGACCACAGGACACCACCCTAAATGAGCTTGCGAATGAAGGGCTCTTCGAAGAAGAGTGCGAGACGGAAATCAAAAGAGGGGTTAGGGGTGAATTTTGATTGCAGTAGGAGCATGGGGTCCTGTGCTCGGCGTGCAGGCGAGCGAAGGGCACATAGTAATTGGCGAAGGCTCAAAGAGGGGCTAGGGGTGAATTTGAGCAGGAGCCAAGGGGGATAATCAATGTCTTTTGTCTATAACTGTTCTTGCATCAGATTTAGGTCCAGACAAACAATATAAGATGAGGGTGGCAATAGTATATTGCAAACTGGAGGGCTAATTGTCAGACAGTAGCATCATTTCTCCGCATTCCAAGATATACAGGGAGATTAAAAGCAAGTGCATGTCTCTATGGAGGGAGACCATATTTATGAGAGACGGTTACAAATGTCGTGCATGCGGGGGTGACGATAGAACGAGACTTAACCTAGCTCATATCACTCCTACAACTTCGTTCGTGAGGGCATTTTCTCAGTCATTTGGTCTTGAATTTGCAATAGGATCATCGTTTAGGGAGGATAACTTAGTCAGTTTGTGTGGGAGCTGCCACCGCTTGCAGCATAGTGAGATTGATTCGGCGTATAGTCCCGAAATTAGCAAGAAACAAGACCTACTACACCAAATTGTTGAAAATGGGTCAGCTAAGGATTACCTACAGTTCAAAAGAGAAATTGATGAATTATTCATAACAGCGAGAAGAGAAGGATCATTGAGGAAGAAGAATGTTGAAAACCTTTTCGAAGGTATAAGGCATAAAAGAGGTTGGGATAACGCTGGTCAACTCGAAGTCAAAACCGGTAACAAAGGTTCAGAAGTAGGAATTAAAGAGAAATTTACGGCTTTGGTGAGAGGGTGTCACATTCCTACAGGCAAGCATATCATCCCTTCCAAAGAGGGAAAAGAATGTGGCTACTTAGCATCGACGTGTGCGGGTCTTCTTACAAAATGTGAGAAATGCGGGTTTTACTTCTGCCAATATCATTTCAAAACCCATCTTATTGACCCTCATCTTGATCGATTTTAGGTGCATGGTATTCATACCCAAAGTCATTAAAATCCAGGAGCACATAAAGATAACAGTGGTCAGACACAAGCCGGCAAGCGCAATCACGTCTTATCTGGGCAGTATTCTTGCCACGAGGGAGACTTTACGGAACAGTTATGTCATGGAACAGTTAAGAAATAGTGAAGAGGACGTACACGCGGGCAGAGTAAGGAATGTGAGGGAGTTCCTAAGAGAACCTTGAAGGGGAGCAATTTGTCTAGGTTTTAACCGGCAATGAAAAGACAAAGTGTATGCCATTCCTTTTATGTTGTATCTCAATTTGGCTTATGTTGTGACTCAATCGAAGTACTCTATCTCTTAGTTCATCGCTAAAGAGATGCTCTGGTATGACCAGATTGAAAGTCTGTTCTGGTATATCATAGGAATTTCCATGTGGATTGCCGTCGGTGTGAACCTCTGCCATGATCCTTAGTCTAGGCCTCACGGACGCCTTTTCAATCTCCTGCGAAGATGCGATTACCGTTTGATCAGTCATATAAGAGAGTGCATTCTCAACCTCCTTCATAACCGCAGGAGAGAGTTGGATGTTCTTGTTGGACAGATTTCCATGTAAAGCATTAAGAAACATCTGGTAGAAGAGTTTCTCCTTTGGTATCGTTTCAAAGAATGAGCCGTGAATGAGAGACAGTTTGACCTTGTCAGTTCCGCGATGTGTTCTTACCATATAGAAACAATTTCGCTGAAATGTACGATAATCATCCATTGTGGATAATGCCACGTCTTTACAGGACGCTATTTTTGAGACCAAATCAGTTTGATTTATAACGTCAATTTCATCTAGGCTCTTTGTCTTAGTTGGAATGGTTGAATTAAAAGACGCAATGCTTCCACCTTTCGAATCTTTAAGTTCAAGGACACTACCATTTGTAAGTTGGCCATTAATCAAAGCTGTTTTTAACAAAAAGTCTGGGAATTGCTGTGAAGAAGCGTATTTTAAAGCATCTCTCAAAGAAGCACAGTTCGCCCTTAGCCAGAAATCAAAGTGAAAATCATCTCGCAGTCCTTTTCTATCGTCAGCATAAGCTAGGGAGTCTCCGCCTGCCTTTGCAACTATCTCCAGCATGTCGGAATCCAGAGATAGTCTCCGCTTGGTCAGAAGGTTTACTCCGAATGCGTACAATCCAAGGACGTCTTCAAAGGAAATCATGCGATCACTTGTTGTTTGTCTAATAAAAAATTGTCCAGCGGTCTAGTGTATGGCCATATCTCATCAAGCTTTTCGGTCGGATTGTAATAAGCGCGGAGCTTAACGATATCATCCGCTTTTCTTAACGAAGAAAGGCGATTCTTGATTAGCTCGTAGTAGTTAGGATCGATTTCGATGGATATGCTTTTCCTCTTGAGCTGAGACGCAACCATTGCCGTAACACCTGTACCCGCAGTAGGGTCTAACACTGTATCGTCTGGAAGGGATGAGGATAGTATTACTCTCAAAAGCAGTGCTAGTGGCGCTTGTTGTGTATGCATCCTGTTACCGTTCTTATCTCTAAGGGCTTCATCACCTGCGAAGTACCCCGATGTGAGCTCCCTAATATCGTCCCATACATCGGTCAACAATACGCCATTTCTGCGCTCGGTCTTATAATTCTTCGGGAGGGGCACATTTGCTCTGAGTTTGTTGAATATTCTCGGTTTATCGCCTTTAGTGGCATACATTATTATCTGGTACTGCTTCCCATACCTGATCTCTGAAGGAACGGCGGACGTCATTTTTCTCCATATTATCAAATTCTGAAATGTCCAATCCGTTTTCCTGAGAGCGTGCAAAACTTCTTCTGTGTTCTTCTCTCTCTGCATAAAGTAAATGGCGGCGCCTTGGGACGACTTCTTGTTAATGAGATCGAGAACCTCGTCGATCCATTTCCAGTATTCCTCAGTAGGCTGCTCGTCATCAAAATGTGTATAATCCTTTCCTTGGTTGAAAGGAGGGTCGAAGAAAGTCAAATCTACAGTATTGTTATCAATAGAGCGCAATGCCTCAATGCAGTCCCCATTGATTACCTGGTTATCTCCTATTTTAACGGATTCGTTGTTTTTCATTTCTATCACCATAATCATAATCTCTTTCTTATCTCTGCAGTTACAATCGACGCATCAGATAATAAAATTTGCGATTCCATGGTGTAGTACCGGCCAATCTTTTTCTTAATCAGTGTGACCAGACATAGGTTCTGCGGGTAGTTGGCACTCTGAAAGAAGGTGGACTTGCTCATTCCCTTAACTAGGAAGCTGTTGACATTCGTCACTTGGGCATAGGCTTTGTTCGTGTCCTGATTCTTGATCAATGACGCCAGAATCAATAAGTCCCCGTCTCCAAGATTCCTTAGGGTCTCTCCTTCAACCTCTACATAAGCCTGCCTCAATGCTGATATGACTGCCTCATCGGTCCATTTGTTAACCCTTCCAAGTATCTCCAGTGCCTTGATGCCGATCCTTGCATCGCTCCTGTACTCCCTGACAAGCATGGCGGATAAGAGGCCTAAAGCAACCTTGTCGAATTTGTTGAGGCCTTCTTCTGCCCTCATTTTCAGTATCTCGCGAATCTCGTCTGCGTTGTATTCATGGAAAACAATATGGTCAGGCTGCAGCGAGCTCTTCACGCTCTCGTCGTTCATGTCCTTGTACCAGTAGACTTTCTGGGTCAGTAGGATAAGGTTAGCCTTTGTATGCCTTGTTATGTGGTAGAGGACATCATAATCCTGGAGAAAATCAACTTCGTCCAGTATAACAATTGACTTTCCAGACAGCAATGAGTCAAATTTGTTCTTTACTTCATCGATGTCATGACCTCTGCTGGATATCCTTGTCAGATACCTGTATATCTTTATGGATGTGGGATTTTCCCTCACGTTTATGTAGTAATATGGCACTGATTTGCTCTCTTTCAGGGCCTTTGCCATGATCAAAGCACTGAGCGTTTTGCCGGAACCTTTGGAACCATGGATGATTATGTGCCTGGGAAGGTTTAGGTTCACGTAGTCTGCAAGGTCATTGGTAACCTTGTCGAGCTCCTTTCTTATGAGGATGCGATTTAGCTTGAAAATCATGTCGAATAGCTGTGCATTCTTTATGTTGCTGGTTTCCTTTGCCCTCTGCTTGACCTTGCTGTCAAAGAACGCATACGGATCTTTCAGAGCCATGCGATCACTGCACTTTTACGATTCACTAGTAAGATTATTAAAAGTTCCGAACGAGTCGAATCATTGAGAGTCGTAGAACAGTCGTTTTCATTTCAGAAGAGAGAGTGTCAGAAAATGAGTGAATTTGCTTGTTTGGTTTTACTTTAGAAAAATTGAAGAAAACTCCATTTTTTTAGAATGTAATGTTCATTGTATCAGGCATTTATTACATAAGAAGAGCGTCGACGCGTTCGTCTGCTGTTTCCGTCTGTTCAATGACTATTCTCCTGCATAGGAATCTTTAATTTCTTGTCTTCAGGGCAGGTCTACTGAGCTTTCCCCCTCGATTAATAACCTATCCCCTTCCTGATTTTGTTCTGGAGTTGATCATGCTCATCTCTATTTCCATAAGAGCACCCATAATTTGCCTCAGGATCCCCACATTTGGTGTGCCGCCATCTATGCATGAGTTATTGAAGTTAAGGAATCTTGTGCCACTCTAACTCAGAAAGTAAGAATAATCAAAAGATTTGGGCATTGCTTTGTGAAGGAGCAGTTCCTGCTAATTTGGCCACTTGGTCAAGCGAACACATCGAATATGTGATAGTACGTATTCGATTAATAAATTAAATGGACCGGTCGGGATTTGAACCCGAGACCTCCTGCTTGCGAAGCAGGCGATCTACCGCTGATCTACCGGCCCTCTGGAGCGCATCAAATTGGGGCATAAAAAAGTAACAACGGGATCCGTGAGAAAGATTAATCGTATCAAGATAATTCCTTTCAGGTTAAATGGCTGGTGATTCAGTAAACCTCCTTAATGGCGTAGAACCAAGAGAATATCAGGTGAATATTTTCAACGATATCTGGTTTTACAATTCAATAGTGGTTTTACCAACCGGTTTGGGCAAGACCGTTATCGCTGCCATGGCTGCTTCTAAAGTACTCACCGAAAAGAAAGGAAATGTAATGTTTTTGGCTCCAACGAAACCTCTCGTTGATCAGCATTATGAAACGTTCAAGAGTATGCTGAATCTTAAGGAGGCAGATATCACTGCTCTAACGGGAGAGATAGACGCTTCTACCAGATCAATTTCCTGGATACGGAGTAAAGTAATAGTTTCAACACCGCAAGTCGCCTGGAATGATCTTCGCCATGGACTGTTCGAAATTGAAAGATTCGCGCTCATCATCTTCGACGAAGTACATCGGGCTGTCGGAAACTACCAATATGTGGAGATTGCAAAGAAGTTTCATGAATTACGGTCAAGAATGATACTTGGCCTGACAGCGAGCCCGGGTTCAGACAGGAAAAGACTCGAAGAGATCACGAGGGAATTGGGAATAGAGAAGATCGTAGCAAGAAGTGAAACCGATTCCGATGTTCGCAAATACGTGAATTTGGTTAAAATAAATGTAACTACAATCAGGCTACCCGAACCGGTAAGGAGGGTGCACACAATTCTTAAGGATGTCTATAAGGAAATTATCTCAGACATCCAGAAACGCGGAGAATTGCAGGATAGGCTACCCTCCAGGAAAGACCTGATCTCGGAATCAAGATCACTTATTGAGAGGGCAAAGGGCGGCGAGTCGAAACTATTCTCTCTCGTCCCATATATCACAGCGGCGATTCGCGTTGATTATGCTCTTGAATACCTAGAAAGTCAAGGTTTCATGATCTTTAGCGATTACTTTAACGGACTGCTCACGGGAGATGAGAAAAGCACCATTAGAACTGCCCGCATAATCAAAAAGACGCAGGTCTTCGGAGCCCTGGAATCTGCAATGAATGGTATTGACGCTGAGGCGGTGGAGAACCCGAAACTAATGATAGCTCTCAGGCTTTGTGAGGAGGCACTCATCAAGAACCAGGCTTCAAGAATTATAATATTTACTCATTACAGGAAGACTTCCGATATAGTTGTCTCATATCTCTCAAAACAATCGTCCCTTGTCAAGCCTGTAAGGTTTGTTGGACAGGCTTCTAAAGAAGGTGACGTGGGCTTATCTAGGTCCGAACAGCATGCCATAGTAGAAGCCTTTAGATCGGGCAAGTATAATACATTGGTCGCAACGAGCGTGGCTGAAGAAGGTCTAGATATCCCGGCGACAGATCTTGTTGTCTTCTATGAACCAGTGCCGTCAGATATCAGGACTATACAGAGAAGGGGCAGAACCGGCAGATCACACTTTGGTCAAGTGCACATTCTTACATTTGAAGGCTCCAGGGATATTGGATACCTTTATTCAGCAAGGAGGAAGGAATCGCAAATGCGCAGGAACATAGATGTCATTAAAACCACAAGAATCGAGAAAAATACTACCCAGACACTGGATGACTTCAATTAAACTGTGACCCGATCTTCACCAAGCGAGCCAGAAGAGCGTCCAGCTGGATATTGTCGCTGCCACCTTCAACTATCCTGAATTCGGCCTCAGCCAGTGCTAGGATTACCTCAAGTTTCTCAGGTCCAGACATTCTGTGCTTCCTCACCACTGAATGTATGCCGCGAATAACGTCTATTCCAGATACCCCTGATTTTATCATCAGATCATCTAGCTTTTCCCTAGCGTCGTCAAAAAGACCATGTTCCAAGGCAGTTGACACAAGGCTGGTGAACTCGCTTTGCGATGAATAACCAAACATTTCATAGACCCTCTTCTCGCTGATCTCCCCCGAAGAAGCTAAGGTCTGGAGCACATTTATTGCACGCCGCATGTCTCCTTCGGCAACTTCCGAAATAGCAGTCACGACGTCTTCGGAAAGAGGGATATTCTCTTTCTTTGCAATCTGCAGTATACGCTCCTTAATCGCAGAATCAGATAAGGCCCGGAACCGCATAATCACGCATCTGGATTGTATTGGTGGTATAATCTGTGAAGAATAGTTGCATGATAGGATGAACCTTGTTGATGTATACATCTCCATCGTTCTTCTGAGAGCCGCCTGTGCATCTCCGGTCAACTGATCTGCCTCGTCGAGGAAGATGAGCTTGAATCCAAGTTCATTTGATGCCTTCAGCCTTGCATAATCCTTGACACTCACAAGGCCGGTGTCCCTACCTTCCCTATCCTCATGACCTCTTATTACATTGATACCACGATTATTTGAGGCATTTAGTTCGAGGAAGTTTTCCTTCCAGTTCTCCCCGTAAAGCTCAATAGCCATAGCGATCGCCGCTGAGGTCTTCCCGGTACCGGGTGGGCCAGAAAAGATTAGGTGAGGTACATCTCTCGATTTTACGAACCCCTTAAGTTTTTCAATGTTATCGGTCTGACCAACAAACTCCGACAGGTTCTTTGGCCTGAACTTCTCTGTCCATATCTCATTCATCTGCTTCAACAACTCTCGTATGCAAGGGCGTGATTGTCTCCTTAGAATAAATAATTATCACTCATCACTAAACACGGCGTGAAGTCCTCCATTTCTTGAATGCCCTGTATTCAAAGAATATATCTACGACTATAAGGAGGAAGAAAAGTCCTAGAAACATGGATATCCCGAGTATAGGAACAGTTGCGAAGCTAGGTCCCAGATACGTACTAAGGTCATGGTCGAAAACCTGGCTATATGTCCCAATCATGGAAGGTACGCCTACTCGCTGAGACGATGATGGAGAATAGCGGGCAAAACTTGTGTTGTTGTATGTATACGAAACTTTAACCGGTGAGGAATAGTAAATTCCAGCGTTTTTGAATGTTACGGTTGCATTGAAGCTTACGCTGGATCCAGGGAGAATAGTACCGACAGTTCTGTTCACGTCGCCGGAAGAATTTGTTATCAGACTGGAATAAGAAGAGAAGAAAGAAGATGTTGCAACTACGTTGTAAATCGGCGTAGATCCATTGTTCCATATGGTTGTCTGTACCTTAACCGTATTAACGCCTGGATCTGAAAGCGAAGTTTTGATCTCAACAGGTATAGTGATCCTGGAAGTGATGTTTCCCACGACATAAGATGGTCCTATTATGAAACTAGACCCGTTCTGAATGCCTGGGAGTGATACGTTGACATTAGTATTTGTAAGTAAGGTCAGGTTATTGGTAAGGAGGTGCAGTTGATAGTCCTGAAGGCCTGGAAAGAAGCTTGCATTTGTTACTGCACCGGGAGTAGCAAAGATAGAAATGAGAAAGCCTGCTGAGTTGAAGTTCAAATTGGAGCTGATACCGGTGAGTTGTTCAAAAGTGATGGAATGGTTGCCCGGGCTCGACGATATCTTGAAATCATTCGCTGCGAAGAGACCCTGAAATTCGATGGAACCATTCGGTATCACGTTGGAGACGTTTAGTCCGGAGGGAAAACCTGTCACAAAATTCCCAAAAAGCGAGCTGTTGAGGAAGCCCGCAACATAAATACTTGAGCCAAGGGAATCGTTCGCGCTTCCAGGTATAATCCAACCGTTACTGGTCTCCTCCGATAGAATATTCGAAACAAAAGTACTGGAGAAATGCGTTGCAATATTCTTGGTTGCATTCGTCATCGCGGGGCCAAATGGAGATGAAGCACCGTAAATGTACAGGGACTTTATAGCTACAGTGGAATTGAACAGGCCGAATGATCCTGTAAACGGGAAAATAAGCGTATAGGCATGGATTCCGTACGCACTGAAAATAGATGAGGCAGCGCTGTTTGCGGTCTGAATGGATGCGTTGGTGGAATACCCGAGGAGTAGTAGTTCTGGAGGAACCAAGTTGAGAAGGCCACTCAGGTTAAAGCCAGTCCCCACGGAAGAAATGCCTGAGAAGACGGGGTTGTAGAACAGGTTCATCAGTTCTGAGCTTGTGACCATTAGACCAAGAGAAGGGGAATTAGAAGAACTAGCATTGCCAAAGATATTCATGCCCGTTGCGGATGAGAGACCACCTGGATTAGACGACTGCGTGTGCTGTATGGAACCAAGTGCAGTATATATCGTGCCATTCGGAGATACTGCGAAATCAGCTGTATCCATCCCATTTGAGCTAGAATACGTCGCCGAGGGGCTAACCGAGGACAACGCAGTACCCAGACTTCCCGGAAGAAGAGACGAAGTGCCCATTGGTATTTCCCGCAGGAAACCAGAGGATACCAGAGCATTTGCGAGTTCTGCTCCGTACGAATTATTCCCCGGGTTTACGGAGGGGACATGACCACCTTCGGCAAATGGTAGAGCAGAGACTGCAAGCAATATAGCGACCAGGAACACGAGTAAAGTGGCAGTTGTAGAATCCTTCTCTGCCTGCTCCACAGGAACCGGACCAGCTTTCTTCTCCTCTCTCAAAGACGGTTCCTTTCTCTTTCCTCTAATTAGTCTCCCGACAAATAGTCCGACTATACCTGCGATTACGACAACGACAACGAAATTTATGATGCCATATATCGCATAAGAAAACAGCGTCGACTCAATGCTCGATGCAATATTAGATGTCCCAGTTCCTCCAAGAATGCCAGATTCGATCGATGGAAGCAGGTAAGGGATTCTGTTGATAACCGGTTCGTTAATAAGTGAAGCAAGATTAGTACCGGGAGGAACTGCGCTTAGTAAAGATGAGAATGAGCTAAAACCTCCCAGGGAAAGTCCACCACCAAGGATTCCTCCAGTTCCTGAAGCTGATGAGGAGGAGCTCAGTATATACAATACACTGAGACCGATGAACGCCCAGGAGAGAGTGAACATGACAATTGCGGCACCAACGGCTCTAGAACCCTTTCTAGAAGCAACTCCTATAGACACTGCAACTATAATCTGGGTGAATATGAGTATTGTGCTATTCAGAGGGTCTCCTAATATGAAGAAAAGAGATCCAAAAATAATATATGTAGCCGGTCCAAAAACCGGAGAGAGCCAGTTTTCCGCGGGGGTATAATACCCTGAGAGCACAAAGAACTCCAGAATACTGAGTATAGAAAAGCCGACCAGTATGCCGCTAAGTTTTCCCATCTCTACCTGCCAATGTAACTGAATTCAGCAGATAAAGTTGATCTTGATTCTTCTGTTGAATGGAAAGAATCACGTTCTACAGAGACTATCTTGGGCTCTGTCAAAATACTAAAGACAATCTAGATATAAAAACATAGAATAATCCGGCGTAATGTTGAAGATCTTTGAATCAGAAAACAAGCAGAGGACAATCATAGACCCTGTGCACTCTCACATAAGGATAAGCGCCGTGGAGAATGAGATCCTCAAGATGCCTGCTATGAACAGACTTCATGATATCAGGAGTCTATCACTTGCTGATCTTGTTTTTCCTGGCGCCACAGCCTCTCGATTCTCGCACAGCCTCGGGACTATGAAACTCGCTTCAGATATGTGCGAACAGATATTGGCCTCTATCTCCAGGAAGGGGCTATTCTCTTCAATTTTCAAAGACCAGAAGGATTCAGATCGCGAATGGGTACGGATCATTCAGACAGTTCGAATAGCTGCGCTCATGCATGACATTGGACATGGGCCGTATTCTCATTCCACAGAGAGCTTCATGCATGCCCTTCTCTCGAGAAATGTATCGGAAACGGAAGAATTTGAACAGCTTTTCCCGGATGCAAAGAAATCAAACAGCAGTCACGTGCATGAATATTTCTCAATTAAGATAATTGAAAAGATCCTGGCTGAACCGGAGCTTGTCTCTTCAGGGACGGAGATTGAGGCAAGAGATGTTACCTGCCTGCTTTCAAGAAACATGAAACCTAGCGCTTTATTCAGCACAACTCAGGCTCTCCTGCTCTTCAGGAAGATAATTTCATCTGAAATAGATGCAGATAGGATGGATTATGTCCTTCGCGATTCTCTCTACACTGGTGCAAGATTTGGTGAGATAGACAGCGAGAGGATCATTTCAAGCATTGAGATAGTTGAACAGAATTCAGGGCAATTTTCACTCGGATTCCAGGAAAAGGCACTTGGCAACATTGAAGATTTCATAGACTCGAGATATAAGATGTATAAGTGGGTGGTTAGACATCACCTGATGGCATCCTTTGATCAGCTGTTGCGTTTTACGATTTATGATCTGCTTTCTGAGGGAAAATTGAAACTTGAAATGTTTCACTGGACTCGATTTTTACATGGCAGATCGAGTGACTCTAGCATCTCGTCATTAATTCACGAAGAGGCTGTCGAAAGGAATCTGTTGTGCAGATCCCTTCTTGACAGACGGTATGCCCCTGTTTCTCTCTTCAAGGGAAGAAGCGACGCATATTCCAATTTCGAACAGGAGATTGGAAAGAAAATATCCTTAACCCATCGGAAGATGGATCCAGAGACAGCAATCTCAGATTACATCAGAAGGATTAACGCTCCTCTTTCGGATCCTGAGATAGAGGATGGAATACCGAGAATAGAGATAGGGAATAAACCTGCAGTCATCTTAGCCCTGAGCAATCCGATACCGCCGTTCGAATCTGGTGATGCACTGGGAGGAGTCAACATCTTTGATGGAATAAAACTTCGTTCTATGGGTGAAGTTTCATCATACTTCACTTCGTTGAACAATGAGTGGAACAACTTCAAACCATACTATATTTCTTTTCTGATACCAGGTGAAAAGAAAGCAGACTATTCTTCTCAAAGGATAATAGATCAGGTGCAGAGCGGCCTTTCCGATGTAATTGCCGAAACCTCATAGCAAAATAATCACTTGACACAAATCTCTCAAAATCTTGATTCTTAGGTAAATTAGCCTTACTCACTATGGATCTGGATAGCTAAAAGGTAATGTTTATCCTCATTCTGCAATTCCAGCAGATGCATGAAATTTTTCCTCGATGCAAAGGTTGAACAGGACTTGATAAACAAGTGTGTTGAGATTACTGGACTGGAGCCTGCATCAGATATTGACGAGGCGGAAGTTGTATTCTTTCGATCGAACCCCTCCAGGGGAAAGAACACTATGATAATGCAACGCCTCTTTGCTGGAACCGACGATCTGAAGCTTAATGAGATACCCACCGGAATAGCGGTGCTGAGCAATGCCGGAGCCTTTAATGAACCGGTCGCGGAAACAGTATTCGCCTTAATCCTTGCGCACGTAAAAGAGATCTGCACCCACAACACTGACATGCACAAGGGCATCTACAAAAAACTCGGAGTTGCAGGAATATTCCGAAAGAAGATGGGGATAATCGGATTCGGAGGCATAGGAAAGCAGGTGGCGAAACTCGCAGCTGCCTTTGGTATGGAAGTTTATGCTTTTAGCAGAACCAGGAAGGAAGCTGACGGCATCCAATGGGTTGATAGCCTGACGGAACTTGCTCAAAGCGTTGATATTGCTGTAGTGTGCACTCCACTCAGTGATCAGACTAAATCCCTGATAAATGCTGATTTTCTTTCTGCATTCAGAGGTGACATGATAGTAAACATCGCACGCGCGAATGTAGTCGACGAAAGAGACATGCTCCTCTATCTCAAGGAAAACCCGGATAAGTTTTACCTTTCGGATGTATGGTGGAACGAGCCTGACATAAAGACAATCCCACCAGAGAACTGCATCGTTACACCCCATGTTGGTGGAATGGGTGCATCGTTCAGGAATACCGCGATAACGAGGGCCTTTGAAAGTGTCAGAAGATACCTGGACGGAGATACTTCAAACGTTGTGAAGCACCCGTAGTTTTGAGAAAAATGGGCTAATACTTTTTATACGATGCTTTGATAAACCTTTAAATAAAAGCAGAGTACACAGATTCTGAGTTTTATCACAAAGTGTTACAGATGGCAAATTTCGAGAGCTTTAACCTTAAGAAAACATTAATGGATTCACTTGCAGCCATGGGTTTTAAAAACCCGACAGATGTGCAGGAGAGAGCAATTCCTGCGATTCTAGAGGGCGTGGATGTAGTGGTTCAGGCAAAGACAGGCACAGGGAAGACTGGTGCTTTCCTAATTCCGATTGCACAGGTCTTGGAACAAAAAGACCCAACGAGTGCAATAGTAATTGTTCCTACAAGAGAACTTGCGATACAGGTCTACAACGTCATGAAGAAACTTTCCTTTGACTGGGGACTTCGCGGTGCTCTTGTATATGGAGGGGCGTCAATAAACACGCAGATTGAATACCTGAGGAGGAATCCTCAGATTATCATCGGGACTCCCGGTAGGATTATTGATCTTATGCAGAGGAACGAGATCGATCTCTCCACCATAAGGTATCTGGTGCTGGATGAAGCTGACATGATGCTTGATCTTGGTTTTATCGACGATATCGAATATATTATCAGGAAGGCACCGCCTGAAAAGCAGGTTCTCCTGTTTTCAGCCACCATCCCTCCAAAGATATCCGGCCTTGCCCAGAGATATATGAAGAGAGCCAGGGCGATTAATGTCAGCAGCGACGAGGATCTGACAGTTGAAACAATTTCTCACAGCTATGCAGTCTCCTCAGGTTCAAAGAAAATGGCTACCCTCCTCTCTTACATAGAAGAATACCAGCCAAGGAAGGCGATTGTTTTCTCAGATACTAAGAGGGAAGCTGACTTTATCTTCAGAATGCTTACCCGCTTTGGATACGACACTGTCGCGATCCACGGCGACCTGAGACAGGCACAGCGAGAGCGTTCCCTGTCGGCATTCCGGAGCAATGCAAGATTCATGGTTGCAACCAATGTGGCTGCAAGAGGTCTGGACATACGGGGCATCTCGCACATCATAAATTACGACACACCTCTCGATCCATACGTCTACGTTCACAGGACAGGAAGATCTGCCAGGATGGGTGCAGACGGTTCTGCCTTCTCAATCATTATACCCGAGGAGGAATATATCATCCGCGAAATAGAAAATAAGGTTTCAATAAGAATGCGTCCCGTCTACCTGAGCGAGGAGAAATTCGAATCTAAGATAGAGGGGTTCATGAGGAGCGGCGGAGAGGAGAGACAGCGGCGTCATAGTAACAGCGGATATCACAACGACGGAAGGGGTCGCTTCAATCGAGGTCCACATTCCCAGAGGCGGAATTCCGGTGGCGGAAAGATCCCGCAGTACTCAAGAAGATAGACATCTCATTTTATAGGAGAAGGTTCCAACTTATGGATGTGGCTCACCAAGTCATATATATGAACTAGAGCTTTACTCCTTCATACATGATCGACTTCACCATCATTACAGGCGGGATGGAACATCGCGATATTCTCGTGATGCACAGAAGAAAAATGTATCTTGCAGTTGGGAAAGACCACGAACCTGAGCTATCCGATCACGACAATGCGTATTCAAGATGGTTCGAGTCTCACGTTCGTGATGGCTCACTTTATCCCTTTATTGCGATCGGCAGAGATGGCAGAATACTTGGAAGTTGTACACTATGGCTTAGAGAAGAACACCCTCGCCCCGGAAGACTTGCTGAGAGGGTCCCATGCGTCCACTCCATGTATGTGGAGGATGAAGCCAGAAGAAATGGAATCGCGAAGGCGCTAACCGAAAGGGTAATTGCATTTTCTAAGAGCCTCGGTTACAAGAGGATACTTCTCCACACTTCAGAAGAGGGACGGAATGTTTACGAAAAAGTGGGATTCAAGCCGACTAACGAAATGCGCTTAGAAATCGGCTGAGTCCTGTCATAGAGGTAAACGTGGTTACTTTACTGCGTGAGCGATTTAGCCGAGGTAGATAGGTTGCGTACAGAGAAGATAGGGATAACACTGGGTGATCCTGCCGGTATTGGACCGGAGGTAGTTGCGAAGGCTCTATGCAAGTTCCCTGGAGTTCTTGAGAATGTTATTGTTTTTGGAAACTTGAAAGACTTCACTAATACGATAAATTCATGCAATCTTGATCTGAGCATACTTAAAAGAATAGAATTTCACGACATCCCAGGTAATACGGTATCGCATGGAAAGGCGCAGAAGGATGCTGGGAAAATTGCACTATCCTCCATCAAAGCCGCGGTTAAATCTGCTCTTGACGATGAAATATCCGCCATCTGCACAGCTCCCATCAACAAAGAGTCAATCATAATGGCTGGTTCCCGGGACATAGATCACACCGTAATGCTTGCAAGATTGACTGGTTCAAGCCATGTTTCGACTGTATTCGAGTCCAGGAGGCTTAGAATCCTATTTGCAAATAAGCATATTCCATTGCGTCAGGCAGTAACAGGGCTGACTAAAATCGAGGTACTTGAAGCCATTGATATGTGTGCCTATGCCCTTGAGGCACTCGGTTCCAAGAGAAAGAGAATTGCAGTCGCCGCTCTTAACCCTCATGCAGGCGAAAACGGTCTTCTGGGGAACGAAGAGATAGAGATTATAGGACCAGCTGTAAAGGAGAGGAGTGGACGTTTTGATGTTTCCGGTCCGTTTCCTGCAGATTCAGTATTTTACAGGGCATCGAAAGGGGAGTTTGACATAGTTCTCTCCCTGTATCATGATCAGGGACACATTGCAGCCAAGATGCTCGATTTCCATGGAACAGTTAGCATGAATCTTGGCCTGCCGTTTCTCAGGACTTCTGTGGATCATGGAACCGCATATGAGATCGCCGGTAGGAACATGGCGAATCCCTCAAGCATGATTGCAGCGATAAAGACCACGTTTAGATATGCAAAAAGATATGGGACAAACTATAAGTCCACGCTTAGGTAAACTGTATTTTCAAACACTTCGAAAGGTGGAAATTTCATCGTTCGACCAGTGTCGACTCTCCTGGCAATAGTCTGGGGTGCAGATCATCATGGGAAACACTCCTATCAGATAACCTGTTGAGAGATATCTGCGTGGTAAGCCACATAACGGGAAGCATTATGATCCAGGACACCAGAGAAAAGAGGATCTGACTCTGGAGCGAGAAGAAGGGCCATATTCTCACCTCGTAAGTTGCCATTACGTAGAATACTAGCAGCGTAAACACTCCAAAGCCAGCTGAGATATATTCATTAAGTATCTCTCGCCACTCCACACGCAAAGCTGTATACACATATCCAAGAACAAATCCTCCCGTGAACATTGATACATTCATCAGGGCAAAATAGAACGGGCTATTGAACGCAAACTTCGTTATGTCTGGATAGAACCAGCCAAAGAGCACTGCAGTTGCAATAACAGTGATCATAAGAGCATGAACACTCCTGAGGGGAGGTAGTGAGAGAGCCTTTGAAAAGACGATCATTATTAGGTAACCGTCCAGGATCATTATCATACCCGTTGAAAAGAAGAATAGTGCATCGTTAAGAAGAGATAGATAGACTACCATGGTTGTATAAATGGGAGTAAAAAGGAGTAGAATAACCAGCATTATTTTGGTGAAATTGCCCAGGTTCTTTTTCTCCGGGTCTCCAAAGAGATTCACTCTCTTTCCTCTTGAATACCTGTATCTTACCAGATAATATGTCAGGGTCAGAAGAAGAATACTTGCAAGTATCGACGGAAATAATATGTAATTGATCAGCAGAATAGAGAAGGCTGGAAGGAAGGCTATATAACTTTCACACTGGCAGCTCAGGGCCCCGACCAGACCAAAGGAGAGCATAGAAACCCTGCCTGAACCGATCTTACGAGATCTGAGATAACGCACTATCTGGAAATAGTTCTCAGATATCAGTGCTGCGAGTATTGAGAACAGTATGTATTGCTGTATACTCACTATCAGGTCAAAATGATCTGTAAAGATAAACAATCCATATTTCTCCATAATAGGGATGTTCTGGCCCAGGGATACGAATACAGATTGTGTGCTGGCAACCACGAAGCCTGTATCCGGTCTGTTATAGGCGAACTGGACCATGTTCCCCAGGATAATCATCACACCCAGCGATATCATTGGTACAGCGATTCTGATAACTCTCAACTCCATGTTCCTGGAGAAGAGGTAAATACCAATCGCTGCGGTCAGGAAAGAAGGGAGAGCCAGGTAGAATACCATTGTGTCAAATGAGATAACTGACAGGAATAACATGGTGAAGCAGAAGAGGATCTGCATATAGAAGGCGACAATCTTCTGTATCTGGGAGAATATGATGCCAAGGATTCCAACCGATAAAATCAGGGCAGCGATAACTGTTCCTGTACTGCGAGCATAGGTGACCTCGGAGATTACTCCGCTTCTCAGACCGGATTCAAGAGCAAAGGCGAATAGAATTATCGAAACTAAATTTAAAATAATGGATAACCTGATCCGTCTGTTCATCTGAACCAGATTACTCATTCTTCATAAGCGTTTAACCTGTAAATCCTCAGCAGCATGGAAGAGATGATCAGGAGAAGACCAAGACCTATTCCGTAAAGTGATGCATTGTAAGCACCTTCTGGTTTGATGACCAGCATCAGACCAAGTATCACAACAGCACCAAATGCGTAAAGAGAGCCAGCAAACGTGTAAGCTCTCGCTGTCATAGGTCGTGGATCTTTCTTATCTTTGAATACCCCTTTTACTATGCCGTATGCTATCACAGCCAGGATTGCTGTCACCATGACAGATAATATGACAGCGATCTCGCCAAACAGGGACAAACTACGCATCACATTAACTATGAGGAGTCCAGATCCAAAAGCAGATATCCCAAGCAACCCTAGATCGATTATCAGTATTCCCGGATATCGCATCCTGAAAGAATCCCTGCGCATCTTCTCGTATGTGAATGATGTCACAAGATATACTGGAACACCAATCGCAGCGAAGAATAGGAGAAATTCCCAGTTTGGAACAGGCACTCCTGGCGACAATGCACCCCAGAGGGAGAGTCCTGCCAGGTAAAATATGCCAATTATTCCAAACGCAATGGTTGTAGGCCGGTTCTGAAGTCTCAAAGTGGGGGCAACATCAAGCTTCGGCAACAGGAGAAGATAGATCAAAGGTATACCGATAAATATCACTGTCCCCCAGAATGGGCCTATTACTTCTGATATGTTGAAATCCAACTCCTTGTAAATAAAGAGTAGGAACCATGGAGGATATGCGGGTAGGTTCGCCGCAGCAGGTGTACCCGGAGCTGCCTGAGGAAATGGAGAAAAGAGTGCAGGTACATTGGGTAGAGTAGCAAGTACAGCAGGGATCAGTATTATGATGCCCATGACAAGGAGCATGATCTGTCCCATGTAGACAAGATTGTAGGGGTACCACGGTTTGTATCCTAGTGTATCATTATCCACCAACGGAGCTTTGTCAGCATTTTTCTCCACTCTTGGCATGATGGTGTTGTATTCAGCCAGGAAGAAGTGCACCCCGAAAAGAATGCCAATTCCCGCAGCGAGCACTATGTGCCACGCGAGCAGTCTTGAAAAGAGAGAGAGGTTAGACCCGCCTCCAAAGAACACGAGGGCGAGCCACCATCCTATGACTGGAAAACCCTGGGCAATGCCTTTGCCGACGTCAGCGGCATCTGCGGAGAGCGCATCGCCAATCAGTGAATAACCGAAGAAGCTGACACCAATAGTCAGAACCAGTAGGAGGAGGCCAGTTAACCACTGCATCTCTCTGGGTTTCTTGAAGGCACCCACAAAAAGATTCCTCAGCAGGTGCAGATAGAGCAGCACTATCATGGCATAGGCACCATAAAGATGCGAAGTAGTGATGATCGCACCGTACGGAATCTGATTGATAAAGTCCATGGTGCTAACGTAGGCATTCGAAGGTGTGTAAAAAAGTAAGAGGATCAAGCCGGTGATGACCTCATAGAAAAAGGCAGTCATGACCATTGCACCTGTCCAGTACCAGAACCCACCTTTGGTACGCATGTAGTCTGGAACCTTCCTCGGCAGAGGCTGGGGTTCATTCATTATTTTTTCGATTATTGAGTCTTTGCCTATCAGTTGTGACATCTTAGCCCACCTACGCCGCCTCTCTTGTTACCTGCGTTGACTTAGCACCTGAAGAGAATGGTGTTCCGCCAGATAGATCTGTAGTCTGCCCGAATATCGTTGGTTGACCTGCCATTCCAACCGCATAATAGGTATCGGTCGACTGGTCCCATGACAGGACAGTATTTGGCAGAGGTTTATGTGTCGGAGGATTAACCACCGAGAAGCCAGTGAATGGGTCATAGGTACTGCCATGACAGCTGCAGTGGATCTTTCCCGGAAAAGAGGTATCGCTCAGAGGGTAGAAGTGAATGTCTGGAGGTTTGCATCCTAGGTGCTCACATATAGCACTGGAAGCTACGACTGACTTATATGGTCCAACTCCACCCTGGGATGTGAAAGTGTTTCCGTTTTCGGGAATTGTAACTTTGACCGGCTTTATCTCTACATCGGTATTTGAGGAATCACCAAGTCTGAGAAGAAAATTGGGATCACTTGTGAGCGGATAGTTGAAGAGAACTATCTCCGCATCATTTACCTTTAGATCAGTGGTCTTGATTGGCGATCCCGAGGTTGATACCAGCTGTAGGGTTGGAAACCCTCCTGTTGCACCTGAAACTGTAGGTATAATATTCTGAACTGCACCCCTCAGTATTCCGATTGAAGCTGCAGCAATCCCCACAACGCCAAGGAATTTCAGGAAAGTTCTCCTGCTCGCATCCTTGGGGTTATCTGTATTCTTAGGTTCTGACATTGTAACCAGACTGCTTCAAGTTACCGTGATTGTGCCAGTCATCCATCCAGCCGTTACCATAGCGCCGCCCCACCCTGTTGCTTCTGCACCACAAGGTATGAAACACTGCCAGGTGAATACACCTGTCTCGTTCATATAGAACTGTGCATACACGGTTGATTCTCCCGGTGAAGGCATGTTAACCATAATGTTGGAACCATTCAATATTGTAAATGTGTGTGCTATGTCATATCCACCAGATGCATTTCCAATCCATGGAAATGATGTTGCAGCGAATCCCGTTGGAATTGATATATTGTCTGCGGTTGGTGACGGTAGTGTAACATTGACATTAGTACAATTATAGACATATTCAACGCCTCCCACCGTACCAGAGACCTTTGCGTAAGAACTGTCATTTGCCGTGCCGTTAGGACCTATCACACCGGAGAGCCCATAACTGTCGTAATCTGTTATTGATATGCGGATTAGTTGATGAGCTGGTATGTGTATATTCGCGGTGGACTCAAGAGTGCCATTCGGAGCAACCATAAGGAATGCCGGCTGATCCTGGTTTAGCGTCGCATTTGTGTACCATCCGCTTGGGACAACGACTAAATTAATTGTCGTAACTGAAGGGGTACTCGGACTTGGTGATGAAGAGACTGCAAGATAGTAGGCTGCACCGATTGATACTCCCCCTATCAAAATAATGGCTCCTACAATAGAAAAGAACACTTTTTCCGAATCCATGTTGTCTACGAGCGAAATATGCTATATAAAGAGTGTCACAGATATGTTTACCATTCTGTTCTGACGATATAATCTTTACCAATATAATGCGGGTTGGCGTGGCGAATGTCGTACTAACATGATTTCGGGGATAATCTATTGCGTATTTCACTAAAAATGACAATAACTTAAGTGCCGGGAACGGCATAGAACATTAGGGTTACATGCTTCAACAACATGCCACCAACATGGAAGACCGGTCTTCCAAATAACCAAGACCCTCATATCAGAAATTACACTGCGGACAGCTAGACGAGATCTGCGATAGCTCACCTTGCACGGGCCTGGACCCTGGGTGCAAGAAGTGTCCATAGCCAGTCTACGAATTCTCTCATGTTCTTTGTCTGAATGTACACAGTCCCAGGCCCAGTTATGTGAGTGACAAAGCCTTCTCCACTGAGTATAGTCTCCTTTACCCCTCCAAACTTGGTGACCTTGTAGGAACATGTCTCCGTGAAGCCCACCAGGTGAAAATTATCGACGATTAGGCTCTGACCAGCTTCCAGTTCATGTTTGTCTATAGCTCCAAACGTGTTGATGAAAAGGTCTCCTGAACCGTGGACCCGAAGCATGAACAATCCTTGCCCGAACAAACCCTTGGTAAAACCTTCCCACTTAACGTCGAGATCGAGGTCGCCGGTCGATGCAACGTAAGCGCTCTTCTGTATTATCATCCCCGTTCCGCTAGTCATTGGTATCTTCTCGATATCTCCCACTGGAGCAGACACGAGACCAACCTCACCCGGGCCAAAGAAGTGGTTCAGAAAGAAAGATTGTGCACCGAGTAACTTCAGTCCAAGGGTCTTGAAGATACTCTTCTCTCTCATGTGTGTCTCTACCCTAATGGTAGGTGACATGTAGGTCATTGCGCCAGCTTCACCAGCGATGTGCTCTCCTTCGTCCAGGTTCACGATAAGCATTGAGTAACTTGGTTTGTATTTTATTTCATACTTCATGATTAATCATACGGGTTTTTAATATATCTACTTTATTTCTTTGTGATGTCTGAGCTGTTATACTCCAAGCCCAGAGAGTAGACAAAAAAGCATTAGGTAACCGTAGTCCTACCACCGAGAACAAATGAAAGTCGCGGTATTTGAAGCGGAAATGGTCGAAGTCAAACACGACACAGGAAACCACCACCGATCACTTTCTCGACGTACACAAGTAGTATGTAACCGACTTTGGGAGAGTCAAAAACAGCATAACAGAAATCGATGTCCCAGCCATACAGGAACTGCAAAACTAACAAACCGATCAGATCAAAAAGACAACATTCGCACCTTGTTCAATAATAACAAAACCTTTCTTCTAAACCTTGGAATATTGATAATGGACTTGATCAAACTCTCAGGAGTTCACTAAACCCGAACGCCAAGGACATGCGGAAAAGCAGTGAAGCACTGCATTTATGTGAAAAGTGCCGGGATCGGGGATCGAACCCGAGACCTTCGGATTTCTCAGTTCGCACTTATGAGTCCGACGCTCTTCCAGCTGAGCCACCCCGGCAAATTATGCTGCAACTACTTCTTCTACTTTTTCTTCTGGTTTTTTGTAGCCTAGAACCTCTGATTTCCTAATCTCGAGTTTCTTTATGGAGTAGATCTGCTTTGTGGCCCGGGAAAGATCGTTAAGAACTTCATCGCTGATCAGATAGCTCACAAGATCCTGCAAGTTAGAGCTACCAATCTTCTCCTCAAGGAATTTCTTGATTTCCAGTCTGATATCGGCTCTCTTGTTCGATATAAGTTTGACATCAGATACTCCCACAACCTTCACTGCCAAAAGAAATCCGTCATTTGAGTACTGCTTCACAATGACATCAAGCCTTTCCTTTCGTCGCCTGACCATTCTTCTAATGGAATCGTCGCTAACGTAGCTAGCGGAATACGAGGTAAAGCACCTATTTCCCTGGCAACTTTCCACCTTGAATACGAGTTTCAGGTTCGATTTTTTAAAGTTTCCAGTCAGTTCCGACACAGGCATTTCTATCTTTCTGCCCACCATACTTTCCGGAGCAATGCCCGGGCTCGTCGCTATTTCCTTCTCACCGAGATAACTTGGCGTTAGAATAGAATACCAAATCTTCTCTCTCCACTTGTCTTTACCTTTCTTCTGTTGTCTTTCAGTTGCCATTATTTACCTCTAAGCTCTTAGATTATCGGGCGACGAGTATTTTAAAAAGCAAATTAAAGCTTTCGCTATAGTACCAAATCCGCATCTTCCGTACTCATGAATCGAAGCTGATCCAACCCTTTCCAATGTTGAGATGTGTATAGATGTCAAGAGCGCCTTATTGAAGCAGTCATGCAGTGAGCCCCTCCATAACCTCCAGTAAGCTCAGAAATATTGGTCATTATTGATTCTATACCGTACTGGCGGGTCTTATCATTCTTCGGGAACATGCCACGGTGACCCTCCGCTGAAAGCTCATGTTCAATGGCCAGACGGGTCGCTTCTGGAAATACCTTTTCATGTAACAATCGTTTCAAAACCTGACTTGAATTCACAGCCAGTATCTGGTTCTCCCTCAGAGTAAGGAAGTTTGAGGAATAACTCATCTGCTCCGCTATCGAAAGAGGGAGTACCTCAATGTCCTTTTCAGTCAGATATTCAAGTAGACTCTTAGTCTCACCCTTCTCTGCAGATCCACTATCCGCGAAATATACAGATCCCTTTGCCTTCTTCGCTAGTTCCACAGATGTAACCGCAAGGTTTTCATTGACCAGGTTGAAATAAGTGTCGAGATGCATGTTTATCATCGCATCACGCAAATCACCTTCCATGAAATCATACACAGGATTTTCCACTATGAAGAATTCCTTTGAATCGGATATCCCTGAATTGACGAATTCCAACGCACCCTTAAGATCTGTACGATTCCCTATCCCAATCAGGGAGAATTTACCGGCGGGCATAAAATCCCCTCCTTCAAAGAACCCGGATCCGGATATTTTAGAAAAATCCTCATCCTTTGAGTACAGTGCTCTGAGTATGAATTCAGTGATCTCGTTTTCCTTTTGGCGTTGCTTCTTTTTCATCCTGCCAAAGAAAATTCCTTTAGACGCAACTGCCTGCTGATCTCGCATAAAGTAGAGGTTAGCCAGTGGCAGATTGGAATTTACAGAGGGATAATCTGGTTCTGATTTGCCATCTTCCTTCAAGAGAACCGATGGCTCGATAAGGAGTATGTTGAAGAGTGTCCCGGGATCCAGTATCCGTGCATTATTCTTGAATGAAGTCTTTTCCCTGGAAACGGAATCGCTTGCACCATCAAACTTGACGGTCTCCACAACCTTGGTCGTGAATGTTTCTCGAAACTTTTCTGCGTTATGATACATTTCGAGAACCGCATCCCTTAACAGTTTTACCTTCACGCCCGCCTCTTTCAGATAACGAACTACCTTTTCATGCTCCTCTATCGCTATTGCAGTCCTGAAGGGTCTTTCAAAGAGGAAAGGCCGGGGGGCGAGCATCGCGTAATCTATTTCGATGCCGGGTCTATGCATCACGACTTCTCTGAGACGTCCCCATTCAGCATTTACAGACATATAGCCTATCCAAAATCAATTGATATAGTAATACCTTTCCTTGAAACGTAGCAGGTTGACAGTGACTTTCTTTTCAGGTATTCCTTTCATTACTAAGGTTAAACCAGATTCGCCCATCAAAGTTGCTTCGTCACCCTTCCTGGAGAGCAGAGTGAACTTTTCAAACTCGGGCTTGTAACGGGACAGCTTAACCCTGTACCTTAGAAACTGTTTTTTTGATATTTCTTCAGGCCGGGATCTATCTGTCGATATAATCACGATTGAGGTCGAGGAAATTGCTCCCACGATATACTCAATATCATTGAGATAGATCACGTCACCCCTCTGAAGATCAAACAACCTTACAAGATAAGTGTACCTGTAAGTGTCATAACCTTCCTTCCTGCCGTATCTTTTCTTAGTTCTAGTGACGGTGCAAAAGAATTTCGACGTGGAAAAACTCACTATCTGCTCAGCAAAGCTCTTCGACCCAAGATATATGTCCAGTCCACCCGGGACGTGCTGCTCCTTCAGGATGTAGTTGCTATTCTTTTCAGTGGCTCTTTTTCTTGAAGCACTAACTATTTCATTCAGCGTCTTAGTAAAGTCTTCCGTGGTCGACTCTGAGACTGACCGTAGCTGCACAATAGCTTCATATGATGAACCGGACTTTCTGTTGCACAGGTCGCAGCTACGGCTGCCTCTTGCAACTTTGAACTTTATCGAAGAGCCATAGGAATAGGAGTCATTTGTTTCTAAGATCACTGAAGCCGTAGCTTCTTCCTTTTCCATCTCAAGCTGATTCAGTGATATCTGCTTCAGTGACACCTTTGATTCATTGTAGGATACGCTCTGCCTAGCCAGGCTATCCAGATCAGAGAGCCTCCAGTTATGCAGCCATCTCTTTCCGACGAAAAGGGAATTGCATTTCCTGCAGGTCACCACGCTAATTGGGGTTGATGCCCTCAGATCAGCAACATCTTCAAGGCAGGGCTGGCAGAGTCCCATTGATACCGATTCTCTCTTTCCGCATTTGATGCATTCTAGCTTCATTCTGGAATTCTCTTATTTTGCGTATAGAATTTTATCAGGTTGCTCGCAACAAGCTTCTTTCTTATCTCTGTAGTTCCTGCACCGATCTGTCCAAGGATTGCATCACGCAGCAGTCTTTCCACTTCCCCTTCTTTTATGTAACCGACTCCACCGTGAATCTGAATTGCTTCTCTGGCAGCGAATTCAGACGTCTCAGCAGCGTACATTATTGAGGCAGCTGCGTCAAGAACACTCATCCTGTCTTTCATTATCTCATTGAGAGCAAGGTTACAAAGCAGTTTGCTTGTTTTGTATTTTGTGTACATATAGGCAAGCTTTTCCTGTATCAACTCAAATTCTGATATCGGTTCACCGAACTGCTTCCTCTCGGATGCATATTTTACAGAGAGTTCCATTGCCCGTCTCGTTATTCCCAAAAAGATGAAGGATAGTATAACCCTCTCCGCATTCAAACCTGAGAGAATAATGTTCTTTGCATCCGAAACTTTCCCAAGAATTCTATTTTCAGGTACTTTAACATCTTCGAAGAATAATTCACCAGTGGGGGAGCCTCGCATACCCATCTTTGAAAACTTCTTCCCTCTAGAAACGCCGCTATCTGTGCCAAGAACTATGAATGCAGTGTAAGCATCACCTGTTTTGGCATAAACTAGCAGTAGATCTGCATAGGGGGCATTTGTTATCAGAGTCTTTGACCCGTTGATTACGTAGTAATCTCCGGTTTTTCTGGCCTCAGTTTTCATAGCAAGTGCATCCGACCCGGAAGATGGTTCCGTAAGGCATAAAGAACCTATCCATTCTCCAGTGCAGAGCTTCTTCAAGAAGGTCTCACGGATATATTCTGAGCCATTTCGATAAACTGAATCTGCCACCAGATTGCTATGCGCTCCATAAGATAATGCAAGCGAAGCGGATGCATAACCAAGCTCTTCTTGTATTACAGCCTGGGCATCGTAATCCAAACCCGAACCTCCATATTTTTCAGGGACAGTTATGCCCAGATAGCCCTGCTTCCCGAGCGACCTGAACACCTCCTCCGGGAATCTGTCTTCTTCATCGATAGAAGAGGCGATCGGCATAACCTCTCGCTTCACGAATTCCTTGACGTTTTCTCTGAGCATTGAGATGTGATCTGCCTCGCCATTCATGCAAAACAGATTCCAGATGTAATATTAAGTTATAACCTTAGCACGCACCAGAATATTAGGAAAAGGGGCACAGTGCCTTCAGATTGGGATGAATATCGGGCATGTCGACAGTTTTGAAACCAGTTATATTCTTCCCTGTATCGAATGGATTAAATAGTTTTTACACATATTATACGGATGATAGTAGATACTGAAGACCATTTTACAACAGCTCGTACTACTAGGTCATTAACAGGTGAAAAATATGAATGTAGATCCAAATTTAACGAAGTATATGATCAAGGCAAGAATAACAGCGGACGGGGTGGTTGAAAAACCGGACGTCGTTGGCGCTATTTTTGGCCAGACGGAAGGCCTTCTGGGCGACGAATTAGATCTCAGGGATCTCCAGAAAGGCGGCAAAATTGGAAGAATAGAAGTTGAGATAGACAGCAAAAAGGGTAGAACCGAAGGGTCTGTTCTTATCCCTTCTGGACTCGATCAGGTGGAGACATCAATTCTTGCGGCGTCTTTAGAGACAATAGACAGAATTGGACCATGCAAGGCAAAAATCGAAGTAGATTCGGTTGAGGATGTTAGGGTACAGAAGAGACAGAAGATTGTCGACAGAGCCCAGAACCTTTACAAGAAGATGAACCAGGGTTCAAAAAACGTCAGCGAGGGCATAGTACAATCAGTTCGCGAGGAGGTAGAGAAGGGTGAGATTGTTTCTTACGGGGAGGAAAAACTTCCTGCCGGTCCTGCTCTCAAGGATTCCGATTCTATAATTGTAGTAGAGGGGAGAAGCGATGTTCTTAATCTACTGAAGTATGGTATCAAGAACACCATAGCGGTGCAGGGTACGAATATACCAAAGACGGTGCAGGATCTTTCCAAGCAGAGAACTGTGACCATATTTCTCGATGGCGACAGGGGTGGCGATCTAATCTTGAAGGAAATGCTCCAGGTTGCTGAAGTTGATTTTGTTGCACGTGCCCCACCAGGTACAGAGGTGGAGGAGCTCACTTACAAGCAGATATTCAAGGCACTCAAGTACAAGACACCGGTAGCCCAGTACCTTGCGATAAAGGGAATGTCCGAGGAGCTGAAAGACCTTCAGGAGAGAAATCAGGTTGATAAGGAGAACAATACCAAAAAGGTACCGCAGCCCAAAGTTGAAACTGAAAATGTTGAACTGACACAGGAAAAGGCGGAAGAACCGAAAGCGCAACAGGTTGCTAAAGTGATAGAACCCGATAAGCCAGGCACCGCAGTAAATCTAAAGGACAGCGAGGCTCTGGAAAGGAGGCTAAGTTCTCTTCACAAGGATAAGCTTACTGAGATTTATACGGAAGATGGGGAAGTTATATCATCCACACCAATAACCGAGATTTTCGGCTCTCTGGCCAATGCCAAGTCTGCATTTGCAATACTGACCGGTGGAGTTATTTCACAGAGGCTCGTCGATGTTGCTCATGAGCAGGGAGTAAAACAGATCTATGGTATCAAGGTCTCAAACCTTACCAAGAAGCCAACCGATCTGAAGGTAGTTGAATGGGATCATCGTTTCTGAACGCTGATTACAGGGATTTTGTCGATACTTCTCAGGTTAAGATTCCTTCGACTCCTCTTGACAGGATAATCGGACAGTCAGAGGCAGTGCGCCTGGCGAAGATTGCCGCAGCGCAATCCAGGCATCTTCTGCTGGTAGGACCTCCCGGGGTTGGTAAATCGATGATTGCTCAGGCGATGTCTTTCTATCTGCAGAGACCGACGGAGGAAATTCGTGCGGTGCATAATCCACTCAGGCCTGAGAGGCCACTTGTCGAGATCAAATCTGTCTCCGAAGTAATGGCTGAGAGAGATGAGGAATCGTCGGTTGAGGAGAGCCTTATCGACCCAAAGGAGGCTCCATCCTTCGTATCGGAGAGGCTTGGTTACAAATGTTCCAGATGCAGTTTCTTCTCCTCGTATACAGAGGCTGTGTGTCCAAACTGTAATTCACCGAAAGTCCAGGTGTCACAAACCGGTCCTTTCGGAGATGTCTTCAACGTACTTGGAGCAGCTTTTGGCGTTCAGAACAACACTGACAGGGTCACTTCAACGCGAAAAGTCGGCGAAAGGGAAGAGGTCGTGATATATGAGCGAGCAGGTGAAAAGATAAAGTTACTTGACGAGCGTTCACTCGAAAAGAAGAGAAAACTTGAAAAGCGCAGCCCGAGCAAGGTTATCGTTCCTCTGGAGAGGAGTCCGTTTGTTCTCGCGACAGGTGCTAGCGAGACGGAACTTCTTGGAGACGTTAGGCATGATCCATATGGGGGTCATCCTCACCTCGGGACGCTCCCGTATGAGCGCGTCGTAGCAGGATCACTGCATGAAGCGCACCAGGGCGTTCTCTTCATAGATGAGATAAGTCATCTTGGCCATATCCAGAGATATATCCTGACAGCGATGCAGGAGAAATATTTCCCGATAACCGGGAGGAATCCGCAGAGCGCGGGAGCAAGTGTGAGGGTTGACAAGGTACCATGCAATTTTATTCTGGTTGCAGCGTGCAATATCAACGATCTGCAATATATACTGAGCCCTCTCAGGTCCAGGATTGTCGGCAGCGGATACGAGGTTCTTATGGACACTGCGATTCCTGACGATCCTGCCAACCGTGCCAGGTATATACAGTTCATCAGCCAGGAGATCGCTTCAGACGGCAAGATTCCTCACATGGAAATCTCAGCTTGCGAGATTGTTATTGAACAGGGAAAGAGACGTGCAAAAGAGATAGATCACAAGGACAATTCACTTACCCTCAGACTTCGTGAACTCGGGGGTCTTATCAGGGCATCTGGAGATATCGCAGTCTCTGAAGGCGCAAGAATAATCACCAGAGAGCATGTGAAGGATGCCTTGAAGGTATATGTCCCTGTAGAGGAGAAAATTAAGAAAATCTACGGAAATCTATCTGTCGCATACGACGTAGAGAATACGCTATCACAGAAGGGGAATGCCACTGACATGCCATACCATAACTATAACGAGGATAGGTCTTATCTCTGATTCAGATGAATCAGACTTTCAATTCAACTACGCATTTTCTGTCGCCTGCGGAGAACTTTTCTGTGATGGAGAAGTTAGGTCCAAGTGCCCCTCTTACAATCTCATTTCCAAGTGAACCACAGATAGCACCTGCGTTTCCCTTCGCAACATCATAGAAGATGCAGTTGTATCTAACAATCTTCACAGAATCTCCATCCACGACCAGCTTGGCCGAATAACCCATCCTGTTAAGCGCGTTGACGAAGTTCTTCAGACCTTCGACTCTCTCGCCTGGCGCATCCATCGAAACATTATCGATATTGTACTTTCTCGCTATTTTTCCAGCTACCTTGGCCAGCATATTGTTGAGACCGTCGACGCCTATTTCCTCTCTGATCTCATCGATCAGGAGCGAAGCAAGTGAAGCATATCTCTTGGGAAATAGATCCATACCCTTCTCCGTGAGCTCAAAAAGCTTCTTTGGTCTTCCAGAACGGGCTTTCTGGAATGAAGAATTAACATAACCTTTTAGCTCAAGCGAGTCAAGGTGCTCCTTGACGGCGTTTCTATTTATCCCAATCAGGTGAGAAAGTTCGTCTATTGTCATAGGGGAGTAGCTTACCTCTTTCAGTATCCTGGCTTTAGCTCTGCCAAAGATGCTTCCAAGGTCGTCGTCTTCCGTTAACTCACCTGCCATTCAAACAAAGAGTGCTTGAAACTATTTATAATTTAGTCACTTTAAACACAAAAAAGTGTTTAAATATCATAATATCATATTAGGTCTGAAAATGACAGCTCTCGAAATCAAGAACCTTGCAGCTTCTATCAACGGCAAGCAGTTGCTGAAGGATGTTACACTAACAGTCAGAGGGGGAGAGATACACGCCCTGATGGGTCCGAACGGGGCCGGGAAAAGCACTCTTGGATATGTTCTGATCGGACACCCGGATTATACCGTTACAGGCGGATCGATAAAGATAGATGGTATGGAGCTTGCAGACAAGCTTCCGGAAGAACGTGCTAAAGCTGGGCTCTTCCTCGCGTACCAGACACCGGTTGCGGTTCAAGGTGTGAAGCTCTCCGCGTTCCTCAGGATGGCATACAATCAACTGCATCCTAATGAAAAGATGAAGATACAGGACTTTTATGACCAGCTGAAGAAGAACCTAAACAAGGTTGGTCTCGATGAGACCTTTATGTCTAGGTCTGTGAATGAAGGATTTTCCGGTGGCGAGAGAAAGAGAGTTGAGGTACTGCAGATGATCACTCTAAGACCGAAGTTTGTGGTATTGGATGAGATTGATTCCGGACTCGACGTCGACGCTCTGAAAATGGTTGCAGAAGAAATAAAGAAATACTATTCAGACAATGTGGGATTCCTGATAATCACGCATTACCAAAGGATCCTGAAAAACATTGAACCGGAATTCGTGCATGTGCTAGTGGATGGCAGGATAGTCAAGGACGGCGGAAAGGAACTTTCCACCAGGATAGAGGAAGACGGATACGATTGGATAAAGGGTGTTTAGAATGGTAGTTGAATATTCAAGAGAGGAAGAACTGGACAGATTGGTTCACGAACTGAAGACAGTAAAGAGCTCAGACTGGGAATTTCATGACAAGGGGAAGCCAGTATACAGTACCGGAAAAGGTCTCAACAAGAAAGTGGTAGAAGAGATTTCAGAGATTAAGAAGGAGCCGGAATGGATGAAACGCCTCCGGCTTAAGGCCCTGGAGATATTTGAATCGAAACCTATTCCGATCTGGGGGCCGGATCTATCCGGAATAGACTGGGAGAACACTTCATACTACAACAGACCGGATGAGAGAACTGTAAACAACTGGGATGAAGTTCCAGATCAGATAAAGCAGACTTTCGAGAAACTCGGAATACCTGAAATGGAGCAGAAGTACCTCGCCGGGTCGGTGGCCCAGTACGATAGCGAGGGCGTCTATCACAACCTGAAGAAGGTGTGGGAGGACAAGGGCGTTGTCTTCATGGATCTGGATTCTGCCGTGAAAAACCATCCAGATATTGTCAAGGATTATTACTGTAGAGCAGTGCCACCATCTGACAATAAGTTCGCTGCACTGAACGGTGCTGTATGGAGTGGCGGTTCTTTTCTGTATGTTCCAAAGGGTGTCCAGATCGATATGCCTCTCCAGACCTATTTCAGGATGAACGGAGAGTCCACGGGGCAGTTCGAACATACAATCGTGGTTGCAGATGAAGGCTCGAAGGTACATTACATAGAAGGCTGCACCGCACCGAGATATGAGAAGAATTCACTTCACAGCGCGATTGTTGAGATATACGCAAAGAAGAACTCTAAGGCGAGATACACGAGCGTACAGAACTGGTCAAAGAGTGTCTATAATATGCCAACAAAGAGGTCCTGGGTAGATGAAAACGCGAACATGGAATGGGTAGGCGGATCGCTCGGGTCCAAGGTTACTATGCTGTATCCGTCCTCTTATCTGAGAGGACCGAATGCAACAGCTTCGAACCTGAACATCTCGCTGGCTGGTCCAGGAACGGTTAAGGATACGGGTGCCAAGGCGATACATCTTGCCCCTCACACTCAGTCCAGAATTGTTGCGAAAAGCATAAGCATAGAGGACGGCAAGGCAATTTACAGGGGATTACTTAGAATAAACAAGGGTGCTGTGGATTCAAAGAGTAAGGTCCAGTGTGACGCTCTGCTTATCAACGACGAATCTGCCTCGCTGACATTCCCGCACGATGAAATATATGACCCGACTGCTACATTCTCTCATGAAGCGTCTGTGGGAAGGATCGGCACAGAAGAACTGACATACCTGCGCTCGAGAGGATTGAACGAGGACGAGGCATCATCCATGATAGTGCTGGGATTCCTTGATGACGTAATGAAAGAGATTCCTATGGAATTCGCAGTAGAAATGAACCGCCTGATTAAGCTTGAAATGAACAAGCTTGGCGCAGTAGGATGATTGGATGGAACAGTACGAGGACGTCATCAAGAGGAAATTCAACGATTCCTCTTTTCAATACAGAGCCGATGCATTCAGGGAATTCATACGCGCACCGGTAAGGACATACAAGGAGAGCCCAACAGTAAAGGACTACGTTGAATTGAGGGAAGAAGACCTAGATAGTCTTCTCCTCGATCCAAACAAATTTGCAGAATTCGATGGAAAATTCGCCGAAGACGCAGATATCAGGTTTCTCAACGATAGCATAAATTACGTTTCCGAGGAGATGAAGAAGAAAGGTATCATGGTTATGGATTTTCTCTCGGCAGCCGCATCTGACGATGAGCGGATCAAGGAGAAATTATACAATTTCCTTGGACAGGACAGGGAAGAATTCCTGGTGAATGCCTCCTTCAAGAATGGGATTGTTATCTTTGTCCCTGATGGCGCTAGAGACGTATCGATCCAAATAGAAACCTTTCTAGATGCATCAGCCCCAAACGCGACCAAGAGCCTCATAATTATTGGGGAAGATTCTTCGGTGAAGGTGAGTGATACTTACAGGAGCTATTCCTCAGGAAAAGCGGTACAGGCCAAGTCTATATACCTGCATCTCGGAAAGAGGTCAAAGCTGCAGTACAATTACCTTCAGGAAAAGAGTCAAGAGATTATGGATCTGAGCTTTGTCAGATCTTTTCTGGATGAATTCTCCGAATTCACATTTTTTCACGTGAACAGGGGTGCTTCTAGAGTGATATTCTCAAACCTCTCATATATGGAAGGAGAAGGTTCAAGCTTCCGCACGTTTGGAGTTAGTTATAGTGACTCGGATCAGAAATTCGATATTCGCGACAGCAGTTTTCAGACAGGGAAGGCGTGCAACGCGGACATTCAGGTCAGGGGGGTCGTCAAGGGCAAGAGCGTTACCCTGCATCGGGGAAACATCGACATAGAAGAGAAGAGCGTGAAGTCTACCGGATTTTATGATTCCAGGATTTTACTGCTTTCAAAGGACGGTTATGCAAACAGCAAACCCGGACTTATCATCAGAAACAGCGATACCAAGTCAAAGCATGCGTCAGCAATAAGCAGCTTGAACAGCGACCAGATCTTATACCTCAGATCCCGTGGAATTCCCAGAACGCAGGCCGTAAGCATGCTGACCGAAGGTTTTCTCCTCTCAAATCTGGAAAAATCCGGGGACGATAACCTGATAGAGAAGGTTCATCTATACTCTGAGGAGATCCTGAATGAGCCTGAGTCCAGATAGGATTAAGAAAGACTTTCCAATTTTTGACCGGCATCCTGATCTCGTCTACCTTGATAATGCTGCCACCACGCAGAAACCCGCGTCCGTCATAGAGGCGGTGTCCAATTATTATTCAACCGTGAACAGCAACGTACACCGCGGTGTTTACAGAATCTCAGAAGAAGCGACTGAACAATTTGAAGCAGCTCGAAACAAGATATCGAGATTCATAGGGTCGCGAACTGCTAAGTCAATCGTCTTCACCAGGAATACCACAGAAGCGATTAATCTGCTCTCGTACACTCTAAGAAGAAATCTTCACAAAGGGGACGAAATCCTTCTAACAGAGATGGAACACCATTCAAACCTGATCCCCTGGTATTTCCTGGAAGGCTCTGGGGTAAAGATAAAATTCACAAGGATGAAGGACGACTTCACTCTCGACATGGAAGATTTCGGCGAGAAGATCACCAAGAATACAAAAATCGCGGCATTTACTCATGTCTCGAATGTGCTTGGAACCATAAATGATGTCAGAGAGATGAGCCGGATATGCAAGGAGAAAGGAGTGACATCGATCGTTGACGGAGCACAATCAGCACCCCATCTGCCAGTCGACGTATCCGCGATCGGATGCGATTTCTTTGCATTTTCCGGTCACAAGATGCTAGGTCCCGCAGGTGTAGGTGTGCTTTATGGACTGCCCGATTTGCTTGAAGAATTACCTCCGTTTCTTGGAGGTGGCGAGATGATTTCTGATGTTAGCTACAGCAAGGCTACCTGGGCAGAACCACCCTGGAAATTCGAGGCTGGAACTCAGAACGTGGAGGGTGCGATAGGTCTCTCCGCTGCACTGGATTATATCAATTCCATAGGCATTGGAAACGTCATGAACCACGAGAAAGAAATTATAAGATATATGATGGAAAGACTGAGTGAAGTCCCTGATTTAATGCAATTTGGCCCCCCTGACCCTGAGAAAAGACTTGCGGTCCTTAGCTTCAACCTTGGAAAGGTGGAACCCTTCAGAATGACTGACGCCCTTCAGGGTAATAATGTGTCCATATCACATTCGGTGCATCCGCATGATGTTGCATCCTTCCTGGATAGATCAGGACTCGCAGTTCGATCTGGACATCACTGCGCGATGCCGCTGATGGAAAGGATGGGGACAGCAGCGACCGCAAGGGCCTCTGCATATATATACAATGGAAGATCCGATGTTGATTTATTGGTAGATGCAATCATCGACTGTAAGAAGGCGCTGGCAAGATGAGCGATGACGTCTACGCAGAGATTATCCTGGACCATTACAGATCCCCACGTAACCATGGGGTGGTGAAAGATCCTAGCGCAGAAATTACGGAGCACAACCCGTTATGTGGAGATACAGTTCACCTTTCCTTCAATCTGCAGGACTCCAAAATCAAGGATGTAAAGTTTGTCGGCCAGGGTTGCTCGATAAGTCAGGCATCCGCTTCTATCCTCACAGAAAAGATAAAGGGAAAGAGTGTTTCTGAAGTACTTGCACTATCCGAAGATGCATATGTGTCCGAACTGGGCATACACCTCGGACCTAACAGGGAGAAGTGTGCCCTCCTCTCGCTGAATGCTGCACGCAAAGCGCTCAAAGCAAAGCCAAAATAATGCTGTAAGAGCTAAACCTCTTTTAGACTGGAGAGCCAATCCGACGACAGAAGATCCTTTTCGTTTACCCGAGTCTGCTTCGTACTATCTCTGAATCTGATCGTAACCGTCTCTGTCGAAATTGTTTCATAATCAACCGTCACACATATGGGGGTACCAATTTCATCCTGTCTTGCGTAGCGTCTTCCGATGGACCCTGAATCATCGTAGGTAGCAAACGGGTCTCGCTCCCTGTATTTTGAGAATAATTCGAAGGCATGAGAGTCCAGCGAGTCCTTTTTTTGAAGTGGGAGGAATGCTATTGAGACAGGAGAAACGTCAGATGGAAGCCTCAGAACGTTGTTCCCATTCTCCCTCTTGTAATATGCTGTGCATAAAATTGACATTATGAGCCTGTCTATTCCAAGCGCTGGTTCTACGATTCTAGGAATTCCGGACCAGTTTTCCGTCTTCACGGAAAGGTCCTGTTTGCTGTAAGAAGAATGCCTGGTAAGATCATAAGTGCCTCGATCTGCAATTCCTTCTACCTCTATCCAGGAATTATCTACAAGAACTTCTGCATCCCAAGAGTCACTGGCATAGTGTGCCCTCTCGTCCGGATCATGTTGTCTAAACCTGATATTGCTTTCCGGGATACCGGATGACATCAGAAGATCATGAGCAACCTGGATGAAGAAACAAAGAGCCCTATTCTTCAATATTGATTTTGCAAACATTTCTCGCGGAGAGATCGATACGACCTCTTTGCCGCTGGGTAAAATAGATATCTTCTCATCGTTCAACGAATAATAGGAATTATCATCATCAGTTGAATAATATGCCTCGAGTTCCAGCATCGTCAGCTCTCTCAACCTGAATAGCGCCTGCCTCGGTGCAATCTCGTTCCTGAATCCCTTACCAACCTGTGCAACCAAAAGTGGCAGCTTTCCTCTGTTAAAATTGATCAGCAGTGGAAAACTTGTCATCATTCCCTGCGCAGTCTCAGGTCTCAGGTAAAGATCCTGACTCTTCTTGTCCCTGCTCTCGAATCTGAACATCACATTGTAGTCATAAAATTTATGAATCCTTGAACCACAGTTAGGGCACTTGACCTCGTAGTCAGTGGCTCCAGTTAGCAGGTCTGATATCTTCTCTCTTGGTACGCTGAGCTCCTCAATCTTGTATCGAGACCCGCACTTTTCACATTCTGCAGCTGGGTCTGAGAATTTTTCGATGTGACCCGAAGCCCGGAATACAGCTTCAGGTGAAAGAACAGGCGTATCGATGAATATGGCTCCTATCTTTCTGTACGCGGAAGACCATTTCCTGATCAGGCGATCCTTCATCGCAGAACCAAGAGGTCCGAAATCGTAAAAACCGGAATAGCCACCATAAAGTGCGTATGATGGCCAGAAAAACCCTCTCCTTTTTGCAAGTTCTGTTATTATGTCTACCTGGCTCATTCAAAGAGCCTCATTATGCTGAGGTCATAAAGCATTCCATATGGTCGGTGATCACCGTCCACAACCGGAACCTGGTTAAAATTTCCTTCAAGCATTATCTTTATTGCCTCGCTCAATTTAGCGGATTTGTAAGCGACTTTTGGTTCACGGACCATAACATCGGATACTGTAAGATCTGGAATACTTACCATGTTCTTCAACACCGCATACTGGACAAAATTCCTGAGACCACTCCAACTCCATGGGTCCTCATCCTCATCCATACCTATCTGCGAAGCAATCATGTCTCTTCTGAGTTCGATTTTATCCAGAATGTTCCTGTCCGTAAGGAGGCCGGACATGCTCCCCTCATCGTCTATCGCAATGTAAACGTAAATGGAGGATATGGTGAGCATATTGAATAGAACCTTAAGCGGAGTCTTTTCCCAAGCCAGAGCAGCCTTTTCCAGGGCTATTTCAGATAACTTCTTGTTGCCGAAAAGCTCTGCAGCATGCTTCAGGAGATCCTGCGGAGTAAGAATGCCCACAACCTTGTTATCATCATTTACTACTGCCAGGTGCCTCTTCTCCTGAGAAACCATGTCCTTCGCTGCCTTTGACAAACTGTCAGACTCCTTCTCTGGAACTGGAGATCGCATAACCATGGCTGTCTGCGTCTCCTCATGATTCTTGAAAATATCTCGTCTTGTGATTATGCCAACGTATTTCCCGGACGAATCGACTACCGGCATACCTGTAATATTATTCTTTACAAGCAGCTTGACAACGTCTTCCACGCTACTCGGAACCTTGCATACTATTGGCTTCCTAGTCATGACGTCCTTGACTGTTGCTGACATTCGATGCACATATTTTACGGATATTAAATGCTTAGTGCTCGCAGCATGTAACAAACGAGACTACACACATTATTTATAAACCTTGAACCTTATATATTGTGGAATGCCCGACAGAGATTAGGATGGCACCGTCAAGCAGGCTTGTTCTACGAGCCCTCTCAGGAATGAAGGTTGCAACCCTTCGAAAGATCACTGAAGAGACTGGCCTTCCTCTTCGAACCACGCAGTCTGCACTTAAGAAACTGATTGAGATGCACCTTATAACAGTAAAGATATGTCTTTCTGATTCTCGAAGAAGGTTTTTCTGCTATTCTATCTCGAAAGATGATTGATCTGAGATATAAGTATATAGAAAAGCAGATTACAATGCGGAAAATTCCACATGCTTATAGTAGTTATTTATACGGAGATTTCATTACGCTTCTCTGGCAATGAGCGACGAACTAAACTACGATCTAAGCACACTAGGAAGACTCAGAGACTTTCTGTACAGAAGCCCAGAATTCAGCTTACTGGCTGTCCTGATAGTACTATACCTATTCGTGGCAAACTACTTTTCATGGAGTGCAACACTTGGCGGGGGTATCAACGGACTAAACGTATCTGGAGGAAGTGACCCGTATTACAATTACAGGGTGATAGTGTATTTCTTCACAACTAAACATTATTTAATGCATGATGCAGCACTCAACTACCCGCTGGGAAGCTTTAACCCCAGGAATCCATTCTTCGAGGTATTCAACGTATTCATAGGCACTCTTGCGAGTCCATTCTATAATGCACTGAGTGTTATCACGTTCTCTTTTCTTGAATTCGACGCCTTCTTCGGGGCGCTGCTCGTCATTCCAGTCTATCTAACTGCAAAAATCATATTCGGAAAGAAACCCGCGATGCTCGCTTCGGTACTTTATGTTCTGATGCCGAGCAACTATTCAGCTGGTATCCTATCCGATGGAAGAATGCACACCCCTGAACTGTTCTTTGCCTTCTTCACTTTCTATTTCTTTGCAATGGCAGTTACCACTGCCAGTAAAGGCAAGATCTTCGAATCACTCCGTGATCTTAGTATTAGGAAGCACTTACGTGAAGTCAGGGACTACTATTCTACAAACCGTCTCTCAACGATATATTCACTGCTTGCAGGGGCATCTCTTGGTGCGCTCATGCTTGCCTGGCAGGGGTTCGCATACGTTCTTGCAATACTGGCAGTGTACTTCGTCGTACAGCTTATCTACAACCTCTTTGCAAGGAAACCAACCGGCTATCTGACATATATCTCCGTTCTATTCTTTGCGCTCTCATTTTCGATGAGTTACTATTATTACAATTCCCTTGGAGAGGTATCTCCATGGATTACCGACGCGGCATATATCGCGTTGTTCATGTTTGGTCTTTCTGTAATCGTCAATATTATTGGAAGAAGACCTTGGATTATCACAATCCCTCTTCTCGTGGTTCTTGCTGGAGTTGCTCTGATCGCTGTTGATTTTATCTCACCAACCGCCATCCCGAGTATACTTGCTGGTGAAGGCTACTTTATAAAAACTCGGGTTTATCAGACAATCGCAGAAGCCGCAGCGCCTCCTCTAGGCGAGTATATTTCCGGATTTGGCATCGGGCAGTTCATCCTCGGAATGGCTGGTGCCATGTTCGTGGTTTATACATTCTTGAAGAAAAGGAATGAGGAATTATTGTTTTTCCTCGTGTTCGCTTTTGTCTCGATTTATATGAGCTTCGCAGCGGCGAGGTTCAACGTAACCGCTGCCCCGGCCTATGCAATAATGGGTGGAGCGCTCCTTGCTTACTTCGTGGATGTTATGAAGACGCATGAGATAAAGAGGAGATCACCAAGTGAATCCCTTGGTGTAAGGAAATCGATTAAGGGAAACCTCTCAGTCGGAAGAGCCGGTGTAGTCTCTCTTGTTGTGCTTCTAGTAGTAATACCCTCAGGTTTTGGGGCAATAAACGCTGCAGTTCCACAGAACGTTGCTCCAGGTGTAAATCAGGAAATCTATAACTCACTTCCCTCCTTTATAAAGCCGCTGATAAACTTCTCGTACAGTAATAACCAGTTTGTAGGAACCTATGGATTTGGCATAACCAATACTTCAGATCCACTGAACCAGGCTTTCGCATGGTTATCGACACAGGATACAAACGTGCCTTACAATGATAGGCCATCATTTGTTTCTTGGTGGGACTACGGGTTCCAGGAAATGGCAGTCGGTCAACACCCAACAGTAGCAGACGATTTCCAGCAAGGTTACCAGGTTGGAGGGCAGACTCTCCTTGCTCAGAACCAGAGTCAGATAATATCTCTATTCATAGCAAGGGTCATGCAGGGAATATATCAAAACAACAGTAACAGCATTCCTGCTTCCACCATGCAGTCAATCTCAAGCTACCTTGGAAGTAGCGAGGCGACATTCCTTGCCGGAGCAATTGCAAATCCAGGCTCGTACATCAACACGGTCCTTAACGATCCTGCAACGTATGGCCACTATGTGAAACAACTCACTGCAGAGAATGCGCTGTTTGCTGTTTTTACTGGCTCCCTTTCGACTAAATATCCGCTGTCAACAATTGTGAATCTTTATCAGATGCTCACGACTACTTCGGGTTACAGCATCAAGTACATCGGAATCCCGAATGGTCTTTTCCCGGTGTCCGGAACTAACCCGGGAATATTCTACGCTCCAGCATATCTTACGGATGGGCTCTCATACACCTTTGAAGGTGAAATCGTACCTTATCCATACTACCAGATATATGCAGTCACTTCGAATAACACGTACGCACTTAACAAAACTCCGACTACTGCCCTCATAACAAATTACAACATTGTATACAATTCAGCTTTCTACAACACTAGCATATACAGGTTCACAATAGGATATCCACCTACAGCAGTTGGAGGTGCGATTGGTCAGGTACCGGGATTGACGTTTAACCAGACTACCGCCCCCATCATGCCAGCCTGGAACATGAGCAATTTTGAACTGGTGTATGCAGGAGTGCCATGGAATCCTTACAAGGACTATCAGAATCACACGAAGGCGTGGACTGTTGTCCCCATTCAGACTGCGTATAAGTACAGACAGGAAGGTTACGGAACCGTTATCCTCTTACCCGCTTTTTCAAGCATATATACTGGATATAATCCGATTGTTGCCTACTACCCGGGCGCCATCGTAAAAGGGAAGATCACATTGCCCGACGGCTCCCCGGTTTCAGGAGTTAATGTCACTATCTTTGATCAGTATGGAATACCGCATGAGATTACGCAAACAAACGCAACTGGCTGTTACCAGATTACCGCTTTGCCGGGAAATGACACTATATATGTCAGCACAGGCAAGATAAATACACTGTATGAGGTAAGTAACAACGTGCTTGGCTTTACCAATATGACTGTGACACAGGCACAGGGAGAGAGGCTCGGAGGAGTCAACACTTTGGGAGGAGTGCCTGGTTATGTCATAACGCATGACTTTACAGTCACCCCTGGGAACCTTACGGGAAGAGTTGAACAGACACACCAGATCAATTCGAACGCAACTACCTCGTCTAACATCAATTCTGGTACGCTGACATTCACAAACTCTTCCACAGGACAATCGTATACTACCAAGATAGCGGACGGCAATTACAGTATCAATAACATGGCGCCAGAACACTACAGCGTCTCAATGTCCTATGATGGTAACTTATACAGTAACATCTCCGATGTTGCGGTAACTCCCAGCTCCACAAGTACACAGAACATTCAACTTGTCATGAATACTATTTTCTCCAGTGATTTCGTAGGTAACAACACACTGGTTGGTGCCTCATTCACTGCAACCTCGAACGGATTTACAACAACCGCTGTAAGTAACAGCACCGGGATTGCCACGATGTGCGTTCCCCCGGGCAATTATACTGTATATTCGTCCGGAAGCGGATACATCTCCACGGACAAGTATGCCTCGTTCCCGACATGGGGCGGCAACAAGACTTTCCTGTTTAACCCGGTGAATGCCGCGACTGTCACGGGAACCGTCTTCGGCGTAGCTCCAAGCGTAATCAACTTTTATCTTGACGGTAACATCTCTCTCGACTATACTGCTAAAGTGACGGCCAACAGGTATAGCGTTACACTGCCCATTGGATATTACACCACCTACGCTAACCTGGGGATGATGGTATTTGCCCGTTCACAGCTTATATCTTCGAACACCACTATAAATCTGCAACTAACGCAAGGATATTATGCAAATCTCACCGCGACTACAAACACTACCTTAAATCAGACCGGTTACTTCGAGGCACTTTCCAGTAACGCATTACTGACCAGTCCATATAGTTCGTCTCACAATTACATGTTCCTTGTTCCTGTCGATATCTACACGTTCGCTGCCTATTTCAGTGGAATAAATCTAACGAAGACTCTGACAACTGGCTCTTTCAAGACTATTCAGATTCTAGGTAACTTATCGTTAGGAATGAGACTTTCATATCAGAATAATCTAACTGCCTACCCGTTCGACAACCTATCCCTGCCTAGCGGGGGACAGGGGCCTCCGCTTACTAGCGGTATAGTTGAGATCACTCAGAATTCAATTCCTGTGTTTTATGGCCAAATCTCCCAGAGTACTTCGGTACCTACGATATTTCCGATAAACGCAGTTAAGGAACTTGGGGTACTAATCTATTCTCCATTATACAACAACGGCACATATTCTATCTCATCTCAAACATTCAGTTACAAGGTGGGAGCATTTCCGCTAGCGTCGTATCTGAGATATTCACTTGACAGTCAGGGTGGACCAAAGGTAACCGGTCAGCTTTCATTTTCGGGTCTTGAGGATTACGCCTTCAACATCGTAAATAATACTGCCTCAGGGGTTATCTTGCCAGGTATTTACACAGTATCTGCAATATCAGTCAACTCAACGGTAAACATTTCTGGAAAGATCGTACCGGTACCACTCTCTACTAACTTTACTTCGGGGAGCACATACTCATCTCTCGTGAACTTTTTCAGTCTCGAAAGCGTCTTCATGGTGTATAACACCGCAGGAGTTCAGGTTTCTGCCACAAATCTTACACCCGGCTACTACAATACATACGCTGCGTCGGGCCAAACGTCAAACATTTCGCAGACTAATCTTACAAGCAATACGCAGGTGAATCCACACCTGTTGCAGAGTTCAATAGTAAATTTCTCCAACAACCTTGGGATAACTACCGGGCATTACTTTATCACAACTTCCTCTGGATATACAATAAGCACCAACAGCTCCATTCTTCTTCCATACGGCAGCTATACAATTCACTTCATATATAACTACAGCAGGGATGGTCTTGATTATACTGTCTCAGGGTCAACCAGCGTAATAACGCCCGTAAAGAGTACTGTAGTAGTGAACGTTGCAATATCTTCAGCTACTACCACTGTGAATGGACTAATCAGATACAATGGCTCCGCTGTTGCATATGCCACTGTTCAATTCTATAACAGTACGGGAGTATTAGTCTCCAACTCCACAGCAAATGCGTACGGCGAATATAGTGCAAATCTTCCTGGAGGTTCATACACCCTTTACACATATTTCGTATCGAGGGGCCTTGGTTCGATCCAGTCTATCACTGTGCCATCTTTCGGGCAACCGGTTCAAGTGAATGTCACAATGAAGAATGCTTTCAACACTTACGTTGTGGAAACTCTTGGCAATACTTACGAGATTGGCAATGTTACAATCAAAGGAAATAATGGTGTGATACTCTTCAACACCACAAGGGAGAGCGTATATCTTCCAGTCGGCAACTACAGCTTTGAGGGCTCAGTTGTTCTCAAAGAACTCAACTATACCGGGTCTACAATAAATATAACATGGTCCTCTACGGTGCAAAGAGATATTGAAGCACAGAACACATACGTTAATGTTATCCTGACAAGGGTCAACGTATACAATTTCGTTTCCGGAATGTTGAGTAACGTTTCACATTCAGTGGAGGGCGGTAACGTTAGCAATGTATCTTTCTTCATTTTGAATAAGGGCAACAACTACGTAAATCTTACATTATCGTCAGGTTACTCAAATGTAACACTCACTACAAACAAGAGCAAAGTAGAACTTGCGCCAGGACAGAATGTCACGCTATCTGCAAACATCGAATTGCCGGATAATCTACCCGCAGGAATCAATCTGATCCCAGTCAACGCAACCTACTCCTCAGGATCTACCTACAAAATATTTCTAAAGGTGTATGTATCGAGTGCACCGGGATTTGACGCTTATCTGATCCCAGCAAGAAATTCAGTCTACGGAAATACTGTCAGTATCCCTGTAGTTCTATCAAACACCGGAAACACGAATTTGACTGTAAACGCAACACTTGATTCAAGATCTCTTGCCTCCAATTATTCCTGGAACGCTACATTGAATTCGAAACTCGGAGTCATCGTAAATCTTCGCTATTACTCGACACAGACTGTGTATCTAAATGTAACCCCACTCTCTCCGACTGCGTTCAAAGCCGGTACCGCGACGATTCAGTTCGCCTCTACAAGCAATATATCGCAGACACTCAATATTCCGGTATCTCTATCAACTTCTGTTAACTTGAAACCGACTGTTACCGGCACTGCGATCTCTTCTTTCAGTGGAAACCCGGTTTATTCTCTCTATATAGGCATTGCAATCATAGCGGTCTCCGTGGTTGGCGGTCTCATATTATCTTCGGTGAGAGGGAGAGGTAGAAGATGAGGAAGGCTTTTATCATAGCAGCCCTCTTTCTTCTCCTGCTATCCATGAGCAGTGCTGCCCTGAGCGAAGCCTCCTCCGGCTCAACTGCGTACCCTTCAGTCTTTTCCACTTCAGTTTCATATGGGTCCGTATATACAGGACAGGATTTCACCATCTGGACTAATTCCACGTATGGGTTCACCAACTATTCAGTAATATTGATAGTATCTAGCAATAACCTCACAGGCATATCGCCAACCGGCTCTACCTACGTTGAAAACCAGTCGTCCCCTTACCAGGAATTTAACTTCACAGCACCATCAACCTCCCAGACACTATTCATTCTGATGCAGAGTTCTGCCCTTGCCGGTTCAAAGGTTGTTACTTACAGCAGGTCTTTCGAACTCCAGGTTGTAAACCCGATATCTATGCATGCAGATGTAAACAATCCGACCTCAGTAACACTGTATAATGTCACAGTCTACTTCGCCATTAACGGAGATAACATTACAAAATACACCATTGCAACACTTGCTCCATATTCGACATATTATGTGGAAGTGAATACTTCGGCAACATATCTTCTGAACAACGGGAGGAATACTCTGAACGTCTACGTAAGCACAACTGCCGCATATGTCTCCGGGACTTCAAGTTTCTACTATGGAACACCGCCCAACTATACATGGATATACTACATAGCAGCAGTTGTGGTTGCTTTCATGATATTCCTTGTATATGCTTCTGGAAACAGATCCGTCGCAAGAAGGCAGCCAAAATGGAAGCGTTGATCATCCCGGGAGGGCGATCGCCTTTCTCAGTGTGACAAATTCCCGTTCCAAGACCTGTCTTCTTCGGTAGCCTGCGATGTTTGCAGGAAATGCATGCATTGGTCCACGCGCTATCCTTGCCGCAGATACAGCATTGTCATGAACCTGGTGAGGCTGGCTTGTATTTGACTCGTCCACTATCTCTATCCTAGCCTCCATCGGTTTTAATTCCCTCAGGATTCTGTCTCTATTCGGGGCATCTCCATCTCCGATCCGGATCAGTTTTTCCCTCGAAACGTAGCTCTTGTATAACAGCTCAACGCTCCTAACGCACGCTGAAATGTTTACAGTCTCAAAAGCTTCGAGGAGAATACCATCTCCGAGGACTGCCAGTCCAGGTTTCGGACCGGGATCTATACCTATGACAAACATCGTAAACTGGGCCTTGCCCAGAAGGAAGGGAATGCCGCCTCTCACTGCAGCCATCGGGTCGGCTCTCTTTATCTGGGCATGATCAGTATTCTGGTCATCCGATGAACTGAGGATTACAGGCACATCATACGGTACTTTATCCGGGTCCGTTAAGGAGACACACGGGATTTTCCAGAACTTCAGGATGTTCAGCAACTCATGGTAGAACCTGAAATTTTGTGTGTATATCCCAACTCGCCTCATTCAAGACTATATATATGAACTAATTTATTAGTTTTGCTAGTCCAGCAGGGCTTTTTCAGCAGTCTAGACGCATTGAAATATTACAATATTCATTTAGCCTGGTCATCGGATAGAGCTTCCTGTGAACCCTGTTCCCGAAGAATGTTATTAACCAGTTCCACAAATTCCCTCTCCTTCCCCTTTGGGATGACGCCCCCTGCTGCGACATCATGCCCACCCCCAGAGCCGCCAACTGTTTCGCATGCACTCTTCAGTATTTTGGACAGGTTCAGCCCATTTCGGACCATTCGCATCGTTCCTCTAGCGGAAAGTTTTGTGGTTTCTTCCCCGACATTGAAACCTACAATGGGCTTACTCTGATCCGCTAAGTAGAGCATGAGAATATCGCTTATCTTGCCTGCCATCTCCGATTCCGGGGCATAGAAGTACTGTAGATGAGATAACACCCCAACCTCCTTCTGTGATCTGTAGACATAATCAATCAATCTTGTTTTGTAGGTCTTCCATGCGTTCAGGACTTCACTTCTGAGATCTGAATCACCAAGAAAATACTGCACAGCGACTGAGTTCTTGCCAACTCTTGCGTTCGCATCTATAATGCTGCTCAACTCCTTCGAGTTGAAATCTATATTTCGGAATCGCAGGAGGTCCGCCTCCAGGTAACGCAGGGCCTCAAGACCACATTTCTGACCTATAAGGCGTGCGGCAAGTTTCTTCTCGAGCATTCTCTTCTGATCTTCATTGAGGCTTCCGGGTGCCATGTCATTTGCCAGCCCGCATTCTGAAAGGAGCTTCCTTACGTTTTCCGGGTTGCCGGTCAGTTCATTGAAGAATGGATCGGTTGAATAGACAATTGCATCTAGTAAGCTGGTACCTTCAAGGCTGATCCCTCTTTCTGAAGAGTACATTGAAATATACTCTTCCAGTAGCGATTGATTCAGGCCTGTAATTCCGCCGAGATCCTGCTTATCGGCAATCATTCCCGAGATAAAGTACGGCAGAAGATCAGCATTCTCCTCCGATGCAACCAGGGAGAAGACCATGGCCATAGTGGAGCCACAAGCACCTCTTGTGCCGTCTATGCCAAAGTCTCTTGCATTGATGTTGAGAGCATGAGCGGGCGACGGCCGATAGAAATGATGATCTAAAATAACCGCCTTTTCAAACTCCGGTGAATACTGTATCTGGTCCGAACCCGCATCAACGACGATAGTCAGATAATCCGGGTACTCCATTAGCATCTTCCTGAAATCCTCTCCAAGAAGACTCTTTATATAACTCAAATGGACTTTCTTGTCTTTACGCATCAGTGTTTTCAGCAGGATTATTGCGGCACTGGTGCCATCTCCATCATAATGCGCTATAATCCGGATAAATTCTTCAGAATCCACTATTCGATTTGCATCTATGAGTTTGTTGTAAAAATCAGTGCTGATTAGCCGCCTGACTGAGCTCATAAGACCTTGTCAAGATTCCAGTTTTGCGGAAGCACTTCGGTCTTTTTGTAGTACCTCACAAGCCTGAGTATCTTTGACATGATTAAACTCCTGCCTCTCATGTTGCTTTTGTCTCTATTGTTTAGCCTGAGGTGTTCGTTGACCCTCTTGTAACGCTGGATGAGACTGTTTAAGTCGTCGGGGACTTCAGTCTTCTGGGATTTTTCTTCCAGGATATCGGAGAGCTTTTTTCCCATGTAACTCTTGGTCGAAGGGATCGCGTATTGATCCCTGAGCTTGATCCCTATCTGTGATGCCGTAAGGTTGGACTTGCGCATCTGAACAATTGCATCTGTGATTTCTTCGTTTGTGGATTTTACCCAGGACGGTTTAGCGGTATACCTGTTCCTGTGAGAACCGGACTTTCCTTTCTTCCTGGTATGCATTCTAGCCATATTGATCTCCGAGTGCACCGTAATTGATATGATATTAAAGTAATTTATGCAGTTTCCATTTAGATCAATGTATCCTGATATTTATTTAAAATGTCAAAGTACCATACCGTTTGAACGTTCGTAAGACCCGATTATTTCCGATGCAACGGTCCAGATGGTCAATTCCTCCTCAAAAATGGAATACTGGATTCCCAACGATTTCATCGATGATCTGAAATCACCCTGTGTGAAGCCACCAATCACAACCGTGAGATCACCATCCCCGGAAACAACCTGCGAGGCATGAGATAATCCTCCGGTTGGAGATAGTATTCGCACCGTTTCGTACTGTTTGAGAATATCGGAAAGTTTCCTTCTCTCCAGCGAAAGTAGAGTTTTCCCATCAGCCACAATACTACCTTTCCTGTATAGATCCTCAATCACGCCAATGAACCTGTTATAAGACCTCGGAATCCTGGATTCCGGATTCACCGATATGAAGAAATCATCTCTCGTGTGGATTGATACTCTCAATCCATGCTTCTTGTTGAGTATGCTTTCCTGACAGACAAGCAACAGCACATGGAAAATGTCCGGGCGCCCTCTCCTTCTGGATTCTCCCGGAAAATGCCTATCTATTGCCCTGTGCATTAAACTAGAGTCAAGAAGGAGCTCTTCAGGAGGTCGTCCTCTCTTCGATGCATAATCTCTTATGTCGCTGTCTTTCCACAGCTCCTTTGGAATGAGTTCGAGTTCTGCATCTGCTATTATTATATTGAGCACTTCCTGCGATAATCTATACGCTAAATTTTTTTTCGGATCGCCCCGAGGGCAACCAACTCATATATGCGTAATATGTATCGCTAAGCATGAAAGGATTCGCTCCAGATTTCTTGCAGGGAAAAAATGTCATAGTTACAGGCGGGGCTACTGGTCTTGGCAGGGCTATGTCCCTTCGATTTGGGAGCCTCGGGGCCCGGGTTGGTATCCTGAGCAGAAAGAAAGAGAACCTTGAGCAGACAATACATGAGATGGAGGAAAATGGCATTGACTCAGCCTATTCAGTATGCGATGTCAGAGACCCTGCACAGGTTACAGAAGCATTCAATCATATCGAGGATTCCATAGGCAAATGCAATGTTCTGGTTAACAACGCTGCTGGAAACTTTATCAGCAGAACTGAGGATCTCTCCACAAAGGCATTTGATACGATAATCGGTATAGTTCTCCAGGGTACCGTGCACTGCTCACTCGACATGGGGAAGAGATGGATACAATCCGGTTCCTCGGGAACTATTCTCAATATAGTTACTACTTATGCCTGGACAGGCTCAGGATATGTCGTTCCTTCCGCTGTTGCAAAATCCGGAGTGCTTGGGCTTACCAGATCGCTGGCTGTTGAATGGGGACCCAAGAATATCAGAAACGTAGCGATCGCGCCAGGACCCTTCCCAACAAAGGGGGCATGGAATAATCTTGTTCCAGTAGAGGCAATTTCCGAGGCAATGATCCACAGAAATCCGATGCGTCGACTCGGAGATCCCAGAGAACTTGCAGATCTTGCAGCATTCCTGATCTCAGATCTAGCTTCTTACATAAATGGCGAAGTTGTTACAATAGACGGCGGTGAGTGGCTGCATGGCGCAGGCCAGTTCAATAGCCTCGAAGAATTCGGAGATTCATTCTGGGACTCTATTCGCAGGAATCGCTGATAATTTTATTAGATGAAATATTCGTAACTGCAAGTAAACTAATTTACTGCGCAAGTAGAAGGGAGTGTGGGACACTATTCCTTCTCTCTGGTTATGACAAGATAAACCCTTCTTCCAAGGAACTCCTTTGGGCAATCAACCTTTGCACCTGATCCGAACTTAGTTACTTTCCTTTCAATGAAACCATAT
>JBJKSG010000002.1:0-55752 GCA_046704325.1 Thermoplasmataceae archaeon
TCGTTAGAGAGAAGTATCTCGGTGGTACCGTTGACGCATCCACTACCCGTGAATGTAATAGACTTGGTGACACCACCTCCATTCACGGTGATGTCACCGCTCGATGGAGACGGGGAATATGTTGTTATGGTACCTGATTGATCCACAGAGGTTAATGCCACACTGTAGCTATATGTACCATCGGAGATGTTGTAGAATGATATGCTGGTTCCTGCACTTTCACGTCCAGTCTGTCCATTGAAGGTAACCGACCATGAAGATCCTGAAGGAAGACCTGATTCGTCGAATGTTACTGTGTATAGATCTGTTGGCGTGAATGTCACATTGACAATATTGCCTCCAGTCATTGGGATGCTGATGGAGCTCACGGGTGAAGCAGTGTGCGTGTAACCGGTTACCGTTCCAATGGAATATGAATAGGAACTGCTACTGGCGAAGTAGCTCGCATAAAAGGTCATGGAGCTCGAAGTAGTGGATTGCGAAAATCCATCGAATATAACAGACCAAGAATTTTGGTGGAGCCCTGTTTCAGTGAATGTCACTGGACAAACATGGAAGTTAACATTAGTGTTCCCACCGTGACCCGACGCGCATACAGTTTGCGGATCGCTTGGAATTGACGCTAATGCAACAGAATATGAATGCCCTGGATCTGCGAAAAACTGATAATAACCGGTACTGCTTGTTGTTTCATAATAATCATAGCATTTAGGCACTCCTGACAAGCAGGTTTCTTCCTGTATCACAACTTTCTTTTGAGCACACGCAGCTCCGGAGGAATTGTATACATATCCTCCAATAATGTATGCTGGGACAAATGGAATAACTATACTAGTGTTAATCAACTGGACAGCTGTTCCTCCCGGACAAACCGGTGGGTTACATACTGTGTCGTTGAACGTTACGTTTCCGGGGGTATTGAAATAACATTCAGGAAGGCATAATTTGTAATAACTACTAAAAGAAAAGAGATTTGAGAAGTTATAATAACTTGCGCCAGAACCTCCTGGCGAAGTGTACTTCTGAGTTCCGTTTATCACGGGAAACTCCTGGCAATCTTGTTTATATTGGTTGCAGGGGCCAGATGTTCCATGAGACATAACTATACCTGATCCGGTGATACAGTTTCTGTCCAGTTCAGCCATTAGGAGATTGATAAGACCTGCATAAGCCAGGAAATCTCCAATCGCGCCGACTCCACTAAGCGCTGCTAGAACGCTAAGTAACGTAATCAAGGTACCGGCATCGGATAGTTCAATAGCTAAACTGGGACTTTCTGACTTAATCTGGGCATCCATGTAACAAGTAAGATTGTAAGAAGAATCAGAACCGTCATACATTGTAAGGCATTCTTTCGGTGTATATTGTTCGGGGCGTGGACCATTTAGCTTTCCGGTCAAATTATTAGCCAATACCGGGTGATTTGGTTCCCCGGTGGGATTTGTGTAATTACACTGGTACTCTCCTATAGTTGTAATTGGGATACATATCTCCAAGCTGGATGAGACATAATCCTCTTTGAACTGGATCGGATGAATGCTTTTAGAAAGGGAACTATCCGAACCAGTCATTACTCCAATGGAAGTATTTGTATATTTGTATGGAGGGTTGGAAACAGATGGGTTCCCTTCCCAATAGTTACTATTTGCATTGCAAGACGTTGTATTACCCAGCTATACGTCCTCCCCACTGGGAATTCCGGTAGACATGTAAATGGTGTCATTACCGAGATACCCATTGTATCCGTAGTATGAGTAACTATTCGGATTTGCCAGTGCAGGTGCAGCGGCAAACAGATAGAAAAAGCCTACAGAAATAAGAACCATTGCAACTATTACAGAACGAAGCCGCCTTCCTTCTGAAAACCGCCATATATTAGTCATTTTACACTACCTCATTCATGTTTACGTAATCTGTAAGATCAACTGGCTCTGAATATCCATTCAGCTGTACTGTAATCCAGAAGGAATTTTGAGGGAAACATTGACCGTTATCGGATAGCAAACGGGGTAGAAACATACAGTACCACATACTGGCATTAAAGCGATACAGCGTAGGAGAGCTCTCGTTAATTGCGTTAGTGAAGTTCATACTCAAGGTGGTTTCATAAGTGTTATTGTTTTTAGTATACTCTACATTGTTAGTATTCTGTGAATACCCATCTTTATTTTGGCAGTACCAGGTATTAGTGAAATTGAGCCCATCCGACAAGTTTGTAGAGTTCAAAAGAACACCCCAAATTGAAAGTGGATGATAGTCGGAATTGGTTAAGTTGATCTGGTTTCCTTGGATAATATCCATACTGGTAGGCATCAAGGTAGGGGCAATATAACCAGTCAAAATCATGTCTAATTGCAAACAATATGTGGGGTTTTCTGGGTTTCCGTTAACGAATTTAGCAGAGATAGCAAGATTAAGGTGAGAATCGTTGGTACCTTTGCCTAAAATCACTGCCGATGTGGATATGTTATCAAAAAGGGAATTGTTTGCACGAAGATATTTGCCAACTGTTGTATTGTTATAAGTAAAGAGTCCCTGCCCATTAGGCACGATCCTTATGTTTTTAAAGAGTAAAACACCCGATAAGTTGGAGAAATCATAAGTCCAGTTATAGGTTGCATTCTGTTCTGTTACAGAGACTACAGGTAAACCGGTATTATGAGAAGAGATCTCATAATATGAGACGGGTGCAACCACAATAATCGCAGCAATTACAGAGAAGAATGCGATCCACCTGCTCCTCTTCTCGAGCATATTCAAAACCATGCTTCTTTGATATATATATATATTTTGAAACTGCTCATACTGTATATGCATGTGCTTTACAGGTACTGGATATCATGTCAGAAGGAACTGTTCTAAACACTCATGAAGAAACTGGTCATATGTAATTGTATGGAAAGTATGTACACAGATATTCCTGGGACGAAACAGCAGTAGATTTTGTTTGAAGCGATCTGTTGCCTTATGGATAATGGGAATGTGATTAGATACAATGAAGGGAGAGCACTCGAAATAGATTAACAAAGACTGCTTAAAAGGAACAACTAACTCATATTCTCTTTCAAAGCTACGACAAATCATAGAAGTTCATGTCTCTGTATATAGAGAGACTGGCCTAAATAGCCAGTCTCTATGTCGGGGAGCTGAACTCTTAATCTTACGCCCGAGCCGGGATTTGAACCCGGATCTGAGGCTCCGCAGGCCTATAGGATATCCAAATTACCCCACTCGGGCTTTCCGGCAAGAATCGTAGCCGATTTATTAAATGTGTAAGTCAGCAGTACATTTCTACCTCTTGTCGAGCTTATAAGTCCGCTTCAGTTTCAACACAACGTATTATTCATGCATCTCAACTTTAAGTACACTGCTTAAATTACCTGCAGTGGAAGTAAAAGAACGCGGCGTCAGCTCATCAACTCGTTTCTTTTTTGGAACTTCCATGGCACATTTTGTAAATGATGGCAACTTCCTGATGTTTCCTCTACTAATTGTGTATTATGGAGACCTTCACATTGGATTACTAATCCTCGGATCTGGTGCAATCATAGAGAGCCTAATTTCGGGATTTCTGAGCACACCTATCGGGGTCCTGGCCGATTCCATGGATGATGATAGACTCCTTATATTCCTGGGACTTGCAATACAGTCCGCAGCCCTTGCTGTATTTGGCATTACGTTCAAGGCGCCACAATATGGAGTGATCCTGATTCTTCTCGGTACATGTCTGCTTGGCTTAGGGCAGTCATTCTACCATCCGCTCGGAAGTAGCGTGTTGACTTTGGTATACCCTCAGGGAAAATTTGAGATATTCTTGGGATTAAATGGTTCAATCGCAAGTACTGGAAGGGCGATCTCACCGCTCATAATAGGAGCACTGGTTGCAACACTGGGTTATACGAACGGGCTGTACTCACTTGCTTTGTATATGCTAATCGCCAGTTTCCTCGTTTATTACACTTTATCGACATTCAGAAGAGCGGATTATAGAAAGGTGCAGAAACAGCATAGAGTAGAAAACGTTGCGAAGCACAGTTTGTCAGGATTTGGATGGTTCCTCTTTGTGCTGACAGCTCTAATCTTTGTACGGTCCATGTTCACTTCCGCCATAACCACATTCCTGCCTGAGTATCTGTCAAAGTACCTGGGCTCCGGCACTTATCTGACCGAGATACTTTCTGTTATCCTGATACCAGCTATTTTTGGGCAGGTGTTCCTGGCGAGACTTACGGCGAGAAAGGGTGGTGCCGTTGTCGTATCTGTCACATCCATTATCTCAGTGTTGGCATTCTTCGTTTTTATGCAGACTAGCGACATTTTGATCATGTTAATCTCACTTGCAATTTTCGCAATTTCAGTTTACAACACATTTCCCGTTGTACTTGGATACATTGGGCAGATTGTTCCGCATGAATACATTTCGACTGCGAACTCGCTTGTCTGGGGGGTCGGAGCAACGGTGGGAGGGGCCGCCGGTATTGCAGTGGCGACCGCCCTCATTATTTTGACTAACCTAACAATCAGTTTCTACATAATGTTGCTACTTGGTGTGATCTCTTCGATTCTGCTGACTGTCATGTGGCTGAGACAGCCAAAGAATGTCAATAAGGAGAGAGGCTTCTCGGATTAAGCGTAACTATCTATTTTCAGAATATTTAAGTTAGATTTAGGCATAGTGTAGCATGGCAGGAAAATGTGTTATTATCATAGTTTCAGGTGCTGAAGAGAAACAGAAAGCAATGGTTGGTATAACCTATTCCCTGAACGTCAAGAGAAACAATCTTTTGGACGATGTAAAGGTCATATTCTTCGGACCATCTGAAAACGCAATCGCCGATGGTGATGTCGATTTCGTAAGCGCAGTCCGAAAATTGATGGATCTGAAGATCATGCCCATTGCTTGTTCAGGAGTTGCAAACAGGCAGAATCTCAATCCCGGACTCCAGAAGATGGGGCTCCTGATCGATAATGTCGGTCCAATCATATCGAATTACATCAAGGAAGGGTATGAAGTAATAACTTTCTGATAAGATGAGGGACGTATATTCGTATCGGCAGAAAGTTATCTCCATTCCGGAGACTGCAGAAAGAATAGTAAGCTTCAGTCCATCGATAACTGAGATACTTTTTGAATTGGGGTTTGGTGACAGGCTTGTTGGAATTTCTGCATTCTGCGTTCGACCTGCTGAAGCGTCAGGAATAAGGAAGATTGGTTCCTACGGTTCAGTGAGATATGAGATCCTGGATGAGCTAAAGCCAGATGTCATATTCACCATATCCGGGTACCAGGATAAATTCACAGAAGAACTATCAAAAAGATATCCGGTTGTATGCTTTGAACTCCCGTTATCCCTATTTGGCGTTATTGACCTAGTTGTCAAGGTCGGTACCGTGCTCGGTGCTGGTGATGTTTCGCGATTGTTATCGACACAGCTGATGCAAGACCTTCCGAAGTTTGAGCTGAATTCAGCGGGGACATGTTATCTTGAGATTGATCTTGCGGCACCAACCTCCTTTGGGGCGTTTAGTTACATTACAGACACGTTGAACAGGTATGGGCTGAGAAGTATCTATTCAGGGAGAGACAAGGAATGGCTTTCTCCAGACCTTGAGTATGTAAAGTCCTGCAATCCTGATATGATCATCTACGAGGGTAAGATGTTCTCTCACTTTTCGGATTCAGATCTACCAGACCTCATGACGAAGAGAGGTTGGAGCAACCTATCTGCAGTGAAGAACGGAATGATTTTCAAAACGCCAGGCAACCTGGATTTCTTTGCACATCATGGTCCTTCATTCATAAGAGAAGTAGTACCATGGTTGAGCGGCAAGGTGGACCGTTTAAAAGAATCCAGACGGGAAGAGAACATCCAGAAGTGAGGCTGCTTTTTTGAAGTCCTCCGCGGTGTCTATATCCATAAGATACCTGCAATCCTTCATGTCCACATACTCCAGATCCGCTGTATTATCAAGAATTAGCTGTCGGGCCCCTTTGTCTCCTTGCAAAACTTGAAGATCTGCGAAATAGCGCTTTCCAAACAGTGTAGGGTTTCCAATCCTATCCCCGCATCTTGTTGCAACGATTCCTTTTCCGGTTGCTCTGGATCTATCGATCAAGTTTCTGAAATGCGAGGAAGGGATCAGCGGCTGATCAGCAAGCGTGATCAGGCATGCATTGTGGTGTGAGGAAATCTCCCTTACTGCGATTGATATCGAGGCAGATATCCCGAGATCCGGTTTGTCATTGTAAATTGGGATAATGCTATTCTTAAATGCACTTGGTATAATCGCTGCGTCCGAATAGACAAGATAAACGTCTCCGATACCGGATTTAAGGCTGGAAGCGACGCTGTAATCCAGAATCTGTCTTCTCGCAAGGCGTGACTGCAGTTTATTCGAGCCAAATCGTTTCGAGCTACCTGCACCAAGTATAACTATGCATGTTTCAGATGCCATTTTCCAATTTCCTTGGGGTATTATACTCAGTTATAGAATGATTATCTGCCCAGTTCTTTAAGCTAGATAAATCAGAGGATATTTCTGAAATAAATGAAAGTTAGAATAATGCTAATAACAAGTATCCATTTACAGTTGCATGAACAATAATGATATAATTTCATTCGTATCTTCATTGGCTGAAAGGGGGAAGCAATTCGTTCTTGCCACCGTGATAAATGCTGAGGGCTCTACGCTCGCAAAACCAGGATTCAAGGTTGTGTTCTCGGAAGAAGGCGAGGTTCTATATGGAACCCTCGGAGGCGCTTGCCCAGAGAATGCTATTTCTTCACATGTGGAATCGGTCGCAGAGAGCGGTTCTCCAAAGGTAGTTAAGGTGCATCTTGAGCAGGCAGAAAATTCTATTCTTGAGATGAACCGGAACGTGAATATCGACGAGATCTTTGTAGAAACGTTCTGCGGCGGTACCATCGAGATATTCCTTGAGCCATTCATGAGTAAGAAAAGGATGGTTATCATCAAACAGGGAGGAAAAGAGGATCTCGCTGATCTCATAACTAAAATGTCTCCCGACCTGGGTATGCTATCTCACATAGTCGATCTGTCTGATCTGAAGACTGGCCCAGACGGAAATATTATCGAGCCACTGGATTCTGTCAAGTACGGTGAGAATGACTGCGTTGTTATCCTTACCAAGGGTAACGATGATCTTAAGGTTCTTGAACACCTGTCAAAGTTCAAGCCGGGTTACATTGGCCTCCTAGCAAGCAGAAAGCGTTCAGAATATGATTTCAAGCAGCTCAAGGGGAAAGTCAGCGATTCTTTTCTCAAGAAGATACATACGCCAATCGGCATGGATATTGGGGCAGTGACTCCTGGGGAGATTGCCATCAGCATATTCGCCGAAGTGATTTCACTGAATCGATCAGAGAATGGAAAGAAGCTGAAAATAACATCGAAGAATTAAATACAAATGTTTAATCTTCTATACCATGTATCCCCAGTCTTTTGAATATATCGCACCGAAAAGCGTTTCTGAAGCAATTGAATTTCTGAAAAAACACGAAGGGGAGGCAAAAATACTGGCTGGCGGCCAGAGTCTGATACCCCTGATGAAGATGCGGTTTGCATCTTTTCCGTATCTGGTGGATATTACTGGCATCTCAGATCTTCACGTACTGAAAAGAGATGGAGAGCTTCTCAAGATTGGTTCTCTGGTAAGAACCGCTGAACTGGAAGATTCGCAGGTAGTGAAGAACGAGCTTCTAATCCTGGCTGAAGCAGCTTCCCAGATAGCAGATCCTCAGGTCAGGAACATGGGAACCGTCGGAGGAAATTGCGTTCACGGTGATCCCGGAAACGACCTTCCTTCCGTTATGCTCGCACTTGATGCAAGATATACGTTGAAGGGTCCGAATGGATCCAGACAGATATCTGCTTCTGATTTTTACCTGGACACATATACTACGGGACTGGAGGAAGGTGAACTGTTAACTGAGATAGAAATACGGAAACCCGCTCCTTCTAGCGGGGGTGCGTATGTAAAGCATAGACGCAGATCTGGAGATTTTTCAGTCGCAGCGGTCGCAGCATATATCGTCCTCGATGAAACGGGAATGTGCAAGAAGGCAGGTCTCGGGGTGACGTCAATGGGGCCCACCAACTTCAGGGCAGTGAAAGCAGAAGCCTTCCTTGCCGGTAAGAGACTCTCTGAGGAGAATATTGAGAATGCCATTGAGCAGATGATTTCGGAAGCTAAGCCCTCCGATGACGGTTACGGAACAGCAGAATTCAAGATAGACATACTGCGTCTGGTGGCGCAGGAGGCAATACATAAGGCAATAGACAGGGCGATGGGTGTTTGAAATGGGTAAGACGAAACTAAAAGTTACAATAAACGGGAAGACACATGAAGAGGAGATTGATTCTAGGCTTTTACTGGTTGATCTGATTAGAGAGCATGCTCATCTCACGGGCACGCATGTCGGATGCGATACGACCAACTGCGGTGCTTGCACTGTCCTTCTAGACGGAAGAGCCGTTAAGTCATGCACTGTATTTGCAGTTCAGGCAAACGGCAAGTCCATTACCACTGTTGAGGGTCTTTCTAAAGACAAGGAGCCGCACCCATTGCAGCGTGCTTTTGTTGAGAAGAACGGAATGCAGTGCGGCTACTGCACCTCCGGAATGATAATGGTTGCATACTGGCTCCTCAAGAAGAATCCGGATGCAACCAGGGAAGAGATAAGGGAAGCCATAGCGGGCAACATTTGCAGATGCACAGGTTATGGAAGCATCGTTGACTCGATACAGGAGGCAGCCAAACACATGGAAACTGAGGAAGAGGAAGAGAAGATATCTCCAAGGCAGGGCAGATAAAGATGAGCACAATTGAAGAGATAGCCGCTGGAAAGGGAAGGTACGTGGATGACATTGTTCTTCCGGGAATGTTGCATATGGCCATTGTTAGGAGCCAGTATTCCCGTGGAAAATTGCTTTCTGTGAATGGTGGGTATTCATTCAAGGACTTTCCAGATTATATGGCGTCGGTGGGTGAAGATGCAACTGAGGATCAGAAAGGGCTGATGGAGCCGGTATTCGCTGACAGGTATGTGAATTATATGGGACAGCCGGTTGCAGCGGTTCTCGGTAAAGACAGATACGATGCTGAGGATCAGATGGAATCTGTTGACGTTCAGATAGAACCGTTAAAGCCCGTAGTGGACCTGGAAAGGGCCCTGGAGTCGGAGCCAATTCATCCATTCATGAAGGACAACATACTCCGGCGAAATGTTTTCGGAAAGGATTTCAGGACAGATGCCTTTGAGATAGAAGTATCAGATCGCCTGATAAACAGGAGAGTTGCAAACAGTCCTATTGAGACAAGGGGGATCGTCGCTTCCTATTCTTCAGATAAGCTTACGGTGTGGCTCCCCACTCAGTCAGTTTTCAGCATACAGGAAGGATTATCTGAAGTGCTAAAGTTGCCAAAGGAGAGGGTGCACGTTATCCAGACCGACACCGGCGGCGCCTTTGGCCTGAAGGGCGGAATCTATCCGGAGCACATCGCTGCAGCTCGTCTATCCATGAAGACTGGAAGACCTGTCAAATGGATCGAGAGCCGATATGAAAACCTGAGTGCAAGCCATCCCGGTCGCGGATCAATGGCCGATGTGAGCCTGTATGGAGACAGGAAAGGAAAAATTCTCGGTCTCAAAGGTAAGCTGCTTGTCGATTCAGGCTCTTATTCTGGCGGCGGTGAGTTTGCATCCTGGTTTATCGGAATGCAGATGACTGGCGGCTATAAGATCGATAATGCATATATCGAGGCACTCGCAGTTCTTACCAACAAACCAAAAATGGGACCGTACAGGGGTGCAGGCCGACCCGAGGCTCATTTCTACATTGAAAGAATGGTGGACAAGTTCGCAGACGAAATAGGTATGGACCCCGTGGATGTAAGACTCCTGAACGTATCCGATAACGAGTATACGTCACCAACCGGAATGTATGTCCCACCTGCAAAGACATTCCTGACCGATGCCGTCTCAAAACTGAATTACAGAAAACTACTTAAGTACAGACCTGGCTTCTCGTTCTTTGTTCTCGTACCAGCATTCAGCATGGGGGAGACTGCAAGGGTCCTGATAAAGGATGGGAAAGTCAGGGTCTGGCTTGGAGGAAATTCCCATGGGCAGAGGCATGAGCTGTTTGTCAAGTCACTTATAAACGAGAACCTCGGAATTAACCCGGATCTTGTGTCCCTTCAGATGGGAGATACAGACATGATGGAGACCGGCGTCGGATCATGGGGCAGCAGATCCGCGATGGTTGGCGGAATGGCCGTTTTCGAAGCTTGCAAAAAGATAAAGAAGGACTTTGTCTCAAAACATGGAACGTTTGCCACCGCAGCCCTCCTTAAGGAGGGGGCAGACGTTTTCTACAACTACAAGGAGAGCGGCAATATGAACTCACTGGGAAGCAATCTTGTCACCTGCGAGGTAAACAACAGGGGCCAGGTAAACATAAAGGAGTGCAGCGCATATTACGATGTTGGAAGAGCTCTTGCTCCTGAGGTTGTTAGAGGACAGGTCGAAGGAGGAATGGCACAGGGGATTGGACAGACACTGTATGAAGAACTCAAGTATAGCAGCGACGGGCAGCTCTTGACTGCCTCGCTTTCAGATGCAGGACTTCCTATCGCAACACAGCTCCCTGAATACAAACTGTTCCTGGCTGATACCCGGTCGCCCATAGCGATCGGCGCAAAGGGGGTTGGAGAATCACCAACGATAGGTGTTCCTCCTGCACTGTCTCGAGCGATAGAGAATATCACAGGTAAGAGAATAGCAGAAACGCCAATCAGGCAGGAGACCCTCCTTGAGGAGAAGGAATCTCATTAGCTCTGAAACTAGAGAAGCGGTCTGAAATCAAGCCCTGAATATTCGGAAGACAGGTATCTGTATTCATTCCTGACACATGATCTGCAGTTCTTAGCTCTGTTAATGCGAACGGATTGCATAGCAGGCGGCCATCCTTCGTAGTGATACAGCTCGCTTCCTGTCTCAACCCCTTTAGATATGCGCAACGCAAGAATAAAGGCAAAATCAGCCACTATGCTTGGGATTGATGAAAGCACTCCGATCTGTTCACAAGTTGGGTATGCATTAATGGGAATGTCATTGAAGCATGCAAAGCATGAAGATTTTCCTGGCAGAATGGCCTTAACCTGACCGTAAGTCTCCAGAGCCGATGTATATATCCATGGGATTCGCATCTTAACGCATGCATCATTCAGGATTAGCCTGGAAGTAATGTTATCCGTACCGTCCATAACCAGGTCAACGTCGCTGAGCAGGGAATCTGCCTTTCCCGCATCGAAAGTGCCGAATATCTTGTTTATTCTTGTGCCTGGGTTGGACATCTTCAGGTTTGTCTCGGCTGCATCCACTTTTCTTTTGCCAATGTCCTCATCAAAGTACAGGAGCTGCCTGTGCAGATTGCTCTCCTCCACATAATCCCTGTCAATGATGGTTAGAGACGACACTCCTGCACGGCATAGGAGCGACGCCATCTGGCTTCCAGTACCTCCGAGACCTATTACTGCGATCCTCATTTCCTGGAAGGGGTCAAGACCCGTAGGACCGAGAACCTTCAGCTTTTCCAGTCTGGAATACCTGCTCTCCTGCATATTCTATCCTATTTCCATTGATCAGATAAATTGATCCATTTGCATGACTATGACCCGAAATAGTTGATTTTTCCTAAAATTACTTGGCTGTGTGACAAAAGCTTAATACCCTTTATCCATTTTAAGAGACAATGCTTGTGGACGATTTCGGAAGGCATGTTACCAGCCTGAGAATACAGGTCAATACAACATGCAACTTCAAGTGTTTCTTCTGTCACATGGAAGGCACAGGTATTCAAAAGAGAGAGATGTCTTTCGATGAAATACTCAGCGTTATCAGGGTCGCACATAAGCAGGGTATCAACAAGATAAAATTTACCGGCGGTGAACCTACCCTTCGGAGGGATATAGTTGACCTGGTTCGCGCAACGCGGTCCATCGTATCGGGGGAAATCTCTATGACGACAAACGGTACGAGGCTCAGACAACTCGCACCTGAACTCAAGGAAGCGGGCCTGGATAGAATTAATGTGTCAATGCATTCCATCGACAGAGAGGGTTTTGAGTTCATAACCGGAGTGGATGCATTTGACAAAGCGGTCGACGGAGTTCACGCTGCACAGGAAGCTGGGCTTCTTCCGGTGAAGGTAAATTTTGTGGCTCTGAATGGCATAAATGCAGACAACATATGGGATATGATAAACGCCTCCGCGTCGGAGGACTTTATACTGCAGATCATAGAATACGAGGTTCCGCGAGAACTGGAGAATTCTGAAGATTACACGAAATATCATTACTCACTTGAGTCGCTTGAGCAAGAGCTGGCTGGTATGGCTGTTAACGTAGACCATAACTCCCTGCATGACAGGCCCCTTTTCCATCTTCAGCTGCCTACAGGTTCTGCCAGGGTGGAAATAGTGAGACCAATGAGGAATTATCACTTCTGCGATAACTGCACACGAATGCGCCTGACTTCTCTTGGGGAGCTTAAGCCATGCCTAATGCGGAACGACAATTACACGAGGGCTCTGAAACTTGGGGATGCTTCTGTTTCAGAAGAGTCTATTGAAGAGGCATTCCAGATCGCGACAAAGAAACGAGAACCATACTGGAAGAGGGAAGATTCAATTGAAAGTCAGATACTTTGCGAGGTACAGGGAACTGGCGGGGACTGACGAAGATATATTTTCTGTCAGTCCGAAGTCAACGGTTGCAGATGTGGTAAAGCTGATCTGTGATAAGCATTCATCTTTCGAGAAGGAGAAGAATTTCATGTTTGCGCTTAATGAGACTTTTGTTGAACCCGAAAGCGTAGTAAGTGATCAGGACACGCTTGCTGTCTTTCCGCCAGTTAGCGGTGGATAAACTAATCGTGCCACCTGTCTTTTCCAGAGTGCATAACATCTTTCTTCCAAATAGGGACCCTTTCCTTGATCTGATCTATAATGTCCTCGCAGGCCCGGAATGCCTCCTTCCTGTGCATTGAAAACGCGAACACTACAACTGAAGGCTCACCTGGAAGAAGATCGCCAATTCTGTGAACCGCGCCTGCATCAACAAGACCATATTTCTTCACAGCTGCACGGACAATTTCCAACATTTGAGACTCAGCCATCTCCCTGTATGATTCATAGTGAAGAGAATGAAGTTTATTCCCGTTCTCCTCCTTTCTCACAACGCCTTCAAATATCACGAGGCCTCCAAAATCGTCAGGATGAAATTCCTGTCTCAGCTTCGAAACATCGATAACTTCGTCCTGAACCCTCGTGAACATAATTCAGAGTATTCCGATAAAGCCTATTTAACTTCTCGACACGCGCAATTTTTATTCTCCTCCCTGATGCAGTATACGAAGGTTATGATTGACATATCAGAGAAGCCTACGGTCCCGAGGAGTGCGACTGCGTCAGGATCGATCCATCTTAAGCCAGGTACGCTTCAGGCGGTTAAAGAGGGTAGAATCAAGAAGGGGGATGTTTTTGCAACAGCTAAAGTCGCTGGCCTGATGGCTGCAAAAAATACCGCCACAAATCTGCCTATGTGCCACCCCATACCTCTCGAAGGGGTAAACGTTACTCTTGCGATAAAAGGGGACACTGTTGAGGTAACATGTTCAGTAAAGGCCAATTATAGAACTGGTGTGGAGATGGAAGCCTTATCCTGCGTATCAAGCGCCCTCCTGACGGTTTGGGATATGACAAAGTACCTTGAAAAGGATGCGACAGGCAATTATCCGGAGACTATTATAAAGGATATAAAAGTTGACAGAAAGGTGAAGGGGATTGCATGAGCATGTATCACCGGATGCTAATCCTAGATTCTCTATCCTAATATGCAGCAGCACGAGGACAGAAGATAATGATACTTCCGGCATTGCACTGAAGAGACTTCTTGATGAAAATAAGCTAAAACTAGTAGAGTACAGAATTGTAAAAGACTCCTTAGAATTGATATCCGACTCTGTAAAAAAAATGGTTGAAGAATGCGACATTTTGGTAATATCTGGTGGGACTGGCATTACAGAGTTCGATGTTACCATTCAGGCAGTTAGATCCATAGCTGAAAAGGAGATTACAGGTTTTGGGATTCAGTTTCAAGTATTGTCTAGGGAACAGGTTGGTTCATCCTCGATGTTATCGAATGCAACTGGATTCATTGTCTCCAGAAAGGCTGTATTCTGCCTACCAGGGTCTGTTAACGCTGTAAATCTTGGCATGACGAAACTCATTATTCCAGAATCTGGGCACATACTGCATGAAATTCGCAGATAATATCATCCTCGAATTTTTAACTTGACTTTCTGAGATGTAACCTGTCAAAATGTTTATTTTAGCGGGTAGATCATGAAGAATGTTAGTGATGATTTCCCAAAACTACCTATTCCTGTGTTGTATTCCTCTTGTCAGGTTAAGTCAAAATAGATAGTTTTAGGAAAGCCTCTACAATATGCTTTAATATCTCTGTATTATACTCATCGGTCTTTTTAGACAAAAAGAGGAAGTAATCGAATGGAAGGAACTACCAAAATTAAAGACTTGACTCCCTCGTCTAGACGTGTAAACGTTCTGGGCAAGGTTGTCTCAGTAAGTGAGCCAAAGGAAATACAGACGAGATTTGGGGAATCAAAATCTGTGACTGAAGTAACACTAGCGGACGAAACCGGGAAGGTTACACTGTCACTCTGGGGCGACCAGGCGAACCAGGTCTCAGACGGGAAGACCATATACATCGACAACGGCTACATATCCCTCGTGAGAGGCCATATGAGGTTGAATGTCGGAAAGTACGGTTCCCTAAGCGACGGCACCGAAGAAGTATCTGAAGTAAACGACTCTCTAGACATGAGCGAGAAGGAATACGAAAACGAATACAGGAGATTCGGCGGCTCGAGAGGCGGCGGCTTCAGAAGGGGATCCGGCGACTACAACAGGAACGGCGGAGACAGAAGACCAAGAAACGAGTAAACATAATTTTCTTTTTTAATTTTAATTATGCGTCGGTCTGGTTTTTATCAGACGACGTTTTCTTCTTTTGTCCAAGATATAGCTCTAGGATCTCATGTGTTGTTGTAGCCTCGTAGGCTATTCTGTCGTCTCTGAATCTACCTGTAAACCTTGGAAATCGGACTGCAATTCCAGAATCCTCTCTGACAACTCCAATGGCACATGTATGCACTGGGCTGAGTGTGATCTCCGCACCTGCGACTTCCAGGACGCGGGATGGGCTGAACCAGAAGTCTGGTTCCATCTTGGAATCAACGTTGATCGGTTTTTCGTTGCTCAGTACATCAGATAACCGATTTGGCAAAGCAAATAGAATGTCATCAGTGAATCCTGTGCCTAGCTTACATACAGTCTCGAATACATCTCTGCCCTTGTTATATGATGCCATCAAGAGGGCCCCATACGTTCCTTTCCTACGACCATGGCCTGCAAAAGCACCTACGATAACCAGATCAAGGGTGTCAGCGAGTGAGACCTGGTAGTCTCTTTTCATCTTAATCCATAGCCAACCCCTTGCCCCTGCCCTGTATATCGATTTTTCAGACACGTTCTTTGCTACGACGCCCTCGCAACCATTCTCGATAGAGCTGTTGAAGAAAGTCGTAATCTCTTCCACGCTGGAAGATACTATCTGGGAAGCCCTCTTGAAGCTGCTGTTTTCCACAAAGAGGGAATCAAGGTGACCTCTGCGCTCGAGGTAACTCTTATTGACCAGTGACTCCCCGTTAAGGTAGAGGATGTCAAAGAGAAAGACAACCAGGGGAATTTCCTGCATTGCACTATCAAGGTCATGTTTCCTTCCCCTTCTCTGCGATACAGCCTGGAAGGGGTATATCTCCCCGGTTTCCGGATTCACAGGTACAGCTTCCCCATCCAATATGCATGTATCTGCCTGGAAAGTGTTCCTTACTGATGCAACAATATCAGGAAACTGCGCGGTCTGGTTCTCTGTACCTCTGGAATAAATGACAACCTTATCACCCATTTTGTGTATCTGTGCTCGAATCCCATCATACTTGTATTCAAATGCTGCGGAACCACCCATCTTTGTAAGTATCTGCTCTATTCCAGGAAGCCGCTCTGCAAGCATGACTTTGATCGGTACGCCCGGTTCCGGACCGATTTCCTTCAGCTCGTTCGTATTGCCATCCTGCAGCATCTTCGCAATAAGACCAATGTCAGGGTGGAAGTTGTAGGCGATTTCTACCTGATCTGAGTCTTCGTAATTGAAAGCCTGCGATAGGCCGGCAAGTATCGTGATATATGATGCCCCCAATCTTAGCTTACCCGTGATAATTCTGCATACGTACTTGGATTCTAGAGGAGACGCATTTAACAAAATTTCCTTAAAAAGGTTCAGACGCAGGGTGGAGCTGCCCTTCCCAGATGCCTTTGATATCGCAAGAAGCTTTTCCCTAATTTCCGTGACGGTAAGATCAGAAGTTTCGAGTGACATCTGTTTCTTGTTCTTCAATAACTCCTCTGCCAATGTTCCCAGGTCTCCTGTCTTATGGAACATGCCCGTTATCTGATTCTCGTCGATTCCGGATATGTCTGCAAATCCCTTGATGATTGTTTTGTCAGATAGGCCTATTTCAACGCCTTCATAATCTGGGGCGAGCACGCCCTGGATCAGATAAACAAGGCTCTTTAGGTCCTTTCCCGCTTTAGTGAAGAGGTCGGACATTAACTGTGTTATCTCATTTCGCTTTCTGGTTTGACCAACCTGTTCGAAGACTTCCACAGCCTCAGAGAAGAGCATGTCTCTGGATAGTCTATGGATATTATAACTCTGCTTGCAGCTTTTTCTTGCCTGAGCGCATGGAACGGAGTATGTTCTCCTGTATGAAACCCTGTATCTGCAGCTTTTCTATTGCTTCCATGGCTTCCTTTTCTTTGGCTCTGAAAGCTACGTTAGTAAAGTTCACGTTTTCATAATCGATCCTCTCAAGGATAAGAGGCTCAGGTCGAGCAACTATTCTCCTGTCAGGAGGACTTGTGAATGGATCCTCAAAATTCGATGCAAGGTCAGAGTTCGAGAACCCGACGATTGATCTTATCTGTTCCCAGACAAAACTCTTTGCGCGGAACCTTGTGATGATGTTCTTGCCCTCCGTTTCGCATGTTATCGAATCAATACTCCTTATGGCAGATCTCTGGTCCCTTCTGCAAAAAGAGGCAAAATCATGCTTGCCCTGAAATTTCTTTACTGTCTCTTCATACCAGACTTTTGGTTTTTGAACCAAGTAAGCGTATGTTTTTGAAATGCAGTGCCTGGGCCTGAAATCGTTGGCAACTTTTGCATACGCGGAGAAGAAGACATCTTTAGTGAACGCATTCAGCATTCGCAGTGATTTATTCGGATCATTCTGGTCTTCAATCATGATGACATTGCCGGACGCGGAGACACCTCTGTCTGTTCTTGCTGCGGACTTCATCCATGAGGAAAGAGAGTGATCTTTCAATGTCAAGAGTATGGAATCCTCCACGCTGTGACTGCCGTTGCCCCTCTGGAATCCGGTAAAACTGCTCCCGGGATATGCAATTCTAACGATGAGCGCCACAGAAAAGAATAAGAGAGGTGCATAAAATACCCTTTCATGAAGATTGGAATAGCGGGGCTTGGCGCTGCTGGTTCTTTTCTACTTCGCCTCTTGACTGATAACGGCTTCGATGCGGTAGGATTCGATCCGAGGAGACCTGACTATTACATCCCGTGCGGATACGCAACCAACTCTAACAAGTTGAAGGCTCTCCTTTCCCCAACGGGATTGGACTTTGACGATTATATCCTATCTACTTCAAAAGAAGTTGAATTCACCGGGCCTTCAGGAAAGCCTCTCCTTTTCAGGACCACGGGTTTTTGCACGTATGACAAGAACCGCCTTGAACTGGACTTGATTTCAAATTGCAGGACATTTAAAGCAAAGTTTACGGGCGAATTCGATCTCATCATTGATGCCACCGGTGTTTCAAGAAGTTTGCTGCCGCAAGTAGAAGATTACAGGATGCATACAAAGGAATACCTGACTGAACTTGAGGAAAAGAGTGGATTCAAATTCAGGTATTTTTCAAGAGGATCAGGATATTTTTGGATTTTTCCACTTGGGGATAAGTATCACGTTGGCGCAGGTTCTTACGATCTGGACAGAATATCCTCCTCTTTATCTGAATATGGACATCAGCGGATTATGTCCAGGGATATCAGGCTGAAGCCATTATTCTCATCAATGCACACTGGAAACGTAATAGGAGTAGGAGAATCTATCGGAACAGTTTCTCCGATAACAGGTGAAGGAATCTACCCATCTATGCTTTCGGCTCAGATTTTATTCCAGACTCTCAGGGAAAAGGAAGATATTGAACAGGTTAAAACCAGTTATACAGCAGGGATCAAGAAAGAGTTCAGGCGATTCGAAATACTCTACAGGTTGATGCGCGAAGCACAGGCTGGTAATATAGCAAAAAGGCATGCCTACAGTTACATTAGAAACGCAGGTAGGGATTTGAAGAATTTTGGCATCGAAATTAACGTGTTCAGCGCAATTAGACAGATGGTCTGATCCGAACAGGACTATTCAAGTGTAATAACCGGTCTTCCTGGCCATGCGTTCTTGCCTTTCATGGAGATTTCAGATTCTTGAATTTCAACACGACACTCAAAGATGTCTGATAAGTATTCCCTGTTAGTTTCCAGTGAAGTGAGTTCGTCTACCTCCACCTGCTTCAGCACCCTTTTTATCTTCATGTATTCAGGTATTAAGCCCTTGTATTTGCCAGGGATAGATTCAAATTTACCGGATGCGAGTTTCTCCAGCATCTCATTCATCGTTTCTCCGGAGACGCCTATAGAGATCTTTTTCGGAGAAATGCCAGTTGCTTTCATGATCTGCCTTATGTCATCAACCACGTTTGATGTGTATTCTTCAGACGCCAGGACATTGAGATCTGGGAAATCAGAAGGTACTTCTGGCATAACTTCCATGCTAACAAAACTGTCTTTCACATACCTGTGCCAGTATTCCTCGCACAGATGAGGAATGCATGGTGCAAGCGCTATCAGCCAGTGTCTGATAACGATGCTGAGAACCGCGTTGACGCTTCCTCCTCTCTTGTCCATATATTTGAGATCGTTCATGAACTCGTGCAGTATGCTGATGTATCCTTGGCGGATATTGTAAATGTCCATATCCTTCAGGAATCTTTCCAGTCTCTGGTAAAATGAGGAGACGAGCCACCTCTCAATATAGCTAAGAGGCCTTTTCTCCTCTGTGAAGGATTCCATTAACTCTGTAAACTGCTCTATCTTCTTTTTTTGAAGAGTTACGAATTCCTCATTCCAGTCGAGTTCAGACGAGGTATCTGCACCAACAGCAACCGATAACCTGAAGATATCTGCCGAATGTCTTTCAACAACTTCTACAAGTGAAACTGCATTTCCCTTGCTCTTCCCAATCTTTGCACCACCTGAGGTTACCACTCCAGAAATCATGATTCCTCCAGGCATTTTTCCGGGTGGAAATATTGCGGCATGATTCATTATGTAGAAAGCGAGATGGTTCGATATGTGAGGGAAACTTGTAATTCTCAGATCAACACCATACCAATAGTTCAGCTGTTCTCTCGCCGCTTTGGTTAGTGTAGTCTCATGGCTCTCCGCTCCAGAATCATCGCCGAATATGGATTCCAAAAGTTCCTGATTCAGGTCAATTCCGTCTTCAAGCATATTTCTCAGTTCCTGAGAATTTGTATATACCGCAGGATACAGGGTCGAATCTGACAATGACTCAATCACCCACTTTTCATCCATGGGAAGCCTGGTTCCCAGGCCCCTTGTTCGGGCACATGGCCTCTGTTTCAACCAGTCGATTGTATCATTGAAGATCCTTTTCATGTAATCGGGATAGAAGGACATGCTGTTGACCAGATCATGGGCAGCATTTTTCCATTCAGGTTTAGAATAATCAATGAACCACTGATCCTTCACTACCGCAACTATAACTTTTGAGCCTCCTCTGGTAACAGCGTCTCTTGAAGTCTCGTAAATTGAGAATACGTTACCATCCTTTGCCAATGCGCTGGTTATGACCTCTCTTGCTTCACTCACCTTGATGCCAGACAATATGCCGGAATCACTGTTCATTATTCCGCTGTAGAATTCATCTCTGTAAAGGATCTGTGTGGCCTCGTTTATCCTATCCTTATCATCTGGTCCTTCTATCTTGAGTTTTTTGACAAGGTTTGAGACACTGCTATCAGAATCATCGGGCACCCGTATCACGATCTTCGGGTCAAGGTCTAGATGCATTGCGCGTAACGCCACATAATCCATCACGGAATGCCCCGGAACAGAATAGACAATCCCTGTAGCGTTATCCGGATCGACAAACTCGTTCTGGTAGGCCCTTATTTTATTTCCAGCCAATGGTACTGTATATTCAACGGAGAGTATCTCCTCCCTAGTGACTCTTCTGATATGCTTTACGCTCAGACCCTGGAACTTGAGTTTTTGCTCAGCCTCCTCCGAAATTACAACACTGTCTCCATCCAAAGAGATTAGTGAATAGACTCCATTTGGAGAGATCCAAAGATTGGTGACGCCATATATTGTTTCTGGCCTTAGAGTTCCTGCAGCAAGAGAGAACTCTTTACCCTTGAATTTGACTCCGACAAAATCCTCAATCGAAACCTTATCAGTATCGCCATCCTTAATGTCGTCTTCTCCGACAGGATTCTGATCCTCGATGCTGTATAAAATGGGATAATCTCCCCTGCTCAGGTAACCCAGGCCATTCAGTTTTCTGAACTGCCAGGAAACAAATTTCTGATACATGGGTTCTGCAGAGGTAAATCTTCGTGTCCAATCTATTGAATAACCCATCTTCGTAAAGTCATGGATAATCGCGTTGGAGAAATAATCTGCAATATTTTCAAGTTCGGTGAAAGACTTTAGTCGGGCTTCTGCATCTTTCTCGGAATACTGTGCAAGATATTCCCTGTACTGAGATATAGTAGCCTGGTCGCCCTGTTTTATCTTCTGTGCGATGGCGATCACCGGGGTTCCGGATTCGTGGAAACCCATGGGAAACAGGACATTATACCTCCTGGCCCGCAGATACCTTGAGATTATATCTCCTATGGTGTAGGTCCTACCATGTCCAACGTGTAGCGGTCCGCTGGTGTATGGCCATGGTACCGTGAGCATGAATTTTCTTTTCGACGAATCGAGTTTTGGTTCGAAAACATGATTCACTTTCCATTCGTTCTGCCACTTTTCCTCTACTGAATTAGCCATATTTCTCTCATCAGGGCATTATGAGGACTGCAGCCGCAACTGCTGTCGTCCATTCATCATGTTTGAGCACTACTGCGGTAGAGCAAATGTTCCTCGTAGTCAATATCCGATCTTTCAATACATATTCACTCTGTTCTTCATCCCATGCGAGATCTTCCCGTTCTCCGAGGGTACTGGCAAGCATCTCTGCAGCGAGCTTCTCTGCAAAATTTCCCGCAACCTTTTCAGTCTCACCGAAACTGTGATGTTCACTAAGATAGCCCCATCTTTCGCGGTCCTTAGGGAGGGCATATCCGATCGCGGAGGATATCATCCTGTTCAATTCATTTGATGTGTTCCTTGCAAGAACTGTGTATAGAATCTGACCGGGTTTCAAAAGTGAAATGCCTTCTTCACGGCTCACTAATTTTGCGTTTGGTGGAAAGATTGAGCTCACGCTAATAAGATTGAACTGGGCTATACCGGCATCTCTCAATGCCTGTTCGAATGACTCCAGTTGACTGGTTGCCCTGCCAACTCCCCTCGTAAAGAATATCTTTTCCGGAACGTAGGTGCTCATTTGAAGCGCGATGCAACCACAGTTTATCTTATTTTCTTATCAGTCCAATCAGCTTCGACAAAAGAATACTATTGTTTCAGATATCCAGCGTGAGATCCACGTACCCGTTTGAAGAGCCAATTTCTGTGTGATACGTAGCTGCCTTTAGCACGTTTTTCCAGCTAACGTTTCTTGAGAACTTATGTCCGGAGAGCTCAACGTATTTCTTTCCAATCTTCTCTATGGAATAGAAGAGGCTGTTGTTGAGTTCAAATTCAGCTATTATTGAATTTGCAATCTCCACAATCGCGTCCATCCCGTTCACTTTCGCTATATTAAACCGTCTCGTTGTATTAAGTGAGAGGCCTGTTAAATTGTGCATCAGCGAGGCTACCGCATATATAGAATTTTTGAACAAGGCATCAGGGTCGGATCCAAAAATACGAACCATAAGGTCAGCGGTGTTGTGTAAAATAATGTATTTTTTCAAAGATAAAAAATAAAGAATGGGATTACTCGGGTCTAGCCGAGGATATGACTGGAATTGCTTCCTGGAGATTAAGTCCTATCTCGTCTTCCCTGAGTTTTCTCCCTATACTGTCTTCGTAGAACTTCAGTATGCTTCTCTTCTCCTGCATTGTGTAATCTCTGAAGTATTTCTCCTTCTTGAGAACCTTTCCAGTTCTCTCTTCGTATAGTCTTGCAGGAATAGAGTATTTCCTCTGAGTAGCATCCCTGTACATTTCCGGTATTACGTTGAATGCACAGAATGGAACGACTCTACCATCAGGCATTGCATAGTGTATGTCGCATCTCTCGACTCTGTCCACATCGTATGTGTATGGATCCATAAAGTGCATGAAACCAACAAACATTGATTTGTAGTGGAAAGCCTTGAGGCCGTGGTAATCTCCATCCGTAAATGCATTATAGACCATGTCCTTGAGTTTGAAGTCCTTTGGGGCCTTCTCATAGTCCACGAATTTTCCAAGGTTGAACAGCAGTCTTGATACGGACTCAACTTTCTTAAGCCTCTTGAAGGATGAACCTTTCATCTCATCTCCAAGTTCGCCCATATACTCGAACATGCCTCTTACATCAATGAACCTGGTAATCGGGATGACCTTATCGTCTTCCTTAAAGATGTAAGTACCCATTCCACAGGCAAAGTGTATTGACAGCTTGTACATGTCCTTGCCTTTCAGAGCCTCAACGAAGTTTGAGACCTTAGTTGTAGATGGAACTGTGAAGAAATCTTCCCTTCCAATCATTCCATCAGTCTGTTGCTCGATCTTTTTGATACAGCCAGGTATCGTCACTCTCTGCTTTTCCCTCATTCTGTCAGGCATTCTGCCCACCAGACTGACGGGCTGGAAATTAACGGCTCTCACCGAGTCAATGTTGGATAGACCGAACTTTATGATGTCACCAAGATAGTGATCATTTATTCCCCCTATAACGGTTGGAACAAGAACGACTCCAAGTGGGGCCTTCTTATAGTTCTCCAGTGCAGCCGGAACCTCCCAGAAGTTCTTCGGGTTGGATCTCGGAGTTGGACCATCGAAAGATGTGTATATGACATTGGAACCAGCCTCCCTAACCCTCTTCGGAAAATCAGGATCAAAGGCTGCCCTCACACTGTTTGTGTTTAGCTGTATGTGTTCATAGCCCTCTTCTCTTGCAATCTTTATGACATCAATTATGTCGTCTCTTATCGTGGGCTCTCCACCGGTAATCTGAACTGCGTTTGCACCAACAGGCTTCTCGTTTCTCATCCTGCGCAGCATCATTCTGATCTGATCCTGTGAAGGCTCGTAAATCGGCTCATCCTCTTTCGCATAGAAGAAGCAGTACCAGCAGGACAGATCACAGCGGTTCGTAACTACAACGTTTCCAAGACCAGTGTGTGATTTGTGCTTCACGCAGAGTCCACAATGTGAAGGACAGATAATCTTCTCTTCAAGCAAGGCTACATTGGGATTCAGAATTCTGACACCCTTGTCAGCCCATTTCTTGGCTTCCTGGTACATATCGTAGTCCTCCCAGTATTTTTCCTTGGTTATGCCGTGTTCACTGCATTCCTTAATTAACTTAACTTCCCCTGCATTTTCATATACAATTGCAGGTATCCTCATCTGATCGAACTTTTCCTCGTCAGCACACAGTGGACAGAGACTTTCTGTGACTCTCAAAATCATCATGTCCGGGTTGATGAGGTTGCTCATCCTACCGAGAAATTCATCCACCGTCTTAAACGGAGAGTTCTTGCTTATCTCAAAGTCAGCTGCGAATCTGACTTCCGGGTGTCTATTCAATTCTTCTGCTACAATCATTTCTGTTTACACCTGTTAGTAAATCCTTAAAGATAGCTATATTAAAAGTTTTTTGTTGTCAAAACTACTAAAAACTTGAGACCTTTTCGCTCTCTGTACAACAAAAGGAGCTGTTTTCATTTCGAAATAGCATGACAGGATAAGTGCTTTACGATCCCTGAATTTAGGCACTGCTCAATCAACTCCTGACAATTATTTGGACAGGTCAAAATGCGAAATTCGTGTTGTTTTGAATTTGAAAAGATCGGAGAAATCTGTCATTGAGGTAATAGTCAGACAAATTATTTTTAACCAAGTTATCAGGTATAAAGCTTAAATACAATATAACACAGAGCTGTCTCCCATTATGAAGATCAGAATCGGTACTTGGAAAATTGTTTCGATCCTTGAATCCGTCGGGAATAAACTGTAAAAGAACTTTTTTTAAATAAGGAATAATACACCCAGCGAGCGGGTGTGGTGTAGCCTGGTAACACGCGAGCTTGCCAAGCTCGTGCCTCGGGTCCAAATCCCGGCACCCGCATAGTTATTTTCTATGTTCAAACTTCTACTCAATGGAATCCCTGAGATCGCTTTCCTTTACTATTGAGAAAGATGCAGGGGCCCTCAGGACTTTACACTTAAACTGTTCTACTCTCTGGCATCTTCTGGCACGCCTGATCGAGTCGCAGTATTGAAAAATCTTCCCATTTCTCAGAACTACGTACCTGTCTTCCATCCTGTTCCTTGATGAGAGTATGATAGAGATACTTATCCTTAATTATTCCTCGGAATTCTGTTGATAATCAGTAATTTTTATGCCCGCTGCATCTTGCAAAATTGTTATTATATCGGAATCGATATGGGGAAACAAGAGATGTCCTATGTTCGGAAGAGTATCTCCCGAGATGATGTTTAGACGTCATGGAGGCTTGAAATGGCAGGTCTTGATCGTACTCTCCTCCGGTCCCAAGCGGGGGATGGATATAATGGACAGTATAGAGAGAGCTGCATGGGGATTCTGGCGACCGAGCCCCGGAACAATATACCCGCTGCTGAAGACTTTGCTGGAAGATGGATTGGTCTCCAGAAGAAGCAATATATACAGTTTGACTGCAAAAGGTAAAGAGGAGATAGGCTTATCTCCGTCTTCGAACGGAAATACGGAGGCTTCATATATTAAGGTGGAGAAGTCGCTCGCAGATCTTGAGAGCTATGTGGATTACCTTTACGATATGAAGGATGACCTTAAGGACAGATCGGAAGAATTACGAAAGATAGTGAAACGACTAAGTGTTTTAAGCCAAGAAATCGGAGAAACTAAACCAGGTAAAAAGGGAAAGGGTGTAAAGCCATGACTACGGTAATTGAAACAGCAGATCTAACAAAGAACTATGGCGGGAAGGTTCTCGCTGTGGATAAACTGAATATTTCCATTGAGGAGGGAGAGATTTATGGACTACTGGGTCCAAACGGTGCAGGCAAAACCACCACGATAAATATGCTTACAACCAGAATAACACCGACTTCCGGTAGCGCGAAACTCGCTGGACATGATATTTTTAGCGATTCAATGGCAGTGAGGAAAATTATAGGTGTAGTGCCGCAAGATCTAACCGCGGACGAGGATCTTACAGGTAGAGAAAATCTTACGATGGTGGCGAAATTCTACGATGTCCCAAGGACTGAGTTTGAGCTGAGAATAGAGGAACTGCTGAAGCTCGTTGGTCTTACAGAAGCAGCAGACAGGTATGTCAGGCAGTATTCTGGCGGCATGAGAAAACGTCTTGAGCTCATAATAGGACTGATACACCAGCCAAAGATCCTCTTTCTAGACGAACCCACACTTGGGCTTGATGTCCAGACGAGGACGCAGATGTGGAATTACATTCTGAAGATACAGCGGGACATGAACATCACGATAATCCTGACTTCACACTATCTTGAAGAGATAGATACACTTGCAAACCGCGTCTCGATAATTGATCATGGACACATTCTCGTTACCGGTACTCCCGCTGAATTGAAGGAAGGATTGAAGGGAGATTTCATTACGCTAACTTTCAAGACTGGCGAGGATGCAGAAACCATGAAGAAAGTACAGGGCGCTCTTGAATGGAAAGACGGTGGTACAAACACTATAATCCTGAAAGTGGACAATTCTGATGAATTTCTACCTGTCGTCATCGATTATATAGCGAAAAACAAACTTGAAGCGATAAAGATGGCGATTACAAAGCCAACCCTCGACGAGGTATTCCTTGACTATACGGGGAGGAATATCCGTGCAGAGGAAGCGGGCGACGTCCGGAAGAGTATGCTCAACATGAGGAGGCTGAGACAATGAGCGGAATAGGCCCACTCACCGTACGGGAACTTAAGAAGTGGTACAGGAATCCAGTGTTTCTCCTGACTGGATTAATACAGCCTCTGTTCTGGATTGCTCTCTTCGGAAGTGCGTTTGACTTTGCTCAGTTCTTCCCGGGTGGTAACGCCGGCGCAAGCTTCATCCTCGGAGGAGCAGCCAATTACATTACCTACATTGTAGGCGGCGTTCTTACAGTAACTGGACTCTTCACTGCGATGTTCGCGGGAACAAATATCATCTTCGACCGGCGGTTGGGTCCTATGGGTAGATTTCTATCGTCCCCGATAAGAAGGAGCTCAATAGTCTTCTCAAAGATATTCTCCGCTATATTCAGGATACTGCCTCAGGCACTGATACTGGTCGTGGCTGCCTACCTGCTGCCTAACGGATTGAAATTTGCAAACGGATTTACTATACCGGATGCACTTGTCATGGTTGCAGCGATCATACTGGTCTCCTTCATTTTTGCATCTATCTTTTCGATGATTGCAATCAGAATCAGGGAGATGAACACTATATTTGGGATAGTGAATCTTGTGAATCTTCCGCTTCTCTTTGTAAGCTTCGCGATGTTTTCACCAAAGATGATGGCTCCAGACCTTGCAAACGTTGCCAAATACAATCCTGTGTCCTGGTCAGCAGAAGCGATGAGAACCGTGATAATCAACGGCGCTTCCACTACATATTCACAGTGGGTCTCCATTGGATGGTGGCTACTCTTCCTTGCCATACTGGCCGCTTTGCTCATGGGTCTAACCTACCTGCTAGCCGAAAAGGAGATCCGCGACTGAACTATCCATAATATATCTCAAAAGAATAGGGTTCAAATGAGGGGGCTCATACTCGGGAGGTTTCAGCCGTTCCATAACGGGCATTTTGAGGTTGTCAAAAGAATTCTCAAGGAAAACAGCTCAGTCATTATAGGCATTGGCAGCGCTCAGTACTCGCATACACTTAAGGATCCATTTACTGCTGGGGAGCGGCATCTTATGATATCATCTGCCCTTGAAGAATCCAATATAACCAACTTTTACCTGGTCCCGATTGAGGATGTCAATTCAAACCCGTTATGGGTAGCTCATGTTGAGGCACTTACGCCAAAATTCGACAGAGTCTATTCAAACAACCCGCTTGTAAAGCGACTCTTCAAGGAACGAAATTACAGAGTCGAGAGCATGGAGCTGATGAAACGGGCCGAATGGTCTGGAACCAGTATACGCCAGAAAATTCTTAAAGGCGGTATATGGGAAAAATATGTTCCACCTGCAGTCGCAAGAGTGGTGAAGGAGATTGACGGACCTGCGAGAATGCGCGACCTGTCGGAGACAGACGGCGACTAATCATAGAGCATTTTTTCCTCTATTTCAGCTGCTTTAATGATATTCGAGACCAGGACATATTCATCCGGTTTATGGTAAACTTCGGGGATAGAAATACCCCATACCACCGCGTTGATACCTCTTCTTCTAAAGAAGGCAGCACAGGTACCTCCACCTATGCCGATCGCCTTTGTTTCTATCCCCTGTATTGCAGTAATTGCTCTACTCAACAGCTGATAAATCTCAGATTCCTGGCGCGTGGGCTGTGGTGCCTGCCCCTTCTGCACAATCTCCAGGTTAATGGATACCGAATTAGCCTGGGAGAAGGAAGTCATCTCCTCGTGGATATAATCGAGGACCATATCGAGGTCATAGATCGGGAGAATCCGGCAATCCAGGTAGAAAACATCTCTGCCTGGAATAGTGTTTACATTATCCACATTCTTTTCATGCTTCGTGATTGTGAATGTGGATAGCGGCGTACCAAAGGTGGGGTCAGAGGCGTTGAATCTACCGCTCAACTTTTCCTCGATCATAAGGATGAAGCGCATACCTATCTTTGACGCATTGATTGCGTCACCGGGCATGCTCCCGTGACCTTGTTTCCCGTTCACAATGAAACGCAGCCAGAGGGTACTCTTCTCCGCTACCTCTATCAAGGAACCGTCTGGTGTTCCTGAGTCTGGAACTAGAACCAGATCTTGAGGAGTGAATAAGCCCTTGTCAAGTAAGGGCGATATTCCATAAGAGCTGCCGGTCTCCTCATCTGAGACAAAAACCAGACCAAGGTTGTATTTCATCCTCTCAATGTTGAGATGCTTCAGCAACAGGAATGAAGATAAGATCCCTTCGCCGTTGTCTGCAGTTCCTCTACCATATATCCTGTCTCCCTCGACAGTGGCCTGGAAAGGCTGTCTCGACCACAGATCTAGAGAACCTACCGGTACTGTATCGATATGCGAGACAATCCAGAGAGTTCTTTCAAGATTGCCTATTTTCAGAACGACGCTGGATCTGATACATCCGGTATCGTCCTGGATATCATATCGGTTATAATTCTCATGACCCATTTCCTTAAGCAACTTGCAGATCTCGTCCGCTCTCTCCTTTTCTCCGTGGCCCCCGGATTCTGGTGATATGGCCTGTATTGGTATAACACGTTTGGCAATGCTCGCGATCGTAGAATTGTCACTATCCAGGTTGCTCGGATTCATGCTATTGCAGAATGAGCCGAATTATTTGAACTTTCCAACGCTCTATTTCCATGTAATGCTTGAAATCGAGACATGTTCGAGAATTAAATAGACATTGAGCATTCAGACTGATAGATGCAGAACAGGAAGGAGAACGCGAGCGAGTGGTTCAACGAGATACTTGATGTTGCGGAATTAGTTGACAAGAGATACCCCATAAAAGGTATGAACGTCCTACCTCCTTACGGTTTCAAGATCATGTCTCTTATAGATAAATGCATAAGAGAAGCAGTCGATTCCAAGGGGTTTCAGGAGACGCTCTTCCCCCTTCTTGTATCCAGTGAACAGTTATCTGTAGAGTTCGAACATGTAAAGGGATTCTCCGGTGAGGTATTCTGGGTTACTAGAGGAGGAAATGAAAAGCTCGACGTGGAACTAGCACTGAGACCAACCAGTGAAGCTGTAATGTATCCGATGTTCGCTCTATGGATCCGTACGCACACTGATCTCCCTCTACGGATTTATCAGATCGTGAATATATACAGATATGAGACAAAACACACCAGGGCTCTCATTCGAGATCGTGAGGTACATTTCTTTGAGGCGCATACTGCTCATGCGACTTTTGAAGACGCTGAAAGTCAGATGACAGAATACATGCAGATAATGAAATCCCTTAGCAAGAGACTCTGCCTTCCCTATACGATAAACAAGAGACCGGATTGGGACAAGTTTCCAGGAGCTCAATATTCACTCGCGTTCGATCTTATACTCCCAAGCGGCAGGAGTCTGCAGGTCGGGACGATACACCAGTACGGCGAAAACTTTGCGAGGAATTACGACATTGGCTACTCCGATCCTGATGGAAACAGGAAGGTTGTCAGTCAGACCACATACGGTATGAGCGGTCGACTCCTCGCAGCGGTCATCTTCATGCATGGTGACGACAAGGGACTTATTCTTCCACCATTTTTGGCTCCTTACCAATTCGTGGTAGTTCCAATACCGGGAGAAAACAGCGGGCTAATGGAATATTGCGAGAAGGTCACTGAAAGGATTTACGCAAGCGGATATCGGGTCCACCTTGACAAGAGGGAATCCTACACTCCCGGGTATAAGTATAATGACTGGGAGATGCGGGGCGTTCCAGCCAGAATTGAAATCGGTTCAAGAGAGGTGGATGGAAACTACGTAACGCTCGTTCCAAGAAATACGGGAAAGCGGAAGAAGGTCGCTCTTTCTGAATTGAATGATACCCTCAGGTCAACTATTATCGAGATAGAAGATTCGCTCATGAAGACAGCTAAAGAGACCATGAATAGATTGACAGTTAAGGTAAAGGACCTGAACAACGCAAAGTCGACCACGGGTATGATAAAACTTTCCTGGTGTGGTGAAAAGGCTTGTTCTGATAAAATAGAGGAGTTGACTGAACTTACATGTCTTGGCCTCCCGATTGAGGACGTAGTTAAGGGAAACTGTGTTGTCTGCGGTAAACCAGGTACCGAGGCACTCTTCGCGAGGACCTACTGACAATGCCCTCAGATGTAACGGGACTAATCGCACTAGATATGGACGGGGTCTTGACAAAGCACCAGAGTAGCTGGTCATACCTACACAGGGCTTTTGGCGTGGATAATTCTGCAGTCTTCTACCGTTACAGGGATGGCAAGATTACGTATCCGGAATTTCTTGTAGAGGATGTTCGCCTTTGGCTTGAAAAGAAAGGGAGGATATCAAAAGACGAGATTGTCTTTCTTTTGAATAAGATACCATTCATGGAAAACCTGTATCAGGGTCTGACTGACCTGCGGAAAATAGGATACAAGATCGCCATAGTTTCTGGGGGAATTAGCTGGCTTGCCGAAAGGATTGCTTCAGGTTTTCCGTTTGACGCAGTCCTGAGTAACGAGATCTCTGTCGATGATAACGGTTACATAAAGGCAGATGGGACAATGCATGTGGATCCCAGGCAAAAGGAACTCGCAATTCGCGAAATACAGAAGCGACACAATATACCTGTGGAAAAGACGCTGGCTGTGGGAGATTCCGACTTCGACTCATCCATGTACAGGGTTGCTAAAATCGGCATTGCTTACAATCCAAACAGTCAGGCCCTACGAAAGGCGGCGGACATAGTTCTGTATTCGGAGAATTTCCTGGACCTCTGCAGCGTGATAAAGAGGTCGACCGATCAATTAAATAACTTGTGAATATAAGAAGCTGCATGCAAAAGGTTGAGATCAGGGACGGCAACACAAAATTCGGTTTTGGTGTTGGATGTATAGATACATTGCTTGATGGCGGCCTTGAGTCTTCCATAATCACAGAGATATTTGGCGAAGGGGGAGCTGGAAAGACTAATCTATGCATGCAGTTTGCAATTAACACAGCCTCTTCCGGGAAGAAGGTCTTCTATCTTGATTCAGAAGGTTTTTCAACAGAGAGATTCAGGCAGATGTCTGCATCCAGAGATCATATATATGACGATATAGCCCTCTTTAGACTGAACAGCCTCGAAGACCAGGAACTATCTATCATGAAGGTGCAGAAGCTAATTGAAAAATCCAGAAACCCTGGAGCAGTGATTCTTGATTCTTTCACGGAGTACTTCAGGCTCGAAACATCAAACGATTATCAGGCAAGGGTTGCAGGATTCCAGAAGCAGCTTTCTATTCTCCTGGGAATAGCCTCTGATTTCAAGATACCGGTACTTTTGACTAACCAGATATACCAGGATATCGATAGCGGCACGCTTCTCCCTTTTGGCGGGTTTATAATAGATCACTCTGTGAAAGCGATCATACGGGTTGACAAACTTGACGGAGGGCTGCGGAAAGCCACTGTTACAAAACACCGATCAATTGGCGAAGGGAGATCCTCGGAGTTCAGGATAACCGGAACTGGATTGGAGTGTGTCTGAATTGGGGGTAGATATATCGGACATTGCCGCGAGGCATCCGACTACCTTGAAGGATAGCAAGGGTCTCACACTTGCTATAGACGCTTACAATGTGATATACCAGTTTCTGAGTAATATCAGACAACCAGACGGTACTCCACTCAAAGACAGTTCCGGACGTGTCACTTCACACATTTCCGGTCTATTCTACAGGTCAGTCTCCTTCGCGGAAAACGGGATAAGACCAGTATACGTTTTTGATGGAAAACCCAGCAGCCTGAAGGCTGGAACTATTGAGGAGAGACGTCTGATCAGAGAAAAGAACATTGCAGAACTAGAAAGGGCGAAGGAAGCTGGAGAAGAAGAGCGGGTCAGGTCTCTCTCCACCAGGATCAATTATATCACAAGAGAAGTGGTGGAGGATTCTGTAAAGCTCCTCCAGCTGATGGGTATACCAACGGTCATGGCCCCGTCAGAAGGAGAGGCACAGGCCTCAGTTCTAAGCAGAAACGGTTTGGTTGACGGGGTTGTATCGCAGGACTATGACTGTCTCCTTTTCGGGGCGAAAAGAGTCTACAGAAATTTTGTCTCAAGCGGAAGGAGAAAGATACCTGGACGTAATTTCTACGTCAACGTTACTCCTGAGTATTTGGATCTGCAAGAGACCCTGGAAAGAAACGGGATTACCCAGGAACAGCTCATCTCGATCGGAATTCTTGTCGGAACAGATTTCAACAGGGGGGTGGAGAGAGTGGGCGCCAAGACTGCCCTTAATCTAATACATAAGTACGGTGATATTGCTTCTGTACTAAAGATCAGATCTGCAAGTATAGATAACCTTGACGCGATAGTAGATCTATTCAAGAATCCACCCTCGAGGGATGACATCTCACTGAAATTTGAAAAGCCGGATGAGACCGGGCTGAAGACTTTTCTCTGCAGAGAGCGAGATTTCAGCGAACAAAGGGTGTTGCCATACATAGAGACACTTAGATCAGTGACTTCCTCTGCAGCTCAATCCTCTCTTGAGGAATATTTCTGATCTCTTCCAAATTAGTAGACACAGCTTAGGCTCAATTCTTGTGCTTTCGCGAATAACAATGCTACGTGTTATAATTTGCCACACCTAACATATCTCCTGCCTATTTCATATTCTGATTACTGATCTAAAATATGATTGGCATGTCTCTATATGAAAAAATCCTGACCGAAGACTATGGTGATTCCCTCTTTCTTCTCGGGAACGAGGCTATTGCCAGAGGCGTTCTCGAAGCGGGGGTTGCTCATGCTACAACTTATCCTGGAACGCCATCAAGCGAGGTCGGTGATGTACTTTACTCCATCGCTAAAGGAGCTGGAATAAAATTCGAATTCGCAGTTAATGAGAAGGTGGCGCTGGAATCGGCGTTTGCATCTGCGCAGCTGGGTCACAGATCTTTTGTATTCATGAAGCACGTTGGTCTCAATGTCGCCTCTGATCCGATGATGAGCATAGCCTATACTGGGATAAACGGGCCCCTCGTGATCATGACCGCAGATGATCCTTCGCTCTTCTCGTCTCAAAATGAGCAGGACAACAGGAACTATGCGAAGACTGCTCATCTGCCGATAGTGGAGCCGTCGAATTCCCAGGAGGCGAAGGATTTCCTCGTCTACGCTTTCGATCTTTCTGCTAAATTCCGAATACCGGTGCTCTTCAGGACAACAACCAGGGTAAGTCATACTAGAAACAGAGTAATCCTGGGCAAGATACCAGATCGCGTACAAGAAAGTATTGTCGAGACAGATTTTGTCGCTCTACCATCGCATTCAATAGTCCTGAAAAGAAAGCTGCAGGAGAAGCTTTTCGCAATAGAGAAATCAAATTTACAATCCAGATTTACAAGACTGGAAGGAGATCCGGACTCGAATATTGGAGTCATAACTTCCGGTGAGGCCTACAATGTTGTCAGAGACACGCTTGATAAGAGGGGCTTGAACTCAGAGGTGCTGAAACTTGGAATTTCTTACCCACTGCCGAAACAGATTATTTCGCAGTTTTTGACCAGACACGATATCGTAGTCATAGTGGAGGAGGTCGATCCGTTTATAGAAGAGAGTGTAAGAAGCATAGCGCAGATGGGATCCATCTCATGCATAATTCATGGTAAGATGGACTCGTATATCCAGATGGATTTCGAAGTCTCTCCAGATCTGCTGGACAATTCTTTTGCGAGGCTCTTCGGTTATCACATTATAGAAGAAACTGTCTTCCCACCTGAAGATACAGTTCCAATAAGACCGCCTGCTCTCTGTCCCGGATGTCCTCACAGGTCATCTTTCTATGCGTTGAAGCGGGCTCTGACCCTTTCTAAGATCACTGATCCGATCTTCTCTTCTGATATCGGCTGTTATTCTCTCGGGTATTATGAGCCGTTCAATGTCGCGGATACAATGCTGGACATGGGTTCTTCGATAGGCGTGGGGTCCGGATATATATCAGTGAGCGACAGAAAGGCTATAGCCTTCATCGGTGATTCCACTTTCTTCCACTCTGGTATTCCCGCTTTGATCAATGCAGTCTCGAACCATTCAAATCTACTTGTGATAATCCTCGACAACAGTGTTACTGCAATGACTGGGCGGCAGCCTAATCCCGGTACTCCATCTAAGTATTCCAATGAAGAGAAGGTAGTTTTTTCAATTGAGGGTATCGTTAGATCGCTCGGTGTCGATTATATGGAAATTATAGACCCGTACGATCTTAAGGGGAGCGTATCCGCCCTGTTGAAGGGGCTCAAAGTCAATGGAGTTTCCGTCATTATCTCAAGAAGAGAATGCGCAATTTTGAGAGATCAGAGATTGAAGAGGGAAGGTGCCATCCAGAAATACAGGGTTGAAGCCTCAAAGTGCACCTCATGCTTCAACTGCATCGAGAAATTCTCATGCCCTGCACTGTACGAAAAAGAAGGGAAAGTCGCTATTGATACAGATATCTGCGACGGGTGTGGAGTCTGTTCACAGCCGTATGTCTGCCCGTTCAAGGCAATTGAGGTGGTAATAGATGAAGAGTAATATCGTGCTCGCAGGCGTTGGCGGTCAGGGCGTTGTTACTCTCGGCCTCCTCATATCAGATTCTGCATTGAGAGACGGAGAGAACGCGATCATGTCTGAACTGCACGGGCTCGCGCAGCGTGGCGGATCCGTTTCTGTAGAAGTTAGAATAGGCAAATTTCATTCCCCGATAATACCGAGAGGAGAGGCAGACATTATAATCGGACTCGAGCCACTCGAAACGCTCCGTGCTATGTCAAAAGCCAGCCCTTCCACCAATGTGATCATGAACACAAGGAAGCAGGTTCCACTGCCAATGACAATCAATCATCAGCAGTACCCGGAAATCGGTGACATCATTTCAAGGATAGAAGAATATGCGAGGGTAAATGCAATTGATGCGACCTCTCTTGCAGAGAGCGCGGGGATTTACAAATCCGCAAACTCTGTTATACTTGGGTTTGCAATAGGCTCAGGCATTCTTCATCTGAGCGAAGAGAGCGTCACGATGGCGATGCAGGAGAATTTCAGATCCTCCAGCAGGGAAAATCTGCAAGCATTCAAAATGGGGATCGAGGCAGCAAAGTCGAGGAAGGAAGCTCTCTATCAGGAAGCAAGAGTCTGATTCTTCACAGGGGAGTTTCAGGCAGACGCGTACCCGAGCTCTTTCATCTCTTCCTGCAGCTTCGGATAAACTTCTCTTGCAGGCTCGAGCATTTCCACGAGGACATCAGAAACAGCATCCTTAAGATCCGCTGGATGTATTCTCTTCTGAACGTACTCAAGCTCTATCTCGTCATAATCTTTGAATGCAACGTCTCCGCCATTTTCCTTCCTTCTCTTAAGAACGAAGTCTGAACCGTAATAGGGGAAGATGAGGAATCTCAGCATGTCCATGACGGGGTTTCCCTTAACCTCCCCTATCGGGCAGAAAGCCTTCGAGATCTTCCTCTTAATCTTCTCTGGTGAATCGAAAATAAAAATGGCGGAATCCGGATCGCTCTTTGACATTTTCAGGAATTCTCCTTCGGAAGAAGAATCCATCCTCCCAGGCCCCTTGAGGCTTCCAAGCAACGGACTGTGAATTGCGATTACCTTCTTCGTTCCAGCTTTCTCGGCAATATCCCTCTGAAGCATGTGGGCATGCCTCTGATCCATTCCGCCGAGTGCGATGTCAACGTTCATCACAGAAATGTCTGTTACCTGCATCATCGGATATACGAACATGCTGAAGTCCTTTTCTGCATCGCTCTCCCCGCGGCCCATTATAGGCAGTGCCCTCTTCAGTCTTGGCAGAGAAGTATGCTTCGCAAGTCTGATCAGCGTCGTGAAATATTCTCCAGAATCTATCAGATCTGAGGTCCATGTGAACCGCACCCGATCACTCAGACCCAGGGAGCGCATCCCCTCCTTGAAGATCTTACCGCTTGTTCGAATCTTGTCGATGTCACCGGATAATTTGTTGTTTACAAAAGCATGCCAGTCTGCCAGCAGAATCGTGAAATCTACCCCAAGAGATACTATTTCGTTGATTTTCCTTGGCAGCAGTAAGCCGGTCCCAAGGTGGGGAATTCCTGACGGTTCAAATCCAATGTAGCCCCTGGCCGAGCTGAGTTTAAGGGCAGAGAGTTCTTCCTCTGTTATTATCTCTGCAGTATTTCTTTTAAGGAGATCCATGCGGTCCATTTTTTTGCCGGATTGAAGACTTACCTAATTAAGCTTTGCACGCAGTTTTCGTTAAAGGAACATTTGAAGCATCTACCGCTGCTCCTGTGATTTCTGATCGGGACGCCGTAATTTCCACGGATCTGCCTCGCAATATCAAGAGTAGCGCTCTTTATCCTGGGAGTATTATCTATCTGGAAAGATCTATCTGCATATTTCAGGATGCCATACGGTATGGATTTATCGGGATAGAGATCCTCAAGTATAAGGAAGTATGCGCCCATCTGCAGCATATGGCCTTCCCTTGGCGTTTCAGATTTTGTGCTCTTATATTCATAAGGAATAACCTGTCTTCCAGACATCACGACCTTGTCCGGTTTGCCGGTCAGTGAAAAACGTGCCGATCGCAGTATCTTACCCTCTGAAACCAGGTCTCCGTAGATCTGGGTACCTTTGGGAATCGAATATCTCACGCCGGTCCTTTTTGCCCTTAACATGAGCAGCACTGCAATTATGAACGCAAAGATCAGGAGGAGTAAAATTTCCGCGAGGGTCATGCAAAAATCTCCATTATGACTGCCACTATCGCAATTCCAACCACTGACGCTATGATCAGGAATGCACGGGCGCTAATCCTGGATCGCCTGACCCTTGTCTCCAGCCTTCTGTGCATGATCCTTCCGGTTGTCATCCTGGTGTTGGCATAACCGGATCTGCGGTAGCCTTCCTTATCCATGTACCACGCAACGCTGCAGTACGAGAATTCAGCTATTTCAGACGCGCTTACATCTCTTTCCGGCATCTATCTATCCAGCAAATTTATCGTGATGCTACCGTAGGGTCTTTCCTGCGAAAGGTCTATCTGCCTCTCCTTTGCCAAAAACAGGGAGTATGCGAAGAAAGAACTCCTTTCGCCTTTCGAGAGCCCCCAGACATCTTCCATAAGCATCTCTGATCCAACATCAATTATCTGTTTCAGGATTCGAAGTTTTTCAACTTCAGGCTCTTCTGCGTTCAGTTCAACTATTATCTCCTCTATCGAGCTTTCTGGATATGAGTTGACTATTTCCTCGGTAACCTTGACAAATGTCGGTTTCTGATAGAATGACCGCATGCTCTCCAGGACTTCTAGGAGCATGACCTTCCTCTTTTCCTGGTGATGCATTCTCGGACGAACCTGTATCTCACCATAGCTGTCGTATACGGGCGAATCAGACACTTCATCCAGTATCTCGTCTGAAGAATCCTCTTCTGTATACAGCAGAGTTCTGGATTTCTCGAAAAGGAATTTCCATGATTCGGCTATGAATCGTCCAGCGAGCGAGAAGTTGGGACTTGCCGTGTTCAATGAATTGGCGAAAAGTCTGGTTAGTGCGACCAGGTCCACATTCCACGGGTCCATTTGCCCGGATTCACACTTATCCACTATCTCACCAACCAGCCATATGAACTCATCCGGGACCGTTTTCTTCTGCTCCCTGTCAATTATCCGCCTGTAGAGGCCAACGTCCAGATCAAGCATCACTCCCTGCACGGTTATGCTCTGCAATATTTCTTCCACTTTCATTGGTTCACACCTCCTGCTTCAAAATCTTTTGAGTAAATCTCACTATTCTCCTCGTCGAGTGTCGTAACACCAATCAGGTTATTTGCATATTTGAGCATGGCTTTCTTGAGTGACACCATCAGTACCTGGGAATATTTAGCATTCTCGCTAAACATCTTTCCAATTCTTTCTGCATTGGCTCCGTCAAGAAACATGTCGATTTCATCAAGATAATAGACGGGCGATGGTTTAATCCTCTGGACTGCGAGAATGAAAGAGATTGCAGTCAGGCTCTTCTCTCCCCCGCTGAGTGATTCTATCTTGCTGAAGGTACTCCCTTTTGGCCTTGCCCTGATAAATAGATCTGAATTTAGCGGATCGTTCATGTCTGATAGATCCAGACGAGCTTCTCCGCCTTCGGATAACGTGGAATAAATTTCCTGCATTGACTCATTTATCTTGTAATAGAGCTCCAGAAATACGGTGCGCTTTTTGTTGTTTAGATCCTCCATCATCTCTTCAAGGCCAGACTTCTCTTCTATAAGCTTGGAGATCTTCTCGTTCAGGTCGAACAATCTCGCAATCTCGTCGTCGTACTCCTTGATCGCGAGCTGGTTTACCGCGCCGAGAGATTCCACGTCTCTCTTAAGAGAGGATATCCTCCTCTTTATCTCCGTTGGCGACTGTGAGGTTTCCAATGGTGGATACCTGCTTTCAGCTATCTGCTGATTCAGCTGTGTAATCTTCTCGTTAATTGCCTGTATCCGCAGGGAAGTATTGAGTTTGTTATCCTCATAGCTTCTAATCATTGCATCTGCAGTCTCGATATTTCCTCTGAAACTCTGTATCTCTATATTTAGAGCATTTATCCTGTCGTTGTATTCCTTGGCTCTCGAATTGAGCTGTTCTTCTACGAGTCGACTCTTTTCAAGTTCCGAAATCGTATTGCTCAAGGTGGACTGAATGTTGGTAATTCCCACTTTCTTGGAATCTACTTCCTTCTGTTCTCTGGAAATCTGTGCCTCCTGGTCTTTGTGAGTCTTCTCCTGTATCCTGAGGTCTGAAGACACTGTGAAGACCCTCGTCGATAGGGCCTCCTTTTCAGTACGGAGTGCAGCAATGTCAGCTTCAAGCGTAGTCTGTTCTTCTATAAGTTCGGGAGACACCTCAGCCATTTTTGCCATTATTTGCTTCTTCTTCTTGTCGAGATCATCCAATTTCTCAGAGATAGTATTCCTTCTCCCCAGCGCATCCTGGAGGTCCTGTTCTGATTTCTCATGCTGCTTTCTAATGGTACTTAGGTCGACCCTTATCTTTTCAAGATCCCTAGATGCCCTGTCCCTAATCTCGATGAATATAGTATTCTGGCTGTTTCCAGACCCCATGTTCTTCGAACTCGAAGACAGCATGGTAGTCACAGAGTCAAGTTCATTTCTATCCAATGAAAGTTGAGCTTTCAGCGCTTCTAACTCCACAGACAATGTTGACATCTTTTCAGACAGATCGGCATATCTCCTTTCCGAGGTCTCCTCTCTCTTCTCGGAAAAGCCACCTGTTATTGCGCCAGAAGATTCGAATATGTCTCCATCTAATGTTACAAGGCGTACCCCTGTCATGTGTTTTCGGGCAGTGGCAACGTCAGGAACTATTAGACAGTCCTGAAAGGCATACCAGATTATGTTTTCGTATTTCTTGTCAAAGTTTATGTTTTCAAAGATGTAACCGAGTGTCTCGTTTGAGTTTCTGACCATGATAGCCTTAGCGCGCGGCCTCCCGTTTAATATCTTGTTTATTGGCAGAAAGGTTAGTTTGCCTGCTTTCTTTCTCTTAAGTAAATTCAGACACGATTCAGCAACTCCATCATCTTCGACTACAACAGCGTTAAGGCGTCCGCCACCGGCTGCACTTATCGCTGTCTGAAATTTTGAGTCATAACAGATCAAATCCTTAACGAGGCCATGAACTCCTGTAATTTCTCCGGATGCCCTTGCCTCCAGTATTGCTGAAAACGTTCTGGAACTCTGTGTAGATCTTGACATGCTCGCGGAGAGCTTTTCATATTCCTTGGTAGTTTCAATAAGTGCCCGGTTGAGCTCATCCTTTCTTCTGTCTCCGTCAGAAACCTTCTTCCTGAGAGCAAGGTATTTATCGTTTAGATCTTCGTAGGCCTTTCTGTTTGTACTGGAGTCTTTATCTATGGCCTCCAGTTTGTACTTTGCGTCATTCAGTTCCAGGAGAAGGTCTGACTCCCTGCTCTCCATGTGCCTCAGGTCTGAGAGGATCTTCTCTCTTGCAGATTTGAGGTTTGATTCCTCTTCTGTAATGCTAATGCTTTCCGAGTTGGTTTCAGTGATATGTGCCTCGATCTCTTCCAGCTGCTTCCGGTAGGTTGTGAACTGCCGAGATGTGTTCTCCGTATTGCTTCTCAGGGTTGCTAAGCGCTTGCTTAGATCGCCAATTTTTCTGTCTGCATCCTCAAGGGATTTCTCAGCGGTCGACTTCTCTGCCCGGGATGCCTTAATCTGTTCAAGGAGTGTAGCATTGTTCTCAGAAAGATCAGCTATGGACGCTTCAAGGTCCGAGATATCATCCCGGAGATTCTCAATGTTGATCTCTTCCTTGGCCTTCTCAAGAGTAAGATCGCTAATCTTCTGCGTAATCTTTTTCAGTTCATCTCCACCAAATCTGTTCTTCTCTTTCTCAACGGAGATCGATTCTTCCTCGAGATCCTTTATCTTTGTGGAAAGTTCCTCAATCCTGGTTCTGGATAACTGAATCTGGGAATTCAATTCATCGAGAGTCTTGAGATAAGCATTCAATTCGCGGTCTGCCCCGATCAAGTCAATGTGCAGGAGTGTTGACTCCAGAGACCCTATTTCGTTGCTCAGTTCGTTATATCTTTCCGCGTTCTTCTTCTCTTCGGCCAATTGTTCGGAGCGTCTCCTGGTTTCATCAATCAGGATTTGAATTTTTGAGAGATTACCCTCTATTCCATCAATATCCGACCTGGCCTTCTCTATCTGGATGTTGTAGCTTTCGATTCCTGCAATCGATTCAAGAAGCCTTCGCCTCTCGGTACCGGTCATCTTGACCAGATTGTTAATATCTCCCTGTAGGACGAAACTGTATGCGTCAAGATATATCTGTGCGTTATCCAAGATTGTCTCGACGTCGGATCTCTTCGCTCTTACGCCATTGATAAAGTAAGTGCTCTTGCATTCCTGGTGCTCGTCCACGGAGATTTCGCGTGTAATTCTTGTCTTTCTCTCTCCTTCCTGGAGGGTGGAGTCCTCAGAGTCCATAACTATAGTGACTGAACAGCTGTTCCTGACCCTTGAGCCAGGACCCCCTTTGTGAATAAGATCCGGTAGCCTGTCTGCTCTGATCGCTTTGGATGACCTGATCCCAAGGACAAAGAGCATTGCATCGCCTATGTTACTCTTCCCACTTCCATTTGGGCCCGTGATAATTGTAAAACCGTTCTTGAAAAGTATCTTTCGCTTATTACCAAACGATTTGAAATTATCCAGTTCAACTGATTCAATTATCATGTCAGTACCGTCGGACAAATGCCTTTTAACTTATAAATCGTAATGTATAGAACTATTTAAATACTTCTATAACCTAGTTAAGATCATATTGATTTAATTGATTTCTGTACAATTTCAGGTTACTAATATATTGTCTGACACATTAATAAGTTTAACAAACTACTAAGATCTTTTGCTTGCGTGTAAGTGTTAACTCTAATATATAAAGAAACAAGAAGGTAATAAACTGAGCAGAGATCAGGATATCCAAAAATGCTTACTCGAAAAGATTTCCTTGAGATCAGGGACAAAGCATACAGTTTCGGTATCGGTAGAACACCGATGTATCATTATTCCCTCGATGGCTCTGAAATATACTGCAAACTTGAATACCGGAACCGATACAAATCAATTAAGGACAGGGCGGGTTTCTTCATGATCCAGAAGGGGATCCAGGAAGGGACTCTTAGTAAAGATATAACTATAATTGAAGCGAGCTCCGGAAATACTGGCATTGCCATTGCCAGTATCGCAAAGGATCTTGGTTACAGGGCCAGAATATATGTACCAGCTGCTTCAAGCGAGGCTACGAAGAGAGTGCTGATGGAAACGGGACAGGATATTGTTATTGTGAATGATGAGGCGAGCAAGCGTGGGGCAATTAACATAGATTACGCTGTATCGCTCCTGAAGGAAGAAATGGCTTTGCACCCCGGAAAATACGTAAATTTTGATCAATACTCAAATGAAGCGAACACGCTCGGGCATTACTATACAACCGGTCCGGAATCCACAGACCAGGTGAATGCAGGATTTACACATGTTGTCGTTTGCATCGGAACCGGAGGCACGGTCACCGGTCTAGCAAAGTATTTCAAAGAATTTAGTCCGGATACGAAAATAATTGCGGTGATGCCTCAACCGTATCATAAGATCCAGGGCCTTAAGAACCTTACAGTCTCCAAGAAACCGGACCTGCTCGATAGAAATTGGTCTACCATCGACGAGTGGATGGACATAACAGATGATGAAGCCATATCAGAACTTAAGAAAATAACGAAGCTAAACCTGTTTCCGGGCCTCTCCTCTGCGGCAAATTTTCAAGCCGCAAAGCAGATCGCGTCAGCAAATCCGGGTTCAAGGATACTTACAGTCTTTCCAGACAGTGCAGAGAAATACAGGGAAACATTTGTGCAGAGAGGCATATTCACAGAAGCAGAATATGATCGGTTCTTCCCCTTTATTTCAAAGGATCCTGATGGAACCATTTCATACGATTCAGCTACTTCCTGAATACCGGTTTCCTCTTATTCAAGAAGGCTTCGACTCCCTCTTTACTAGATTCGAGAGTGAATGATTTCGCGAACAGATCCATTTCATCCAGATATTTCTCATCACTCTTTTTTCTCACCAGATTCTTGACGAATGCAAGAGTCGACGGATCCTTTTCAGCCAATTGCCTGGCCAATTCCACCGAGGAAGCATAAGCATCTTCCACCACTTCGAAGAGGAACCCGTATCGCTTTGCTTCTTCCGCCTCCATCACCCTTGATGACCAGATAAGGTACGAAGCGATCTGCTCTCCAGTGATAGATATCATCCTCTGGGTTCCTCCCCATCCAGGAATCACACCTATATTGAGCTCTGTAAGTCCTAGCCTGGCCCCCTTTGAAGCTATCCTGATGTCGCATGCGAGTGCAAGCTCAAAACCACCACCAAGAGCAAATCCATCTATTGCTGCAATCACAGGAGCACCATATCCTGCAATATAATTCATGACTGCATGCCCTTTTCTTGAGAACGAATACGCCTTCTCAGGTGTCAAACCCTGAAAATTCCTTATATCCGCTCCGGCGGAAAATGCCCTTTTACTTCCTCTGATTATTGTAATCTGAACATCCTGGGAAAGACAGCTTCTTATCTCTTCAAGCATCTCAATATTGAGAGGGTTGAGATCTGATTTTCCTGATAGCGTTATAGTCCTGATGTAGGTCTCTCTGGTTTCACGGATCCAGCTAAAGTCCATGTTGCACAATAATAATGACAGTATTAAGAATTCATTCTATTGCAGTTCCACTGTCATTGAATGTGCACCACCGCCACCATGGCACAGAGTGGCTAACCCGCTCTTCATGTGTCTCTGATGAAGTGCGTTGAGGAGAGTGACTACGATCCTTGAACCGCTGTTACCTATTGGATGACCGATGGCAACAGCACCTCCGAATACGTTAAACCGGTCATTTTCAATTCCGAGTTCGTCTCTAACTATAACTGAGGCAGAGGCGAACGCTTCGTTATGTTCTACGAGGTCAAAGTCGTTAATCTTTTTTCCCTGCTTTTCTAAAAGCTGTCTAGTGCATGGTATTGGCGCTTCAACAAAGTCCTTGGGTTCCATTGAATATGAGTTATAGCCAGTGATTTTTGCAACCGGTTTCAGGTTATACTGATCTACCGCCCTCTCAGATGCGAGAACAAGTGCAGAAGCCCCATCTGAGAGCTGCGAAGAATTCCCCGCGGTGCATATACCGTTTTCACTAAACGCCGGCCTGAGCTTAGACAGTGCGCTCACGTCAGATACCCTAATCCCTTCATCTCTTTGGAGATTATTCACTGGAATTGCTTCCTTCGAAAAAGAACCATCGCTCCAAGCATGATCTGCTCTTTCGTTACTCTGTGCGGCAAATGCATCCACAGCTTCTCTCGACACGTGGAACTTGGACGCTGTCAGGTCTGCAAAGTGCCCCATTGAATCGTGATCGAAGGCGTCGGTGAGACCATCATTCAGCATAGAATCTACAATGCGGGAATCCTTTCCCAGCAGATGCTTTACTCCCCACCTGAAATCAGGAGGGATCAATAGCGGGGAACCACTCATGCTTTCCATTCCGCCGGCAATGACAAGATCTTTCTCCTGAAGAGAGATCTCTCTCGCAGCGGATTCAAGGGCAAGCATGCCTGAAGCACATACCACATTCACTGTATATTTCCTTGTCTCTGCGGGCAATCCCGCAAGTTTTGCAACCTGTCCAGCGGGGTTCTGCCCTACCCCTGCCTGGATTACATTTCCCATGATCACTTCCTCAATCACCTCTGGCTTCAGTGCGGACCTCGAAATTGCCTCCCGGACTGCTATCCCTCCTAACTGTGGAGCAGACATTTTAGAAAGAGAGCCACCGAATCTGCCAATTGGGGTTCTTGCAAACGATACAATATAGACATCGGACATAATGAAATAACCAAAACCGCATAATTTACTTGAATTTATAACTTGTTTGCATTTCTCTCTTCATTTATTCTTAAAGTGAAAAAATGCTTTAGAATAGAATCTCGGTGATACGCTTCTCCTCATATTATTCCCTGCTAATTATGGCATTTCACTCTCAGGAGGATTTTCCTAAGAGATAAAACGGGCCCGGGGGGATTTGAACCCCCGATCACCGACTTAGAAGGACGGTGCCTTATCCAAACTAGGCCACGAGCCCGGAACTGCATATTGGAGCCTGATTTAAGTTTTCTTCAAATCTGTCGTTATCTTTTACCGAGAAGGTGATTGTTAATATGCAAATTCGGGTTGCGACATGATGAGGATACAATACAATTCTGTCGAACCGGGGGCGGCACAGTCCATTAATTCACTTTCCGATTTTGTAAAGAACACCGGACTTGAAAGTTCTCTGAAAAATCTTGTTTACCTGAGGGCATCGCAGTTGAATAAATGCGCCTACTGCGTGGATATGCATGCTCAGGATGCACTTGCAGACGGAGAGAAGCAGCAGAAGATCAACTGTGTCAATGTGTGGAGGGAGAGTCCTTTCTTCACTGAAAGGGAGAGAGCTGCACTTGAATTCACAGAAAGACTAACAGATCTGCCTGCAGGAGGAATCTCTGACGAATTTTATGAAAAGATTAGAAAAGTATTCGATGAGCATGAATACATAGCTCTCGTAATGGCGATTAACACAATAAATTGCTGGAACAGGCTCATGATCGCATGCGGCGGCTCTTCCGGGAAATATCATAACCTAGAATTAGAGAAAAAATATCCTGATTTCTATTACAGGTGAAAGCGATTCTGGAATGCGCTCACATCTATCTAACTGAATTCTCTTAAAAATGGATAAGGCTTTATTGGTTCCAGATATGCGTTTTAATGGATAAAAAATATGCGGTCACTGTCAGGTTGGCAAAGGCCAGATATCAAAGCGCGATGACCGCAATTATGCCTGAAATCGGTAAAGTCTCGGGTAGGTCCCAGGAAAAGGTGACTGAGGATGAAAATTATTTTTACTTTTATATACGCGCCCCAGATACAGTTTCATTGAGAGCAAGTCTCGGTGCCTTTACGAGATTGCTGCTTATGGTCGATAGAATTTCAACGGAGGTAAATTAATTGGATAATCCGAGTAATATGCTACAAAATAAGCTTAAACAGGCGCAGCAGATTGAGTTACAGATAGAACAGCTGATGAACCAGAAATATCAGCTGGACTTGAGAGTCAAGGAATTGGAGAAGACACTAAAGGAACTTGAAGGAGTCGCTAATGAATCCACGGTCTACAAGGCAGTTGGACCTATCCTCTACAAAGTTGAGGATAGAAAGAAATTGGTCGACGACCTGGAAGAGCAGAAGGAATTGAGTTCTGTCAGGATCAAAACGCTTGAAAAGAATCAGAAAGCACTTGAGGAAAAATACAAGGAGCTAGAGGCTTCACTAAAGAAAAGTTACCAGGAAACCAAGGGTAATCAATAGTGGCCGTAGATGTCCAGGGCAAGGTGCCGGATCTTGCAATACCTCTCACCAGGGTCGGGGTTAGAAACATAGCTTTTCCCGTCACCATAAAGAGGGGTGGAAGGGAAATTTTCCTTTCCGCCAGTACCGACATATACATCGACATACCTCATGAAAGAAAGGGGGCGGATCTATCTGCCATGATAGATACAACTTCCCACCTTGTTCTGAAAAACGCGATATTTCCGGGTATAGAGAACCTGACACAGCAGATGGCACGCAACATTCTCGAGGAGCTCGGTTATGCAAGGCACTGTGAGGTAACTATGTCAGCGGACTATTTTGTGAGCGTACCGATGAAGCAAGGGCGCTCCCTGACGAAGGTAATACTCCTTGGAAGAACAATTCTTTCAAAACATGGCGAGGAACGGGATTTCATTGGGATAAGAGCAGTCGGCATGAACGCATGCCCATGCACCATGGAGAAGGAACGGGATAGACTCAAATCCATCTATACGGATCTCAAAGCAGCGATTGACCAGTTGCCTGCAATTACTCACAACCAGCGGAATACTGTGGAAATACTGATTCAGAAAGGCGGTAAGGTATCGATCGATGCTGAAAAACTTGTATCGGTTGCGCAGAGCGTAATTGGTGTTCCAGTAACCATGGGATCAGAGAGCGAGAATGAGGCAGATCTTATCCTCAGACAGCATCTGAACCCCATGTTCGTGGAGGATGTTGTAAGGGAGATTGCCAGTCGCATAAAGAAAGAATTCAGTCACTTGGATGGGGAAACGCTTCTATCTATAACCTCTGAGAGCGAGGAGAGTGTGCATCCACACAATGCCTTTGCTGAATTCAATGGGAAATTAAAAGATATAACGCAAGAATGAGGCTACTTTACCTCTTTCATTCTCTTCAGCATCTTCACTACAGATTGAACGGCATCCCGTGCGGATTCTATTCTCGCCTGAGCCTGCAGCCTTGTTTCGCCAGGGCCCGAGATTCCGAGAGATACGGGTTTCATGAATTCCACAGAGAGGTCTTCGATCTTTCTAGAAGCGTTCTGCATAATAATCTCGTCGTGATCCGTCTCCCCCTTAATAACAGCACCAAGGGTAACGACCCCCTCAATATCTGAAACCTGAAGGAGTTTCTTCACGCCAAGTGGGATGTCAAACGTCCCCGGAACTCTCAGCACAGATTTTACATCCACCCCAAGAAATTTCGCCTCTTCCTCAGCCCTCGATAGCATATTCATGGTTATGTCATAATTATATTCAGATACAACTATACCTATTTTCATCATGTTCACCTAGTGGTAAACGCCACCCCTCTCCTCTACAGATCCAGCGTCTTCGAACCCCTGTCTCAAGCCTTTGCCTGCGTTTTCCCTGAGAACATTCTGTCTATAAAGAAGGTTGTATGCGTTCACGGCGTGTTCCCTTGACCTAGAGTCCATGAGCCAGGATAGTTCTCGATCGTCCTTTGCTTCTTCCTCATGGACAAAAACTTCAATTATGTGCTTCATGCACTCTGTCTGGACCCTGGAGAGGCCTTCGGAAGCTATCCTGGCGCTCATCTTATCCAGTTTCTTTCTTCCGGGCATACCCAGTGCGATAACGATATCGCATTCCTTCTGCACCAGCAGGATCTTGCAGGCCACTGGTAGATCCTTGATTCCCGGGACAGTATATCTTACAATCTCAAACCCTGTTCCTGTCTGATTCAATTCGTCGATTGCAGAGGCAGCCATGTCAAACCTCGCGAAGGTAGTATCTGCAACTCCAATCCGCTTCATAGACGATCCTCAATATTCTGAAGCAGTTTCTCCTTTATCTGCGATGATCCAGTGTATGAAGTACCCGATGCTTTTGTTATACGAACGATCTCGACATCGATCCCCCTGGATCTGCATTTCTCCTTTACCTCTTCTTCATTGAAATGCTGGTCAAAACCAAGTGTGATGATGTCTGGTCTCACCTCCTCCACTGTCTTGTAAATATCGTCTTCGTGCCCCAATATTGCCCTATCTACCAGCTTAAGCTGACTTATCATGGTGAGCCGGGATCGCTCATCAAAAATCGGGGATTTTCCTCTCTTGCCAGCGGTTGAGTCGCGAGCAACGACGACCACCAGTTCATCACCTAATTTCTTTGACTCGCTCAAAAAGTGTATATGACCAGGATGTAGTATGTCAAAGACCCCCGTTGCCATTATTCGCGTCATCTGCCCACGCCGCTATGATACTTTTTCCCTCTATAAAGCTTAGCGAGTGCGCCTCCGCATATTTAGCAGCTTCTTCCTTTGTCTTTGCCCTTCCGGTATCGGACAGGAGTTCAACCATGGCGATAGACGGTATCATGCCAGCCTTTTCCACTAGATACGTGCCCAGCTCAGTGTGGCCCCTCCTCTTATTGAAGTAACCATCTCTGGCAATGAGAGTGAATACATGCCCGGGAGCCCTGAAAAGAGCGCTAAATTGCTGCAGAGTAGACCCATTTATCTTATCCATCCCGGATATAAACTGGGCAAGTCCCTTGATTGTAGCTGATCTCTCAATATCTGTTATTCCAGTGAAATTGGTCCGCAGGTTCAATGTTATAGAGAATGCACTGCTCAGATCATACCTCAGGTCGCTGTTTCTGAACAGACTGCTGAAATTCTCATTTCTGGCAAAGTACTCCTCGATGAATGGCAATCCTATCTTCATCGCATCGCGCTCCCTGACCGTGACGCAGATCAAACCTCCTCCGTCCTGCCTCATCATCCTGATATAATCGGGGGTCATATGTTGGGATGCAACCATAATATCAGTTTCACCTTCCCTTTTATCATCGTCGAAGACAAGTATCGGCTTACCTGACCTGAGATCTTTCAGTGCGCGATCAAGCATAATTAGCAATCGACATGATTACTATAAATATTGTGGTAATTACTAATAACTTAGTAGGTAATCTTTACTATCCTGTATAGATACAGCCCTGTGAACATTCGCTCTTTCCAGTACGAGGATCTTGAGAAGATTTGTGACCTTGAGGTTAGAACCTTTGGTCAAGGGGCGTATACCAGGAGGGCTCTTCGCAAAATGTTCGAGCATCCGAGGAATATTAACTATATCGCTGACAATGACGACCAGATTCTTGGATACATTTGCGTGCTGCCACTCTCGAAAGAAGAGGCAGACATAGAAAGCATTGCAGTGGATCCGGCTGCTCATAGATCTGGCATAGGTACGATACTTTTCAACAGGGCCGAAAGTGAACTTTTAAGAAGAGGCTTCAGGAAGATAATTCTTGAAGTGAGAGAGAATAATGCACAGGCGATCAATTTCTACAAAAAACATGGATTCAAGGTTATGCAGTTTCTTAGCGGGTACTACTCGATTCCGATAGGCGGGACAAAAAATGCCTACAGAATGCACAAATTTCTTGATTTATGAGCTAGTTTTGGAGAAGATATATCCGTAGTGATAATCTCCACCGTAAATCTCCTTCTTCATGTAGAATTTCGCATCTGTGAAAAGCTTCAGGCACTTCTCTTCGGATATTCGGATATCCATCGGTGGTCCCATTCCTGGTTTCTTATCTGACCAGTCTATATTGATTATCTCGCCGTCGGGCTTGAGAATCCGGTTTGCTCTTACTAGAAACCATTTCGGATCACTCAGATCATGAAAAACGTTTGATAGAAAGATAAAACTGTAAGCCCTTTCTGGGAAGTAAGCGCGTTCCACGTCTCCAGTAACCAGTCTTACAGATCTTGTAACAGCTGGATCTAAAGGAGCCAACTTCTGTCGAAGTTCCTCTATCATTTTTGGGTCTTTATCGATAGCCGAAATCAGGCCCTTGCCGGCTACAGCCTTTGCAAGTTCTATTGTGAAAAAGCCTGGGCCGCATCCTGCCTCGAGAACATCTCCATGGAGGTTGTCAAACTGTTCTACTATCTTCTGAGCGTTCTGCCATTCCTTCCTATCCTCCCTGTTACTGAACGCATGGCCCTCTTCCTCCATACAGCATGAATGTGAGTTGCCTTAAAAAGGAATCGAAACCGGACGAGCTTTGGTTGGGCCAGATGTCCTAGCAGGTTTACCCCCATTTCACCTCCAACCCGCACCCTCCCAGCACCCAGAGTCCTAGTTACCGTTGCTCCCTTCCGGTCCTGGCGGAGTCGCCAGATTGACTGCAGACATGAACTCCTTTGAGATCATACCTGCAGACCTTAGGTCCAGGAGGACAGATTGTCACCGGTTCCACAGAGCCTACCAGAAGTCTGGTAGACCTTCCAAAGCCGTCGCCCCCGCATATCGACTTCGGGTAACAGGAGGTGCCTAACCTCCCGGCCAAGTCCGGCTGGACGATATCAAAAAAGGCGATAATAAATTTGCTTGAAGTTTAGTCTTAACATTGATCTTCGTGTGAATATATGTACAATCCATAAAATCTCTATTTTTAGAATGGTTTCGTGAAAAATTAATATCGGAATCAGCTGTCCCTGAAGCAATTGACCGAGAGAATAAAAAAGACTGTAGTGTCGTGGAGTTCGGGGAAAGACTCAGCTTATGCTCTGTATGTTGCGATCAAATCTGGTGAGTATGAAGTAACTGGCCTGCTCTCCACTGTTACGGAAGGGTATGACAGAGTATCAATGCACGGAGTCAGGGAAACGCTGCTTGAGAGGCAGGCTGAAGAATTGGATCTGCCTCTGATCAAAATGCGTATTCCGCAGAATTGTTCCAACGACATATACGAATCCAGAATGGCAAACGTTGTGGAGAGACTCGTCGCAGACGGGATAACTCACATAATCTTTGGCGATCTTTTCCTTGAAGACATTCGTGCCTACAGAGAGGAAAAGCTTTCGGGATCGGGGTTGATTCCTGTGTTCCCAATATGGGGCAGAGAGACAAAGAAACTTGCAGAGGAGATAATCGATTCAGGTATCAGCGCGTATTCAGTATGCGTAGACCCGAAGGCACTGAGCAAAAAATTCGCGGGAAGGCTGTTTGATCGCTCCTTCCTTAGAGACCTGCCGCCTTCGGTAGACCCCTGTGGAGAACGGGGCGAATTCCATACTTTTGTTAACGCTCATCCTCTTTACAGAAATGCCAAGATAGAAGTTGATATTGGAGAAATCCTGGAAAGAGATGGTTTCGTTTTTGCTGATGTAATACCTCGACGTTGAGCATACTCACTGGTCCTGCCTACCAAGATATCCTCCCGTACTGGATATCTCCAACTTAACGGCCTCAAATTTAAGAAGGTTATTTGCAGTGAAAAATTTTTAAGTAAAGTATACTTCACTTTACTACAGTTAAGTTGAGTTGGTGTTCAAGTGAAAGATTCAGTTAAGATAATTGTTAGTGTGATCCTGGCAGTATTATTGATCGGCTCGATTCTTACATATAGTCTGTATATTCGCACACCGAAACAGGCAAGTTCAGGTAATATAACAGTGACTGACTCGCTTGGCAGAAATGTTAGCTTTAATTCCACTGTAACGAGAATCGTTTCTATAGATCCTTCTGCAACTGCGACGCTATATGCACTTGGAGCCTATCATGACCTTGTTGGCGGAAATGCCTTCAACTGTTATCCCCCAAACGAGAAGCTGCCAAACGTTGGTGATGCATTTTCCCTGAACTTAGAGGAGATTGTAAATCTTTCACCACAGGTAGTACTGCTCTATTCAGCAAATATGCCTGAATTCGCCTATTCTCTGTTGAATCTCAGTATACCGGTGCTTGTTGATAACCCGACCAGCATCTCAGGAATAGAGAATGAAACAACCATGCTTGGGATACTGACTGGAAACCAGGCAAACGCATCACTAATCAATTCATGGATGAATGCATCGATCAGTGATATTGCGCAACAAGTGTCCTCGATTGACAATGCTTCACAGGTGAGTGGCTTCTATTATCTATACGAGGGTGACTGCACAGTTGGTAAGGGAACGTTCATGAACCAGATAATGAATTATGCGAAGATCAAGAATATCGCAGCGTGTTCTAATATCACTGGCTACAAAGAGATGTCCCCGAGTTTGATCGCACAGTACAATCCACAGGTCATAATACTTGACCAGTATGTGCCCTTCAGCGCTGTGACTGTTCCTCCGTTCAATGAGACCTCTGCGTATCTGAATAACAGGGTTGTGTCCGTTGTAAATGACTCATTTTTCCAGGAACCGGATTTCCGGGTCATTTATGGGATCTCCTGGTTGATCGATCAGGTGTACCCGGTTTTCGTATCTTTACCTGCATTTCCGATATCGCTGGATTATCCACCTACCCTGGGCCTCTGATTTCAGCATGAATCGTGGTGTTTCGTCTATTTATATTCGAAAGAATTCCATTTTCATCCTTTTCATATCACTCATCATTCTATTGATCGTTTCGGTAACTTCTCTATTCTTCGGAACTGTAAAGATTCCGGTTCACAATGTACTCAGTGTCATCGGAAGTCAGATACCTGGATTGGGGGGAATCTTCAGATCAGGTTATACCTCATTACAGCAAGAAATTATCACTCAGATACTTGAGCCTGAAATAATTGGAGCGATAGTGATTGGTGCAACCCTCGGTGTCGGGGGAGCCGCAATACAGAGTATTTTCAAAAATCCTATCACAGAGCCATATATGATCGGTATCTCAAGTGGTGCCGCGCTGGGCGCAGTTATCTCAATTTCGCTAGGAGTTCTGATCTTCGGTGTCTACACGCTGCAGGTCCTTGCGTTCGTCTTCTCAATTGCGATAGTTGGCCTGATTTATTTCTTCTCGTTCAGGCGCGGGCGTGTCCCTATAGTGTATATGCTCCTTACTGGAATAGCTGTAAGTGTCTTTGTCTCGTCCATTGTTGCCTTTTTGTTATACACATCCCCTAATCTCCAGGGAACAAGCGAAGTGTACTTCTGGCTCATGGGTTCTCTCAACGGAATTGGCTGGAAGGAGTTATTCCCGGTTCTCGTGACATGTTTTATCAGCATTTTAGCGGTTTCGCTCTTCGCAAAGGAACTGGATATTATACAATTGGGCGAGGAATATGCAAGAACTGTTGGAGTAAGGGTTGAGCTCCTTAAGGTAACGGTCCTTATGCTGGTAACATTATCTGTCGCTGCAGCGGTCTCTATTTCTGGTTTGATAGGTTTTGTTGGGCTTGTGGTACCGCATATTTCACGCCTGATACATGGGGGGAGCAACAGGAAGGTGATACCATCCTCTGCAATTTTCGGGGCAATTTTCCTGGTTCTCTCATACAACGTTTCGAGGCTTGTTCTTTCACCTGTTGTTATACCCATTGGTATAGTCACGGGACTTATCGGTGTCCCATTTTTCATATATTTGCTCAGGAGGCTCGCGGGAGGTTATTATGCGGATTGATGTAACCGACATAGGCTATACCACGGGCCAGTTTACACTTGGACCTCTTTCGCTCTCCGTCGAAGAAAAAGAGATCTTCGGAATTGGAGGGCCCAACGGTTCTGGAAAAACAACTTTGATGCGTTTAATGCTTGGCTTGATAAAACCCACTACAGGTATTGTGCGCATCGGATCTCGCAGGATACAGGAAATGACACCCGCAGAGATTTCGAGAAGGGTTGCTTATCTGCCTCAGCACCTATTTTCTCCCCTTAACCTCTCTGTTGCAGATGTCCTCCTTGCTTCGCAGTACTCAATGCTGGACGACGTGAGATTGCACTCTATCGTATCGGAGTTTAACCTGGATCGATTCATGCACAGAGACTTTAATTCTCTGAGTGGAGGGGAGAAGCGAATGGTGATGTTCGCGGGTGCTCTGAGCCAGGGGGCAGATACAATCGTGATGGATGAACCTGACACCTTTCTGGACATCGACATGGAACTGAAGGTAATGTCTAAGCTGCGTAAAATCAAGAGTGAAGGAAAAACTGTGGTTGTTATTTTCCATGACCTGAACAAACTTTCCTCTATCTGCGACAGGGTCGCCATGCTCAAGGATGGCAGACTTCACAGTTACGGGCTAACCGATGAAGTATTCGTTCCAGAGAATCTGGAAGATATATATTCGGCCCGTTTTTTCATTGAGCAGGACAAAATGGGCAGGCGGATATTTGCAAAAGAGAGATAACGCTATCAAACAGAAATACCGTAATTAGCACCGCTACAAAATATTTTATTAGGTCTACCTAATATAGCTCAAATGAATCTGCTCGAAGTTATCACTCTTTCCGCTGTGATGGGTTTCTCCATCTATGCTTCATACCCGCTATTACTGAGCGACAAGGTAAAGGGCGGTTATGCGACTTTGCTCACAGGTTTTGCAGTCGGAATACTTGTATTCTTAGTAGCCGACATATTTTCAGACGCGTCTAGCCTTCTTTACAACGGTTCCTATTTCGGGTACGGTTCCTCTCTTTATTATGATCTTATCTTCTCATTATCTCTAACTACCGGTTTTTCCCTGCTTCTTTTCATATCTATGCATTCCCCCAAGGGTATTTCACGCATTCAGACATCATTTCTGATCGCGCTTGGGATAGGATTCCAGAACCTTACTGAAGGTCTTGTATTTGGGGCTGTATCAGTTCAGATCGGTCTTGCCGGTGTAGCTTTTGTGATATTGATTGGATTCATCATCCAGAATGTGACTGAAGGTTTCCCAATTGGGTCTCCCTTCTTTGGAAAATCTAAAACCAGAAATTCGCTTCTCCCCTTTTTCTTTTTTATTGGGGGATTTCCAACTATATTGGGTGGTGGCTTAGGATATTATTTCAGTTCAGCAGCTTTCATGCTCGTCTTCGACGGACTTGCAATTGGATCAATCTTCTTTATCATATTCTCCATGATGAGGGGCATTCTCTCGGTACCAGACTACAGAAAACAGAACCTGGTGTATGGTAGTATCTTTGCTGGATTTATGGCAGGCCTCGTTGTCAATTTATTGTAAGGATAGAACTATATTAACTTTCAAGTATAGATTTAGAATCTTTGGTACCAATCAAGCATCTTTACGTTTAAAGGGTCCATTCCATGTCAATACCTGAGCTCAAAGTGCAGCAATCAGATGCAATATATTCTAAAATAGACCCAGGTCGAGAAGCACAAGAAATGGCTGAAAGATGATATGGTTCGCTCAATATTATTTGTTTATTCTGAAATTTTATTCCTGCGCTGTTGTCAGCGCTGGAAGGTGTTTAGAAGTACAGAACTGTGGAATTCTTAAAACTTCAAATTAAACTCGTGAGATAT
>JBJKSG010000003.1:0-12509 GCA_046704325.1 Thermoplasmataceae archaeon
GTGAACTCTTCAACCGAGATAATGCTTGCCAATGGAACTTACAAGCAGGCCCAGTATATTGCCACTGGTACCGCAATAATGTCTTATAACATAACGACAGGTTCTTTGCAGCAGGAAATTGTCCAGCAAGCAATATCTGTGAATGAAACTTCACAATACACGATCAATGGTAACCTCCAGGTATCGGGAGACCAGCCGATCCTTACAGCCTACGGCTGGATTTCAGCATCATCCCTGCATAAAGGCGAAGCAATATTTGATCCAATAGATGGAGAGTACCTTGATGTAGCCTCGATTCATCATTCGTATGGCGTTTATACAATGTATGATTTCTTTCTGTATTCAAATAATGACTTCATAGCTTTTTCTTACTTACTCCAAGGAGTCAGAAACTGATATATTCGAACGTGCGTTTATCCAGTATGCCGGAAGAAGAGGATCCTGCGTACCAATACTGCGAGATTGTAGATTCTGCACTTGCTCTGGATCATCATTATTTCTCTTTTCTCTCAAGTGTTAGAAAGGCTGAGGCGGATCTGGGGCTCGCCATCGGGACCGGGAAGAGCCTCAACGACACGAGGCACATCCTCGATATGCTCGACACACTGGTTTCAGGTATCGAAGATCCGAACGTAAGGCTCAGCGATCCGGACAGGAAGATGCTTAACCATGCGGACGAAGTCTGGCTTGATTTGAAGGAGAAACTCAGTACAGGGGACCAGAGAACCGCTTACATACTTTCTGCAAGTGCAAATATCAGAGATGCAGTTGGATTCCTTGTCGCTTGCAGGAAAGATATTAAATTTGCAGAGAAGATTGACAACTACACCGTAAAGTACCTTGGCAAGCTTTCTGTGCATGCATCAAGGGAAGCTATTGGTCACGTCATGCTTTAGCTTTTGAGACAACATTTCTCAAATAATCGGCATATTTCTCAGGGTCGCTCACTGTTCTGTAAAGAGATGTGATTTCTCTGTGGAAGTTGAGAGTCAGGTCAGTGAGCCTCCATTCCGGGATGTCGACCTGCTGCGCCATCTTCTCCAGCAGCTTCTTTGACTTCCTCTTGTTCTCCACCTCTTTGACCGGGCTACCGCGCGTCAAGGATCTGACAAGGTTCACTGCAGATGCAAGCGTTATATCCTCCTTCGATGACACGTAAATCGTACCCTTATACTGCAGGAATGCCTTCACGACCGAAACCAGGTCACCGATTGCAACCGGAGCAAGCGACTTGCACAGAGGCATCTTCCTTATATTGGACGCCGCCACTTTCAGGATTTCGCCTGTGATCCTGTCGCCTTCGCCAAAAACGTGCGACAGCTTGATCGTTAGGCTGTCCTTAGCAAGATTCACATTATCCTCGGTAATCCTCCTTATCCTGAAGTATTCTGAAACGCCGTAGTCAGTCCCGATTGCCGAGAAGAAGATCAGCTTCTGCCCTTTATCCTGCTTCCGTATAGTCTCAACAACGCTCTTTATGCCATTCAGCGTAACTGTCTCATGTTTCTGGTCCTTCTCGTCGAAAATTCCGGCAAGGTAGAAGATTGTGTCAAAATCCTTGACCAGTTCCTTTAGCTTATCAGACTCATCCACCGAACCGGCAATATGCTTTATCCCTCTGGACTCAAGCATCTCGCTTGTATTCCTGGAATAATAGACAATGTCGTCAGCATCGAGAGAAGAAGCAATGTTGCTTCCAATGAATCCTGAACCCCCTATGAGTAGAGCCTTCATCCCTGCGTAATCCCCACTGCAATTAAACAATTTGTCATTTATGCGCACTTGCATGTTATTATTAATAATCATGGCATCATCAGAAGGTTTTTATGAAGCGCAAGGGACACAAGGTTTACATGGTCTCCGGCGGAGTCACCAAGTTCGCGAAGGCAACACCGGAGATGGATTTCAGGCTTAGGGTCAAGAAAGCGTTCGACTATGCGCTCAACGATGCTGGAATGACTCTTGACGACATTGACGGCTCAGTGGCATCCTACTTTTCGGATCATTTCCAGAGGCAGTTGATGTCTGGAATAATGGTTCAGGACTATCTTGGATTGACGCCAAAACCCAGCAAGAGAGTGGAGGGGGGCGGTGCAACCGGTGGTCTGGCGTTTCAGACAGGATACGAAGAGATAGCTTCCGGGAGGATGGATACCTGCGCAGTCTACGGCTTCGAGTCGATGTCCCATGTTAATACGTGGAAGGGAAATGAATTCATAGCTCTCGCCAGCGATACGAACTTCGATTATCCAGTTGGCGGCTTCTATACGGGATACTATGCGATGATGGCAGTCAGGCATATGCACGAATTCGGTACCACTGTGGAACAGCTTGCGAAGGTTTCAATCAAGAACCACGGCAATGCGATGAACAACCCGTATGCACAGAGCCCGATGAACCTTACAGTCGATGATGTCAGGAAATCGCCGATGGTGTCATACCCGCTCACCAGGCTGGATGTATGCGCAATGTCGGATGGAGCCGCTGTAGCTATCCTCGCATCCGAGGAAAAGGCGTTTGAGCTCACGAAACATCCAATTGAAGTAACCGGGATCGGAACCGGTACGGATACAATGAGACTCGCTGATCGGCCGTTCGGGAAGGTCCCTCTGCTACCAAACGAGAAGGCATCCGACTACCACGATCTGAAGTATCCTGGAATACACTCCTTCAGGGCTGGGAGAACTGCGGCAAAGGAGGCTTATCAGGCCGCTGGCATATCAGACCCTCTGAACGAACTTGATGCGATAGAGCTTCATGACGCCTACACCTCTTCTGAAGTACAGACATACGAGGATCTTGGACTCTGCAAATACGGGGAAGGCGGGCACTTTATTGAGGAAGGAAAATCAAAGTTGAAGGGAAAAGTCCCGGTCAACTTTTCGGGAGGGCTCCTCGCATGCGGTCACCCTGTAGGTGCAACCGGAATAATGCAGGGTGTTTTCATGTTCTGGCAGCTGCAGAAATCGATCAAGAAACATTTCGGAAACGACAAGCTCCAGTTGAACAATCCAAAACGCGGTCTGATTCATAGTCATGCGGGCACGGGCACTTATGTAACAGTATCAATAATGGAGGTGCCGAAATGACAATAGATCCAGATGCAAAGATGGAGGAGAGTCAGAACGGGGTTGAGGTATACAGCATAGATCCGTTGATCCTGAAATCGAGCTATTCAATCGATTACATACACAGCATGGCACAGGATTCCAAGTTCTTCACTGAGCTTGGAAAGAAGAAACTCCTCGGAAGCAAATGCAAGAAGTGCAAGTACGTCTTCGGCACTCCGAGATCACACTGCATGATGTGTGGAGCGGAAACTGAATGGATTGAACTCCCGACCAAAGGCAGGGTGCATTCCTACACGACATGCTACTTTGGAAGCGAAGTGTTCCTGCCGCAAACTCCGTTCAACCTTATCATGGTTGAATTCGACGGCGTAGACTCACTGTTTCTCGCGAGACTGATCGGGGCAGAGCAGGAGGATATCTATGTGGGGATGCCGGTAGTTGCAAAATTCAAGCGTCTCCTTTCGTATAGCCCGACAGATGTCTATTTCGTACCCGCGAGAGATGCAGGAAGAGGCAGCAAGAGCGGGAAGAAAAGACGATAAATGGCCGAAAAGGACACAAACTTCTCAAACCGGGACAGAAACGTTTTCAGGATAACCATACCGAGAGGGATCGATAGGGGTGCCCTGATTTCGAGATATAGCAGAACCGCGAATCTTGATATTCGCGATCTCTATGAGAAAGAATTCCTGAACAACTCGGACAGGGGAAGGGATTTCTACAGGAGGGTTTTCAGCGAATACGGGGACGAGTCTGTTGCGGAGTTGGTTACCGCGCAGCTTGGTATTCAGAACGTTTCAAACGTTGCAACCAAGATTATGGAAGAGTCTCGGATAGGCCTTTCCTTCATAGAAAAATCGTCCAGATACGTCAGGTATGACAGAAAAGTGAATTCATCCTTCCTGTACCTGAGTGGAGAAGAGATCGGTCTTGATGGAAACGCTGCTTCTGAATATGATAATCTGTGCGACGAGCTCTTCTCCTTCTATTCAGAGAATTATGAGCCAATAAAGAGAGACATTCAGGCTGCCTTCCCCATAGATAAATGCACCTTCACCAGCAGGAGCACAGAAGCACAGGGGTCGCTTGAAGAAATGGATTCCGCGGAAAAGGCACTTGCCACCAAGGCATATGAATCCGCGGTTAGGGCAAGGGCACTTGATGACCTCAGATATCTGCTTCCTGCGTCTACCCTCACAAACCTAGGGATGTCAGGTAATGCAAGAGCATACTCCAACCTCATACTGAAGCTCAGAGCATCAGGACTCCCTGAAGCTGTTTCGCTGGCAGATCAGATCTATGCAGAGCTCCAGGATGAATTCCCGGAGATCATTGACGTCGTGAATTCACACCATGGGGTTGATTCCGTCAGATACATGGAAGTTAGAGACAGGATTTCCACAGCAAACCCGGAGTCGACTGGAGAAACTGTGAAGCTTGTGGGTTTCACGGATGAGAGTGTGGAAATAAAGAGAATAGCAGCAGCTATGGGGAGTTCAGTTAACTTTCCAGATACATGGATTAAGGAGTACCTGGAACCGGTGGTTTCTGCGAGGAAATCCAGGAGAGACAAACCCTCCAGAATTTTCGAGTTACCTCTGTATCATTTCATCGTAGAAACAAACTACGGGGCATTCAGAGACCTGCAGAGGCATCGTGTAATGACAATCATTCGTGGAGACCTTACACCAGGACATGGCTACGACACGCCGGAATTTCTCTCGGACAATGCCGATGCAATGCAAAAATACCGGGAACTGATGAATCGAGCCTCAGAACTCTGGAAGCATCTCTCCAGAACAAATGGAGAGAAGACAGCCCAGTACTGCCTCCCGTATGCGTTCAGGTACCCTGTATTTGTATCGATTAACCTGCGTGAAATAACACACTTTTGCGAGCTAAGATCTACACCACAGGCACATTACGATCTTAGAAAGATAGCCATTTCTCTGCATGACGAGATAGCGAAGGTGCATCCTTCCCTTTCCCGTATTGCGAAGTTTGTGGACAGGGAATCCTATCCGCTTGGCAGGATCTTTTCCGAATTCAGGAAGGAGAAGAAACTAGCCTGAAAGGGCTGATTCAAGGCTGCAAACGGCAGAGATCGCGGGTTTCCATTTTTTGAACGTGGTTACGAGGCTGCTTATAATTTGCATAAAATCGGAATCCACTGCTTCAGGAACCACTATTCCGATGCGGAACTCCTTCCCGAACATGCTGTGTTGCATTCCAAGCAGGGAGATCATGGCCTTAGTTGATTCCGAAAATATATAAGTGACAAGCGGGTTCTTGAAAGTCATCTCGTATAATTTCTGCTCCGGGTAGATCTCCCTGAGCATCTTAGACCTGGCGATGATCGCATTCTTTTCATGATAAACTGCCTGGACGTCGTCGTTCAGCAGGTACTTGACCTCCCGGGTCCAGTTGCTGCCAAAAGTGGCTATCACGGGATCTCCAATCAAGTCCATTTCCTCAGGCGGAACGGAGGTGGAAATCTCGTAGTATTTCAAGCCGAGATGCCCCTGTATGTGCCTGAATATCGCTGCCTGAGCGTTTGGTCCAAAATACCGTATTGAAAGATCTGCCAGGCTCCTCTTTGCAGTCAGAAGCGCTGATACGCTTTCTGCATCCACTTCATGGAACCTGAACAGGAGAACCCTGAATCCTGACTCAACTATCACCGCGTCGATAACCACCGATGGAACGGATATAACCTCCCTGAAAAATGCAACCGTTTCCTGATCCGATTTGTCCCATGTTCCCCTGTATCCGGTTGTGCTCTCGGTGAACCCAAGGTCAAGTAAATCCTTCGCTGCCGCGCTGGAGATGTGCTCGTCCTTCGGTATGTTCGTGATGATGAATGCGGTGTCAGCTTTCATGCGGATCTTCGCAATTCCGGAGAAACCATGCTTAAGACTCAGTTTCAACAGGGTGTCTGAATCCCTGAAAGAGACCACACAAAAACGATTCAGGAGTAAGTTTGCATCCCTGACTAGCATGACAAATGCATACCTTCCGGATATGAATATTTTTAGAATGACATGGCAGTATAACAGAAAGCGGAGAAATCGGCGATGCAGTGCAACAGAACCAGAACCACGGGTTCTCTTTATCAGATTGCGTAGAAGCTGTCAGGAAATGGATCAGGCTAGATAATTATTAATTCCCATTTCTTCTGACATCAGCATGAAAATGGACTTTTCCGAGATATTTCTCAGTAAGGGGGTGAATTATCTCTCAGATGATATACCTCTTTCAGCTTCCATGAAATATTTTGACCTGAAAGCGGATGATGATATGATCCTCCTGGGAAGTTTTGTCTCGAGTGAACTGATCGAAGTATCCATGCTGGTGGATCACTATTCAAAGCCGGCCCTCCATACTTGGAGCGTCACAGACGACAGGATAGATTCTATCTGGATCTCACCCGATCACGCAAGGATGCTCAAGACGATGCAGGACATGGATGTGGTGCGGAGCATAGTCCGGGCAGATGGTATCATGAAGCATTTTCTATCGGGATATCTGATCTCCGATCCGGGCTTTTACTGCACCCTGACGCTGACTGCACAGACTGCATATGCACTGGATAAATATGCGGATGACGAGATCAGGTCTAAATTCCTGCACAGGTACCTGGACCCTCAGGACCCATGGTACGGTGCAACCTACTATACCGAGATCCAGGGAGGGAGCGACCTTGCTTCGAACCGTGCTACCGCTGTTTTAGGAGATGACGGGTGGAAGATCAATGGCATGGACAAGTACTTTGCCAGTAACGGAGGCATCGCAGATGGAGCAATCGTGACTGCTCGCCCTCAGGGCGCCGACCCGGGAGTCAGGGGCATATCAGTCTTCTTTGTACCTGCCAAGCGACCGGATGGTACTCTCAACTACAATGTGAGGAAGTTGAAGGACAAGCTGGGAACTGTCTCTGTTCCTACGGGTGAGGTTGAACTGTCAGATTCAGATGCATACCTGCTCGGCGACAGCAGGTACGGTATCTACTACGCGCTGGAGATCCTCATGATCTCGAGAATCGATGATGCCCTGAGCGCAATAGGCATCGCAAGGAAGGCGTTGTGGGAGTCCTACCTATATGCAGGCAGGAGACAAGCATTCGGGAAGAGAATAATAGAGCAACCTTTGATGCGCCGGGATTTTCTGGAGATGGATGCAGACCTCAACGGTTCTCTTGTGGTCTCCCTCCTCGCTGCCAAATCATTCGCACTTGCAAGTGACCAACGGCCTCCATACGATGATTCGTACCACATTGCCCGTGTCTATTCCCATATCTCAAAGAATATGGCGTCCTGGACAAGTGATTATGTCACAAGATACTGTATGGAGGTATTTGGAGGAAAAGGTTTCCTGCTTGAATTTCCCATAGAAAAATTCCACAGGGATTCCATAGTGACATCTATCTGGGAAGGTACCAGCAATATCCAGGCACTTGATCTGCTCGATCTTCTTAGGAAGAAGAAGCTTCATACAAATATCAGGGCTGATCTCATATCTATGGTAGCGACCATCGCCGATGTGGAATTGAGGCGGTTACTTACAGATTCACTGAACAGCGAATTCGACCTGATCGATGAATGGGTCAAGGGCGAAAACTCTGAGGTGCGAGCTAAGGACATCCTTAACAGGCTTGGCAATTCGATTGCCATGACCTATCTTTTCGCAATCTCTGAAAAATATCCTACACAGATGCCGCTTCAGACGGCGAAAATATACTACAATAGGCATTTCAAGGAGACATGGGACCCGGCCTCTCTCTTTGAAAAGGATACAGCGATAGCATGGATGCAACCTTGACCCGTAGGCATCACTGATGAATTTCTACTGCTGCCCTTTCAGCATGGTTTCTTCCGCAGCTCTTGGTGAAGCGTGTCTGTCCTGCTTGCCCATTACGACGTTCTTCATCAGCAGAGTGAAAGCAACCGCCACCGTAAGGAAAACCATCCCTATCAGGTAGGTGTAACTGAACGCGGTTGAAGATGGAAAATATGCGTAGACCGGTGAACTCGGAGTTCCGCCGACAAGAACAGCGGTAACGTAAGTGGTCTCAAGAACTCCGCTGATCGCAGGAGCAATCGCTGACCCGATATTTCTGAAAACAACATTCATCCCGGTCGACGCGCCCGCCTCGTTTTTCGGTGTGGAGATGAGCAGCATGTTTATGACCCCTACGAATATGAATGAAAGCCCAACGCCAAGAATTGTTGAATCCTCCAGTACAGCTGTTGGGGAGCTCCTGTTGAAATACAGTCCGAGATATGATACGAAGAGAACTATCGTTCCGATCAGAATAGTTACTTTTGGTCCTCTTCGTCTTGTTACAACAGCGGAGATTGGAGCGAATATCATTGAGACTGCAGCTGCCGGGAGCATCACAAGCCCTGCGTTCACTATTGAGAGGCCAAAGCCTGCAGGCGATGGAGATTCCAGCAGCACAGGCACAGTGTAGAACAAAAAGAACATTCCGGCCATTGCAAAGAGCCCTGTGAAGTTGGACAGGAATACGTTCCTTATCTTCAGCAGCTTCATGCTGATAAATGGTGATTTCGATCTGGATTCAATCAGTACGAAGACTATACTCGAAACGATGGAGAGAATGAAGAGTCCTATTATGCGTATTGAAGACCATCCCCAGTATTCCCCTTCGGAGAGGCCGAGGATGAGGGAAATAACTGCCACTGCAAGAGTGAATATTCCGGGGAAGTCGAGCACTTCCTTTCTGCGGACAGAATTATCTTTCAATATAAGAGCGGAGAGGATTAGGAGACCGAATGCCACGGGAATCGCAGAATGATAGGACCACTGCCAGCCGTAGTCCTGGGTTATATATGCACCTAAGACCAGGCCGACGGCGGCTCCCGCAGTGAAAGTGGAGCTGACTATTCCCTGTGCCAGTGCAAGATCCTCCTTAGGCACCTGATCATTCAAAAGGGCAAAAGCAACGGGAAACATGCCCATTCCAAGACCCTGTACTGCCCTTATCAGAATGAACTCATAAAGTGTCTGGGCAAAACCGCCAAACGAAACCGCGATTGCATATACAGAAGCAAGGATGATGAATATTTTCTTCTTTCCAAAAATGTCTGCAAGCCTGCCAAAGATGGCTGCAGACACTGTCCCAGATATTATGTATGCAGTGATCACCCAAGAGAGCGAGTCATAGTTTGTCTTGAAGAAAGTCTCAAGAACCGGGATCGCAGGAGTTATCATCGTCTCCACATATGTGATCAGGATTCCCATGAACGCCATGATCCCTATTGTCATTCCAGCATGGCGTGAAAACTTCGGCATTGCGACTACCCGATTTACCCCTCTCTAATTAAGATTGATATATGTGCATCCCGCTCTGTTTATCGATCCATTCTATCTCCAGGCTTCCATAATCGAAGCACTACTTTCTACCCTCACCAGCTTTTTGAGGTTCAGTAAAGACCTGTCATGGGCTTCCCTGTCCCCGGAGGATACCGCGTCCTCAACAACAACTGTGTGGAAGCCGAGGCTCATCGAGGATCTTGCGCTTGTTTCTATCCCCATTTCGGTCGCGATACCTGTGAACACAATGGTTCTGATCTCTGCGTTGCGAACCATCAGCTCAAAGTTGGTTCCAACGAAAATGCTTGGAGTGTTCTTGTTGATGATTACGTCGCCCTCCTGCGGCTTCACGTATAGGTCATACTGTTCCCGTGGAATAGATGGCGAGTTCCTTCTATTAGACAGCCGGGGTGATGATTCGAATCTTAATGGTAACGGAGTAATCTTCGTGAAGAATATCGGAATATCTGATTTCCTCGCAGCGGATATCGTTTTCTCCAGTGCAGTCATGAAAGCTTCCTTGTTGAATATCCTGTTCACAAGCATGTTCTGGACATCCCAAACAACTAGCGCGGTTTGCTCCGGTGCAATAACTTCTTTCAGGTCAGTGAATATAGCCCTTTCTTTCATGCATGCTAATCAGCACAAGGTACATGAGAATTCCTTATGTCGCCTGAACTCCCTTTTCTGCAAATCACTGTATCACCTGACATAACGAGAACTCTCGTGCGTAGTATGCTATTCTCCCTGTTACATCACCGGTGTTTCATGAATTATGCTGTGCTGTTAGTAAAGGTTGAAATGAGGCGGTTCAGAAATAACTAAACCTATTGATCGGTGCATCTTAGCCCAACATTTGGAAAGAACTATCATGAACTTTGTACCAGGAATATATAAAGATAATGTCAGATAGAATAACCTGCCTAAACAGCCGTTTTCCGGATCAAAGAGAGCTACCAAATGTTTATATTGAAGAACATATTTATGTGCCAAATTAGGGGTACGATATAGATGCTATCAGGTCAAATGCCGATTCTAATATTGAAAGAAGGTACACAGAGAGAACAGGGAAAGAATGCTCAGAGATCGAACATTGAAGCAGCAAAAGCGATTGCCGATGCCATTAGGACTACGTTGGGGCCAAAAGGCATGGACAAGATGCTGGTGGATTCAATTGGAGATATCGTCATCTCAAACGATGGAGCAACCATACTCAAGGAAATGGATGTGGATCATCCCACGGCCAAGATGATTGTTGAGGTCGCAAAGGCGCAGGATGTTTCTGTAGGCGATGGCACAACCAGCGCTGTTGTTCTGGCTGGAGAATTTCTGAAACAGGCAGAGACACTTCTTGAGCAGGGCGTTCATTCCACTGTAATTACAAATGGCTACAGACTTGCAATGAATGAAGTCAAGAAAGAGCTGGATAAACTTGTAACTGAGGCAGGGGATGACAAATCTCTTGCAAAGGTTGCCGAAACATCTCTATCTGGAAAGAGTTCTGCATTCTCTAACAACGTTCTATCTGAGCTGGTTGTCAAAGCGGTGGATCTTGTTGCAGAGAGCAAGAACGGTAAGTTTTCCGTTGATCCTTCAAATATCAAAGTGGATAAGAAAAATGGCGGCAGTGTTAACGATACACAGCTTATAAACGGCCTCGTGATCGACAAGGAAAGAGTTCACCCTAAGATGCCTGTAGTCGTCAAGAATGCAAAGATTGGACTGGTGGATTCAGCCCTCGAGATTAAGAAAACAGAGATAGAGGCAAAAGTACAGATCACCGACCCTTCAAAGATCCATGATTTCCTGGACCAAGAATCTGACACATTCAAGAAGATGGTTGACAAGGTAAAGAAGAGCGGGGCAAACGTTCTCTTCACACAGAAAGGGATAGACGACCTTGCGCAGCACTACCTTGCCAAGGAAGGGATATACTCCGTCAGGCGTGTCAAGAAGAGCGATATGGAGAAACTAGCTAAGGCAACCGGTGCTACCATTGTCACTAACCTTGACGATCTAAACCAGAAGGGACTAGGCAAAGCAGAGATGGTGGAGGAGAAGAAAATCGGCGACGACCGAATGACTTTCATAACCGGCTGCGCGAATCCGAAAGCAGTTAGCATACTGATAAGAGGAGCAACAGAGCATGTCGTGTCTGAGATCGAGAGGAGCCTGAACGATGCTATTCGTGTTGTATCCATAACCAAGGAAGACAGCAAAGTACTACCGGGCGGCGGTGCAATAGAGGCGGAACTCGCCCTCAGGATAAGATCCTTTGCCAACAAGGTGGGCGGTAGGGAACAGCTCGCAATAGAAGCATTTGCGAGAGCACTTGAAGTCATCCCGAGAACGCTTGCCGAGAACGCAGGCATGGATCCGATCAATACACTGATTAAGCTAAAGTCAGAGCATGAGAAAGGGAACAAGACCTTCGGCATTGATTCGAATGAAAACAAGATCAGTGACTCCATTAAGAATGGAGTCTTCGACCCGGTAAGGGTAAAGAAACATGCATTTGAGGGCGCCCTTGAAGTTGCGACGATGATACTGAGAATCGACGACGTGATCGCCAGCAAGAAGACCAGTTCTGCTGAACCGCCAGGCGGAATGGGTGGGATGGGAGGCATGGGCGGTATGGGCGGAATGCCACCGTACTGATCTCGATACAACCCGGGGATTTTATTCCCCAGAAATATATTTTTTCGATGTTAAACGGGGCGAATTTATTTTAACCTCTCTTTTCAGACTTGTCTGAGCGAACACGGTAGATTTTGTTTAAAATAATAGCAACTCATTCTGTAATTTACTGAATACACAATCTAGGAATTACTGTATAGCCTCTGAATGGAAAACGTCAAATCATACATCCAATCAGGATTTCCACACATCAGCAAACAGTAAAACGTTAGATTTCTGAGGTTTACCCCATAGGACAAGAGAATGCTCTCTTATCATCTTCTTCAGATCCTGGATCTCCCCATCCCTGCTGTCTGAACTCTTTCTCTGAGCCAGTGCAGACTTTCCTCCAAGTATGAACTGTTCCCTCCACTTGCTCTACTGAACAGGATATATGCCGTGCCTCCGGCATATTTCAGCCTGTGTAAC
>JBJKSG010000004.1:0-35952 GCA_046704325.1 Thermoplasmataceae archaeon
AAGGCTTCACTCAATATTCTACACGACAAAGCTCAGGAAGAAGAGCTTCCTGAGGGATGTTCCTGATATGTTGGAGAAAAGGAACCCTCATCCAGGGTGATGAGCACACATGACTGACCTGTTACTATACTGACAATAATTTATATATCGCGTTTAACTACAAGGCTGCAAACCATACATCCAGGGCAATGCACTTAGGGCAACCCTATCTAGCGGGGATTAACTATGTTTTCCCTTGCAACGTCGGTGTAACGGTTTAATGGAATGAAATACGTATGGCAAAACCACATGCCTCAAGGAAAGGATCAATGGGATATTATCCCAGGAAGCGAGCTAAGGCACAGTCAGGCAGGATCAGGTCATGGCCTGAGGTTTCAGGACAGCCTAAAGTACAGGCGTTTGCCGGGTACAAGGTTGGCATGACACATGTTGAGATGCTTGATTATCGAAAGAACAGTGTTACTGCAGGACAGAGCATCATGAGCGCCGCTACAATAGTTGAGGTGCCTCCTCTTCGCGTTCTAGGAATACGGTTCTATTCTGACTCAGCGGATGGTCTATGCACGCTGGCAGAGAAGTGGACAGACAAGATAGATGATGATATTACAAGAAGAATAAACCAGAGAGAGAAGGCAACTGACGGCCTGAAGGACGAGATGGTTCAGTATGTCGATGACATACGCCTTATACTCTCCACAAGTCCCGGCGATGTCTCCGGGATACCGACAAAACGCCCCGACGTTTTCGAGGCGAGAATATCCGGCGGCACCATCCCGGAAAGAATTAAGTTTGCAACTCAGAAGTTAGGGAAGGACCTGCTTTTCTCAGATTTCTCGAAAGAGGGGCAGTTCGTTGACATTATAGGCGTGACCAAGGGAAAGGGTTTCCAGGGTCATGTAAAACGGTTTGGCGTAAAGCTGCTGCCGAGGAAGAACAGGAAGCACAGAAGGATGATAGGAACACTCGGTCCCTGGCATCCGGACTGGGTAAGGAATACGGTACCGCAGGCAGGACAGCTTGGCTACCAGCAGAGGACCGCGCATAACATCAGGATTCTCAAGATAGGGAGCAAGGAAGATACAAGCTCCGTCAACCCCAAAGGCGGCAACATCTCATACGGTCTGGTCAAGAATGACTATGTCCTGCTGCATGGATCGGTACCGGGCCCGTCCAAACGCCTCATAAAGTTCAGGGACGCGTCAAGGCAGAGAAGCATCCCGGTAGAGAAGATCACATTGTCGTATATATCGGTGGAATCGAAGCAGGGTGATTGAAGTGAAGTGTAACGTTTATTCAACGGATGGAAAGGTCGCAGGCGAGGTCGAACTGCCCCAGGTGTTTGATGCGCCAATAAGGAAAGATGTTGTTAGAAAGGCATTCAGGGCAATCACGTTAAGCGCCAGGCAGCCCTACGGAAGCTATCCGTTTGCAGGAATGCGAAGGGTTGGGCATAATTCCGGGCCAAACCATGGAATCGCGAGGCTGCCAAGGGTTTCCGGAACCTCAAGAGGAGTCATCCTTGCGAGCATGGTGGGAGGAAGAAGCGCACATTCCCCCAGGACTACGAAGAATCTTGAAGTCAAGATTAATAAAAAGGAGAGGCAGCTCGCCAGAAGATCTGCGATCTCCTCAACCGCCAGCAGGGAACTGGTAATCGCCAGGGGGCACAGGGTCCCTGAAGGCATAACCCTCCCGGTTGTTGTGGACAAAAGCGTCACTGGCATAAAGAAGACGAGAGATGCCCTCTCTTTTCTGGTGAACCTGGGCGTCGGCGATGAGCTCGAACGCAACAGGGAAGGCAAGAAAGTGCGGGCAGGAAGGGGCAAGATGAGGGGCAGACGATACAGAAAACCAAAGGGTATCCTTCTTGTCGGAACGAGAGAAGAAGACCTCACCGCATTCAGGGGAATTCCAGGAGTCGAGGTTGCCAGATCCAACGCGCTCAGTGTCCCCAAACTCGCACCCGGAGGAAACCCGGGTAGATTCACGATATTCACAAGCAGTGCGCTGGAGCACCTCAGGGAGGAGAAACAATGAAGGAGAGAGAGATACTTTATTCACCGATTGCAACTGAAAAGACCATGCTTCTTACAGAGCGGGAGAACAAGATAGCATTCATCGTTGACAGGAATGCAACCAGGGCCCAGATAAAGAAGGCTTTCGAGGATCTCTACCAGGTCAAGGTTGAGAGCGTCAGGGTTCTCAGAACACGACGTGGAAAGAAGGCCATATTGAAGTTGACAGAAGATTATTCAGCAGACGATTTGGCAGGGAGGATAGGATTATTCTAAGGTGATATTATGGGTAAACATATAATTCCGCAGAGAAGAGGTAAGGGGAGTCTTGTCTACAGGAGCCCGAGCCACAGGCATCTTGCTAAACCAACGCACCTGCCGGATGGATCTTACACTGTATCCACGATTGTGCACGCCCCGGGGAGAAATTCCCCGCTTATGATGCTGAAAGGGGACGAGCGTTCTGCCTATTACATAGCATTCAACGGCGCATACGTTGGTCAGAAGGTCGATACGGGCAGCGGAGCAAATCCGAATACCGGTTTTTCAACAACACTTGGAAAGATACCTGACGGTGCCGTAGTATACAACGTAGAGAGCAAACCCGGAGATGGCGGGAAGTTCTGCAGAACTGCAGGATCCGGCGCTCTTGTTATCAGTCATGGAGAAGCAGTCACTCTGCGTCTAGCATCGGGCAAGATCAGGAGTTTTCACCCGTCATGCCTTGCAACCGTTGGTAGAGTTGCCGGCTCAGGTGCCAGGGATTCACCCGTGTTGAAGGCGGGAAGAACCGCACATTACCTGAGAAGCAAGGCAAAACGCCCGTATTCCGTCAGGGGAGTTGCAATGAACGCGATCAATCATCCGCATGGAGGCGGTAATCACCAGCACGTCGGCAGGCCTAGCACGGTGGGCAGAGGAGCTCCGCCGGGAAGGAAGGTCGGCAGGCTGTCACCTAAGAGGAGGAAGAGATAATGCCGGTAAAGAAACAGGCGTCTGTTAAATCAATAAAGAGGAAGGCACGAAAGTCGCAGAGCGTTATTCTTGGCAGGGCGAGGGAATTCTCATACAGGGGTTTCTCACTGGAGGAGCTACTGAAGCTGAATGACGAGGAACTGCTGGAAATACTGCCTAGCAGGGCTCGCCGTACCCTTACAAGGGAGATGAATCATGACCAGAAGAGAGCAAACGAGGCGCTTCTTGGAGATGAGAAGAACGTCAAGACTCATGTCCGCGATGTCGTGATAGTGCCAAAATACGTGGGAAAGGTCGTGGAATTATACAACGGAAACAGTTACGTAAAATTTGAGATCAAGCAGGAGATGATTGGACATTACCTTGGGGAATTCGCCCACACCAGGAAGGATGTGAAACATTCCGGTCCGGGAGTCGGTGCAACGAGATCTTCTAAGTTCATGCCGCTGAAGTGATTGATATGAAAGGTTACTCTTTACAGAATTTTCCGGAACAGAGCGCAAAGTCCAGGATCGTGGAAGCGAACATATCGCTGAAGGATTCAATCAACATAGCTCATTATCTGAGGGGCATGTCTCTCAATGCAGCAAAGGAGAACATAGATCTCGCGATAGAGAAGAAGAAGCCGGTCAGGTATTTCAGGTATCTGGATAGTGTTTCGCACAGGCGCGGATCCGGCCCGGGAAGGTTCCCGGTGAGAGCTCTCAAGGTATTCAAGCGGCTTGTTGACAACGTCGAGGCGAACGCCGAGTTCAAGAACCTGAACCTTGAGAAGTTGAAGGTGGTTCATCTTTCCGCAACCAAGGGGAAGATGCTGAAGCGGTATGCTCCAAAGGCACATGGCAGCGCAGGCGGCCTGGATCGCGATCTTGTCAATGTCGAGATAGTGGTTGAAGAGGTGAACGAGTGAAGGAGAGGAAATTCATATCCGAATCGGTCAAGAAGCTTCTTGTTACCGAGTACATCAGGAAGGAGACGGACAGTGCCGGATTCGGCGGGATGGAGATGAAGAGAACTCCGTTCGGAACAAGCATAACGCTTTTTGTTAACAAGCCGGGTCTTGTTATAGGCAGACGGGGCGGAAAGATTCAGGAGATCACAGCAACCCTGGAGAGGAGGTTCGGTGTCGAAACTCCGCAGATAGAGGTCAAGGAGGTTGCAAATCCCGATCTTACGCCGCAGGTCGTGGCCAAGAAGATCGCAATCTCGCTGGAGAAGGGATGGTCTTACAGGAAAGCAGGCAACACCACTCTTCGTAGAACGATTGAGAACAACGCAAAGGGCGTCCTGATCAAAATCGCCGGAAAGATATCCGGAGAGAGGGCCAGATCCCAGAAATTCATATCCGGATCAATAAAGTATTCCGGGGAGCCTGGCCGGGAAGGGATGGCTACCGGTTTTTCACCTGCCAAGCTTAAGCTGGGCATAATCGGCGTCTCGGTCAAGATATTAGATTCGAACTACAAGCTTCCCGATCACATAACGGTCAAACCAATACCCGCTGAGCAGCTAATCGTGCCGGAGACTGTTCCCGAGCCGAAGCTGGAATCCGTTCCCACAGTAGAGGTCACCAAAGCGCCGGAGAAGAAACAGCCTAAGAAGAAAACTGCCAAGGCTGCAGAGAAGAAGAGTCCCAAGAAGGAGACTGTGGAGAAAGAAGAAAAACCAGTTGAAAAGGAGGAAAAGCCGGCCGAGAAGGTAGAAGAGATCAAAGTCGAGACAGAAAAGAAGGAAGAGAAACCCGGGAAGAAGGCTGCACCAAAGAAATCAGCCGCCAGGAAGAAAGCCGAGCCGAAAGCTGCGGAAAAGCCAAAGAAGCAGGCGGGCAAGAGTAAGTCCACAAAGGAGAAAAAGAAAGATGCCGGAACTGAAGGCAAAAAAACTGAAGGAAATGAGTAAGGAAGAGCTGAAGGATACGCTCAAGAAACTGAACGAGTCCCTGATGAAGGAGAGGGCTTCGGTTGCGATGGGCGGAGCCCCGCTTAGCCCTGGCAAGATGCGTTCCGTAAGGAGACAGATTGCGAGGGTCAAGACGGTCATGCATCTGGAGGGGAAAGAGTAGATGAAGGACAAGAACTTCACCGGCGTTCCAAAGGAATTGCAACCATGGGAGGACTTCACCCGCGAATCCCAGGTGGTAAAGATAACAATGGACAAGAGACGTTACGGAAAGAATGTTACGATAATTGAGGGGATCGACCCGAAAGCTGAGGATATCTACGAGATAGCCAAGGCGCTCAAGAAGAAAGTCGCTTCCGGCGGAACCGTCAAGAACGGCAAGGTGGTCGAACTCCAGGGAGATCACCGGGACACAGCGAAGCGGTACCTGGAAGAACTCGGCTTCAAGATAGAGGTGCACTGATGCAGGATCAGGTCGCTTTCTCCACGGTATATGCAGGAAAGGAGATACGCGTCGTAAAGAGCGCAAACGCATCGTATTCAAACGTTTCCGGATACGTTGAAGACGAGACCAAGAACATGTTCCGGATATCTACGGAAACAGGAAAGATCATGGTTCCCAAGAGGGGCAATATCTTCTCTATCCGGATAGACGGAGAAGATGTGAAAGTCAACGGGTCCGACATCTGCTACAAGGTATCGGACAGGATCAAGCAGTCATCAAGGATCGCGAGAGCGGCAGCAAGGAGAAGGGAGAGATGAAAAGCAATATCGGAATAGATGTCAGGGCGCCAGAGGAGACGTGCAGCGACAGGAACTGCCCGTTTCATGGAGAGTTACCGGTAAGGGGACAGGTTATCGAAGGCACGGTGAGTTCCGCGGCAATGCCGATGACCGCAACGGTGGTTCGATCCTTCATGAGGAACGTTCCAAAATACGAGCGCAGGGAGAGCAGGACATCCAAATACCATGCACATGTGCCCGGGTGCATCAAGGTCGAAACGGGCGATATCGTCAAGATAGCTGAATGCAGGAAACTCGCAAAGACAGTGAGTTACGTCGTGGTAGAGAAGGTGAAGTGATATGAAGGGTCTCGCTGGAAGACAGCAAAGGGGATTGCCCCTCGGGGCGGTCATGACTTGCGCCGATAACTCCGGTGCAAAGGTGATCAGCCTGATCGACGTCAAAGCCTGGCATGGCAAGAAGAGCAGGATACCCGCTGCGGGTGTTGGAGACATGTTCATAGCAAGCGTAAGGAAAGGGAGTCCAGAGATGAGGAGCAAGGTCGTCTACGCAGTCGTTATTCGCCAGAGGAGGCCTTTCAGGCGATCTGATGGCATGATGGTTGAGTTTGAGGACAATGCTGCTGTCCTTGTGACTCCAGAAGGAGAGGTAAGGGGCTCCGAGATCAAGGGGCCGGTGGCCAGGGAGGCAGCCGAGAGGTGGCCGAGAATAGCGTCGATCGCCTCAACGATAGTGTGAGTGAGATGAATAAGATACAGGTGGAATTAAGCAACGATCTGAGGAGGAAATACGGCCTCAGATCATTCCCCATTGCGAAGGGGGACATTGTGAAGATACTGAAAGGTGGCAGGAAAGGAGAGGGCGGCAAAGTTGCCGCAGTCGATCACCTTAAGCTAAGGGTAACGGTAGATGGCATAACGATCAACAAGGCAGACAACAAGCAGAAGGAATTCACGCTCAGACCGGAGATGCTCGAGATATCGAGACTTGACCTGTCGAGAAACGAGAGGGTAGAGAAGATCAGGAAACTCGCATCCATGAAGAAGATTGTGATAGACGAGAATGATCTGAAGCAGGAACCCGAACCGGAACCTGAACCGGAGCAGCTGCCTGAAACAGAGGCTCTCCCGGAATCTTCGGAGGAACAGGTTCAGGAAGCATCTACGACGCAGCAGGAACCCGAAGTAGAAGGAACCGAGACTGCTGAGGAGACAGAGGAAGAAGCATCTGCTCCTGAAAAAGAGGAGGAAAAAAATGACGATAACAAAGACTAAACGGCATATGCTGCCCAGGGTTGTAAAGGTCCCGAGGAAGGAATATTTCTGGGGAACCAGCTCAAGACCGGGCAAGCACTCAGCAAACAATGCAGTTCCGCTGCTTCATGTGCTCAGGGACTACATACACGCAGGAGACAAGGAGCGTGAGATAACACGCCTTCTCACTAACGGATATGTCCTCCTGGACGGGAAGACGGTGAAGGACAGGAGAACCGCAGTGGGTTTCATGGATCTCATAACGCTTGTTCCGACAAAGGAGAGCTACCGCGTCATATATGACCAGCTGGGCAGGCTTGTTTTGAAGAAGGAGACGGAAAAGTTCGCCGAGACGAAGTTCCTCAGGGTTGCGAACAAGCATTCCATCTCGAAAGGAAAGATCCAGCTCTTATTCCATGATGGCCAGAACATGATCTCGGATTCCGAGGTAAAGCCGGGCGATGTGCTTAACGTGAAGCTGCCTGGAAAGGAGATTGTTGATGTTTTGAAGCTCCAGCCTGGAAGCAAGGTCTTCATAACCGGAGGTTCGCATGTTGGCGAAGTTGCCACTGTGAAGCGGGTAGAGGTCAAGAAATCTTCGTCCTCAAACCTGGTGGAGATGGAAGAGGATTTCCAGACAATCTCCGACTATGTTTTCGTGATCGGGAATTCGAAGTTCACATACGAGGTCAAGGGGGATGTTGTTTCATGAATTCGATGAGCGAGGTCGTGATAGACAAGGTTGTCGTCAACATTGGTGTTGGACAGACCGGTGACAGGCTGAACAAGGCAGTAAGGGTCATTGAGATGCTGACTGAGAGGAAAGCAAAGCTCACGACTGCAAGGAAAGCGGTTAGAGAATTCAATATACGCCCCGGATTGACAATTGGAGCCAAGGTGACCCTCAGGAAGGATCAGGCTCAGTCGTTTCTCAAGAAGGCCTTCTATGCGAAGGACTTCAAGATTGCTTCATACTCTTTCGATCAGCACGGGAACGCCTATTTCGGCATTCCGGACTACACGGAATTTGAGGGACTGAAATATGACCCTGAGATAGGCATTTTCGGTATGGACGTTGCTATAGTGTTCAGGAGAAGAGGTGGTTATCGTACCTCTAAGAGGCTTCGGCAGAGGAGAGCTGTTCCGGAATCGATCCGCGTAACGCGAGACGAAGCGGTGAAGTTTCTTGGCGATAACTTTGGAGTAAAGACGGTGTGATTCATGGTGCAGGTCAAATTGGAGCCAAAGAAGAATTTTGGCAGGAAAGACGGGTGCAAGAGATGCGGAAGAAGACGTGGACTTGTGAGAAGGTACGGGATAAGGCTCTGCAGGCAGTGCTTCAGGGAAACTGCCCCAATTCTCGGGTTCAGGAAATACAGTTGAGGTGATGGAATGAGACATGATCCACTGAATGACATAATTAACACGATAAAGAACGCTTCAACAATGGGCGTCAGGGAGATAGAGGTTAGACCGGCGGCAAGGCTGATCGGCAGAGTGCTGAAAGTGATGCAGGAATACAACTACATAAAGAGTTTCGAGGTCATAGACGACACCATGGGCGGACTTTTCAAAATCATACTTGCGAACACGATAAACAACTGCGGAATCATAAAGCCGAGGCTGTCCGTGAAGAAAGCAGACATGGAGAAGTTCGAGGCCAGGTTCCTTCCGGCTCAGGATTTCGGAATCCTGATCCTTACTACGACAAAGGGCGTGATGAGCCATAAATCAGCCAGGGAGAGCGGAGTTGGAGGAAAGCTCCTGGCTTACGTGTATTAGGTGATCTGCATGGTTACATGGAAAGAGAAAGACAAGATACAGGTTCCAGCGGGGGTCACTCTCACGCAGGACGGTAACACGATTACAGTGAAGGGGGCAAAGGGCGAAGTCTCCAGGAACTTCAGCAATAACTTCGTTCAGATCGCACTGAAAGGCAAGGAGGTAATTGCAAGCGTGTCAAAGCAGAACCATTACACAAAGTCGATCGCCGGGACATGGCTATCGCTGGTCTCGGGAATGTGCGCGGGCGTTACATCTGGCTATGAATATGAGATGAAGATCGACTACACCCACTTCCCGATGCGTGTATCTGTTCGGGGACAGAAGGTCGTCATAGAGAACTTCCTTGGAGAGAGATCGCAGAGAACTGCAGATATAGTGGGCAAATGCTCCGTATCTGTCAAGGGCGATCGCGTCTTCATTTCCGGAATAGACAGGTATGAAGTTGGAGAGACATCTGCCAACATAGAGAGGGCAACGAAGATCAAGGGGTTCGATCTCAGGGTCTTCCAGGACGGGATATACCTGATAGGAGGCAACTGAAATGTCAGACATAAAGCCAAAACTCAGCAAGAAAGAGAAGAAACTTCTCAAGGTCAAGAATGAACAGGGCAGGAAGAGACCCGAGTTCAGGAGACAGGAGTGGTTCAGGTACGGAAAATTCGGTGAGGAGTGGAGAAAACCCAGAGGAAAGCATTCCAAGCTGAGGGAGCACCTTGACTGGAGGCCGCCACACGTGGACGCAGGGTTCAGGGGACCTAAAGCGGTTCGCGGACTGCACCCGTCCGGCTTCTCCGAGGTAATGGTGCACAACGTGAACGATCTCTCGAAGCTCGACAGGGAGAGGGAAGCTGCAAGAATAGGGTCAACTGTCGGTTTGAGGAAGAGGAAGGAGATTGTGGAAAAAGCTGACGAGCTCAGGATTCGGGTACTAAACAGGGGAACAACAGAATGAAAGTTAACACAGTTGAGAGGATTGCTGCAGAGAAGATGAAGATTGGAGTGTCCAGGGTCTGGATCGACATGAACAGCATGGATGAGATAACAGGTGCTGCGACCAGGCACGACATCGACGTCCTGATCCGCAGGCATGTCATTCAGGAGAAACCCAAGAAGGGCAATTCCAATGCAAGACACAAAAAGAGGATTGTACAGAGATCGAAAGACAGGAGGAGGGGCCAGGGCTCTGTGCGTGGCACGAAATATGCGAGGCTCCCCAGAAAAGACAGATGGATCAAGACAATCCGTGCCCTCAGGGACGAACTTCGCCAGCTGAAGGAGACGAAGAAGATAGATGACAAGACTTACAGAAAGTATTACAGGATTATCAAGGGAGGGAGCATCAAGACAAGAGCGCAGCTCAGGATGCACCTCAAACTGGAGGGGGGTTCCTGATGCGTACACCTTCACTGTATAGAAGGAGAAGAGAAGGCGTCACCGATTACAGGAAACGCTTTCGGCTGGTTCAGTCCGGAATTCCTAGGTTAGTTGTGCGCGTGACCAGGAAAGGGATAGTTGTCCAGGTGGTCAGCTATGATCCCTCTGGCGACAGGGTCCGGGTTTCTCTCAACCAACAGTCTCTTGCCAAGGCAGGCGTTTCGGTAAAGGGCAATTCTACGCCCGCTGCATATCTGCTTGGATACATGGCAGGACTGAAGGCGAAATCGCTTGAAATCGAGAGAACAATACTCGACATCGGCAGGGCCAGGTTGACCCCGGGCGGCAGGATCGGAGCGGTCACGAAAGGTTTCATTGATTCCGGGATTGAGATGCCTCATGACGAGGGCATGTTTCCGGATGAAAAGAGGATCAACGGAGACCACCTCAAGGCAAAACTGGGAAAGACGAAGATGAATTCATTTAAGAACAAACTTGGAGGCGGAGCATGAGCGAAGAGTGGATACCCAGGACGGAGCTGGGCAGGAAGGTAGTGAACGGTGAGATCAAGACACTCTCCGAGGCGCTGCAGTCGAAGCTGCCGCTAAAGGAATACCAGATAGTCGATTTTCTCCTGCCTGAGATCAAGGACGAGGTCCTCAACATGACAAGGGCACAGAGGATGACTGATTCAGGCAGAAGGATGAGCTATTCCATCACCGCGGTTGTAGGAAACGAGAACGGCTATGTCGGTGTTGGAATGGGAAAGGCGAAAGAGGCTGCACCAGCAATCAGGAAGGCGGTGAATAACGCAAAGCTCAACATCATAGAGCTGAAGCGAGGCTGCGGGTCCTGGGAATGCGGATGCGGACGCCCGCACACCGTACCTTTTACGGTTTATGGAAAGGCAGGATCGGTCGGCGTGAAGATCAAACCAGCACCCAGGGGTGTTGGAAGAGCTGTCGGTGACGTTTCAAAGATAATTCTCAGGATGTCCGGGATGGAGGACGCGTGGGGATTCGCAACCGGGCACACAAAGACTACAGTCAACTACGCGATTGCGACTTTCAACGCATTGAAGCAGACTGCGAAGATAAGGGTCAACGAGCAGATCAAGCTGAGCACCCCAATATATGCCGGAGGTGTTGCTGTTGCTGGCAGTGATCAGGATTAGGGGTCGAACCGGGATAAGAGAGCCGGTAGAGGATACGCTCAGGAAGCTGCGCCTCCACAGGATAAACCACATGGTCTTTGTTCCCGATACAAAGGAATTCAAGGGCATGCTCAACCGGGCAAAGGACTATGTAACATGGGGCGAGGTCGATAAGGAGACACTCCTTGTAACGCTCAAGGAGAGAGCCCTCCTGCATGGAAGGAAGAAGGTGGAAGATTCTCAGATCAAGGAAGATCTCGGCTTCGCCTCGATGGAGGAGGTTGCAGACAGCATCCTTTCCGGGAAGCTGCTGTCATCGTTCGAGAAACTTGTTCCAGTGCTCAGGCTGCACCCGCCAAGGGGTGGCTACGAGTATGTGCGGAAACCGATCAGGGATGGCGGCTCCGCGGGATACAGAGGGGAAGAGATTAACAGGCTGATTCGGAGAATGCTCAAACCGGGGGTAGATCTTAATGGTAAGACGCAGAACTAAGAAAATGAGAGGTGGCCATTACGGCCGCGGCATGAAGGCCGGACGTGGCAAGGGAAAGAAAGGCGGCAACGGAATGGCCGGTTTGGGAAAACACAAATGGATCTGGATGGTCAAGAACGATCCTCTGCACTATGGTGGCAAGGGATTCACAAGCCATCATTATCAGAAACCTGATGTTGCAATTTCGCTTTCGGAACTGGACGCACTCTATCCATCGCTCCAGAGCAAGGGATTCGTCAAGGAAGGCGACGTTCCTGTTATCAACCTGAAAGAAGCGGGGATCGACAAGCTCCTCGGATCTGGCGAATTCCCCCTGAAGGCGAAACTGATTGTCTCAAAGGCAACAGAAAAAGCCTTAAACAAGCTTTCATCTTTGGGTTCAACGGTAGAGACTGATGGATAAGGCCATACGCAATCAGAGGGTAGCAATACCTGTTGCAATTATCTATTTCCTGGTAGTCTTTGCGTTCGACTACTTCGGGCAGTTTTCAGCATTTAAACTGCTGATAGCTGCAGTGCTCATAGCACCACTTTTCGGGATTGTCTACTTAGTTGCAAGTTATCGCGGTCCTGGAAAAAGCAAGCTCTACGGACTCGAACGCCTGACGTCTATGCTTCCGGCGGTGAAGAAGGCAAACGGTCACGTCCAGTTCAAGTACAAGCTGATGTGGACTGCCAGTGTCGTGATATTATATTTCGTTCTCACGAATATTTACATTTACGGACTTGACGCTGCAAAGACGATTGACGTATTCGCATCTTTCCGGGCGATATTTGCAGGTGCCCAGGGCTCCCTCATGGATCTGGGCATAGGCCCGATCGTGACTGCGAGCATAGTGATGCAGCTGTTCGCCGGTGCCAAGATATTTAACCTCGATTTACAGGATTCGAAGGACAAGGCAGTATATCAGGGAGTTCAGAAGCTGCTGATCATACTGATGATATTTGTTGAGTCGATACCCCAGGCCTTTGGATACCTGGTTCCTGATCCCGGTTTTGTATCGTCGCTCAACTCTTTCGCCCCCGGATACGGGAGCTTCCTTGCACAGACCATAATCATAGCCCAGCTATTTATCGGCACATACCTGGTTTTCCTTTTCGATGAGCTTGTTTCTAAATACGGAATTGGCTCGGGCATATCGCTATTCATCGCTGCCGGGGTTTCTCAGCAGCTATTCACGGGAACTTTCTCATGGATACCGACATCCGTTGGCACCGCTCTATCCGCGACAAACGTTCCCGCAGGCACGATACCGAAGATCCTATACCTCATATCATCACAGCCCTCATCGTACCTATACAACACGGGAGTCAACCAGATCGTTTTTGCGAATCCGAATCCGCTGATAGCGCTCCTTGGAACTATCCTGATTTTCTTCATAGTCGCCTATGTGCAGAGCAGCAAGATCGAACTGCCCATCGCGCACGAACGTGTTAGAGGTGCGAGAGGGAGATATCCGCTGCAGCTGTTCTACGCATCGAATATACCTGTAATATTGTCCACAGCGCTTCTCGCGAATGTTTCGATGTGGACCCTTCTCTTCTGGAGCAGCCCGGTCCTGAGCCATGTTCCACTGCTGGGACATAATGTCTTACTGGGCAGCTATCCGAATGCTGCACAGCTGGCCAGTTCTACCACGATTTCATCTACAACTCCCACCGGAGGTCTCGCATTTTATCTGTACACGCCAAACGGGCTGGCGAACTGGTTGTTCCCGATAATATCGCCTGCTGCGTATTCCGGTACGGTTCTATTCGGCCATAGCGGGCTGCAGGAGGCAGCCCATGTAATTATTTTCCTCGGTTTCATGGTCGTCGCAAGTATAATCTTTGCAAGATTCTGGATCGAGACGACGAACATGGGTGCCGCTTCCGTTGCGAAGCAGATTCAATCCAGTGGTATGCAGATACCCGGTTTCAGGAGAGATCCCAAGGTAATGGAGAAAGTTCTGAACAAGTACATCCCCGCAATAACTGTGTTCAGCGGAGCTATGGTCGGCCTCCTTGCGGCAGGTGCCGATCTCATCGGCACCGTGGGACAGACCAGTGGAACCGGATTGCTGCTGGCTGTTGGTATAGTGATACAGTTCTATGAGGCGGTTGGAAGAGAACAGCTTATGGAGATGCACCCGGTCATAAGGCAGTTCTTTGCTGGAGCTTGAATGAGAGTCATAATCACCGGTGTGGCCGGCGTCGGCAAATCGACTGTTCTTCAGCTCGTATCGCATGGCACGCAATACGACATAGTGAATTACGGCACCCTGATGTTCGAGATGGCGAAGGAGATCAATCTCGTTACGGACCGGGACCAGCTGCGTAAACTCAATGTCGATACACAGATCAACCTGCAGAAAAAGGCATCGAGCGCCATAGGAAAAATGGATAACGTAATAATAGATACACACATGGCAATACGATCTCCAAAGGGGTATCTGCCGGGGCTTCCGGAGTGGGTCCTGAGGGAGTTGAGGGTATCCATCTTCTTCCTGCTTGAGGCCGCTCCGAAAGTGATAAGGGAGAGACGAACCAGGGATCCCACGAGACACAGGGACGACGAGACTGAAGTGGAGATAGGTGAGCACCAGACTGTGAACAGGTCTTACGCGATATCTTATTCGATCTTCACCGGAGCCACCGTGAACTTCGTAATGAACCCGGAAGGTACGCCGCAGATGGCTGCAGAGAGAATCATTAGGGAGTTGAAGAAAGATGACTGACCAGACGCGCAGGCCCCCGCAAAGGGGAATACCGCAGAGAGGCAGGGCACCTCCTCCAATCATGAGCGAGGCGCAGAAGAAACTTATCAGGTTTCAGATGGCATACATGGGCATATCATTCCTTATGCTCATCATAATCAGCATACCCGAACTCAGAATTCCCATAGGAAATGCCGCGGACGAGATCTTCGGACCCACTATTGGGTTCAATTACAAGTACCCGCTTCTGACACTCCTGATCTCCGGGATCATGATAGGATTGATAACCTCGGTTCCTAGATACTTTTTCACAGACTGGATGAAATATGGCAGGACACAATCCAGGTCGAGGGCTTTCTCAAAGGCCATGCGCGATGCTTACAGGACGAACCAGCGGGATAAGGTCCAGAAGCTGAACAAGATGCGTATGGACATGATGGTTGAGCAGCAGCAGATGCAGCTTCAAACGATGAAGCCGCTCATGATACTTACAATATTCACCATTTTCATTTTCATATGGCTGGATGTATACATCTACGTGCTGCCATACGGTCTTGTCTCGTTCCCATGGGCCACCCATGTGATGATTTCGCAATCTAAGTTCATCTTCATACCAGCGTGGATTGCCGTCTATTTCCTTGCAAGTATGGTTATCGGATATTTCGCCTTCTCAATAACAAAATATTTTGACTTCTCCTACAGACTGCGTAAATACGAGACCCAGGAGCCGGAAACAGCACAATGGAACTAACCATTGGCGGTCCAATCGGCAGCGGAAAATCCACGGTTGCCAGGATGCTGTCCGCTTCTCTTAAGACAAAATATGTGTCGACGGGAGACATCTTCAGGGAAAGCGCCAAAGAGCATGGAATGTCGGTCGAGGAATTCAATGTCTACGCGGAAGCGCATCATGAAATCGACATCGAACTTGATAACAGGCTACTTGAAACGATGCAGAATGGAGATAATATGGTCATAGATTCCAGGCTAGCCGGCTGGCTGTCCTACAAGAGGGGAATTCAGGCATTCCGGATTTTCGTAACTGCAGATCTTGCAGTAAGGGTTGAGAGGATAATGCAGAGGGAAGGCATCAGTAGAGATATAGCAAGGGAAAGGCTGATTTTCAGGGAGACATCAGAGAGGAGGCGCTATCAGGCGATATACCAGATCGACATTGCGGATACATCGATCTATGACATCTCCCTCGACACGGGAAAGCTATCTCCCCACCAGGCTGTTTCAGAGATTGTGAAAAAACTTACGGTGGACTGGTAAAACTGGATCTGAACGGTTTCATTGTGCTTGACAAACCTGCGGGACCTACTAGTCATCAAGTGGACAGCTGGGTCAGGGACATACTCGGTGTGGAGAAGGTCGGGCATGTCGGAACCCTCGATCCGGGGGCAACCGGCGTCCTTGTGATGGCAATCGGCAGGGCCCTCCGCCTTGTTGACGTTGTGCATGAATTACCGAAAGAGTATGTCTGCGCGATGCGGTTCCATTCTGACGTGCCAGCATCGCGGATAGAGGAAAAGATATCTGAATTCACAGGAGAGATATACCAGATACCCCCGATCAGGTCTGCGGTTGCAAGAAACCTGAGGGTCCGGACGATATACGGTTACAGTAATGTGGAGATAGATGGCAGATCCGTACTGTTTAGAGTGAAGTGCGAATCCGGAACCTATATCCGGTCCCTCTGCACCGATATTGGCTATGCATGTGGAACCATGGCGCAGATGCAGGATCTCCGGAGACTGTCAACAGGACCTTTCTCTGAGACTGAGATGATAACGCTTCAACAGCTTTCTGATTATGAACTTATGAGACAGAAAGGAGACCAGAGCTACCTGGAAAAATGCTTCATACCGATGGAGAAGTTCTTTTCCGATTATCCGAAGATAATAGTGAAGACGTCTGCCATCGCGAATATATCGCATGGCTCGGATCTGTATCCGGGAGGGATAAAGGCTGTCGTTGGGAACCCAAGGAAGGGGGATCGAGTCTGCGTAATTAGCGAGAATAACGACATACTTGGGACAGGGAGGATGCTCGTGTCCGCTTCTGAAATAGATACGCTGAAAGTTGTGGATTTTGATAGGGTTCTTATTGATCCAGTGATATCTGCTACATCTGTGGAGAGAGATGTCAGAGACGAAAGTAAAGTGGTACGGCCTGGAAAAGGATCGAAAGAAATTTCTTTTCAAAAATCTGGAAAACAATTACGTGGAGATATTCGAAAGACTGAGGAGAGGAGAAATTCCGGAAACAGAGCAGGTCGAGACAGAAGAAATACCAGACGAGAGGGAAATGCTCCTCCGGTATGGAAAAGAAAGAATAAGAGAAAGCCTCACAGATGACCGACTCCTCATCAGATTCTACCAGCTTAAGTCAGAACTCGACAGGATTATCAACCTTTACTTCGAACGGTTGATCGGTTTCGGAGCGTTCGCAGGAATGCTGGTCGAGGATATGGAACCATGCGAGTTATTCAGGAAGCTTCCAGATCTGGTGAACATCAAGGATGCGACAAACGTCGTTAACAAGACTTCCCAGGCGGGAAAGCTGCTCTGCGAACTCAGGAGCGATCTCGTTACCTACATGCGGGAAGGCATCAGAAAGGTGATGCCAAATGTTTCATCGCTCGCTGGGGATGACCTGGCTCTCGATCTGCTTGCATCCGGTAGGAGCCTGGAAAACCTGGCCCAGCTGCCTGCAAGCACTATCCAGATACTTGGCGCGGAGAAGTCGTTCTTCAAGCATCTCCGTACCGGGACGCCACCGCCGAAGCATGGCGTCATCTTCAAGTTCCCATCGCTGAATACTCTCCCGAGAGATATGAGAGGAAAATATTCCAGGACCGCTGCATCAAAGATAGCGATTGCGGCCCGGGCAGACTATATGGGAAGCAGCCTTGACGTTGAATCCATGAAGAATGATATGCAAACCCGGCTTGCAGGTATCCGAGAGATCAGTAGTTCTCGAGCTCGGCCTGGTAAGAAAACTTCTCACCGGGGATCACGACAGGGTAGGAACCGGTAAGGCATCCAAGACACAGTTCATTTTTCCTGTAACCTATGCTTTCAACAAGGCCATCTATCGAAATGTAACCCAGGGAATCAGCGCCAATCTCGTCCCTGATTTCTTCTATCTTTCTTCCGAGGGCAATGAACTGGTCTTTCGTTTTCATATCAACGCCGAAGAAGCATGGAGCAACAATCGGCGGGGAGGCAACCCTGACATGCACCTCCTTTGCCCCGTTGGATCTTAGAATACGGATAGTATGCTTGATCGTGTTTCCACGAACTATGCTGTCTTCCACCAGGATGATCCTGTTGCCCGAAACAGCAGATTTGATCGGGTTCAGCTTGAGCCTAACCGCATTAGCCCGCTGAGGCTGTGTAGGCATTATGAAAGTCCTTTCTGAGAACCTGTTCTTTATCAAACCCTCACCATAGGGGATTCCGGACTGCATGGAATAACCAAGTGCCTGTGCCCTCCCTGAGTCTGGGACAGGTATCACTATATCCGCCTGTACCGGATGCTCTTCTGCAAGCTTCTTTCCCATGCTTATCCTCGCCTGGAACACCTCCCGGGAATCGATAACACTGTCCGGCCTCGCAAAGTAGACGTACTCGAACATGCAGTGTGAAGTGTTGTGGGATGGCATTATGAAATGAGTCTTCAGACCGGAAGGGGTAACCTCGACCAGCTCTCCAGGCTTGACATCGCGAATCATCTTGCCGCCAAGGACGTCGAAAACGCAGCTCTCTGATGCAATCACATAGGAATCATCCACCTGGCCAATCACCAGCGGTCTTATGCCCAGAGGATCCCTCAGTGCGAACATCGCATCATTTATCATGATTGCGCATGCATAGGCGCCTTTGAGCCTTGAAACCGCAGTCCGAATGCCGGAGGTGATTCCATAATCTATTATGTCCCTGGAAAGCTCCATCAGCATCACCTCGGTATCCGAAGACGTGATGAAGCCTGTTCCCTTGCGTTTCATCTCATCTCGCAGCTGGGCCGCATTCGTTATCTCGCCGTTATGTGAAATCGCAATGTTCCCCGCTGCATTTAGGATGGTCAGTGGTCCCGCATTTTCCAGGTTCTTTGAACCATGTGTCGAGTACCTGGTGTGTCCGATGCCTATCATCCCGGGCAACGCGTCCTTCAGGCTGGAATCGTTCTCGCTGAAAACTTCGGTGACCAGGCCCATGCCCTTTCTCACATGCAACATGGAGCCGTCAAAAGTAGCCATGCCGGCACTTTCCTGCCCTCTGTGCTGGAGTGTCCTCAAGGAAAGTAGGATGTAGGGAAATGCCTGCTGTGTGCCGATAAAACCAACTACGGCACAGTCTTCATCTGGCTTTTGCCCAGCTGTATGTTCTGAGTTTTGGCGAAGGGTAACCACAGTGGGAGCACCTCTTCTCCCTGACATGGTAGGCATGCTGGCCGCATCTTCTGCATCTTATGTGAACTTTCTTGTTGTTCATTTTCCCCATCGAAGGGGTTCCTCTGCTCACTGCAGCACCTCCGAGGGTGGCGATACGTAAACAACATTATCCCCTCTAACCAGGATTGAGTCATGCATGCCTCTGTTTTCACCGTTTATAGTCTCTGCCGCATTCTTTATCACAAGGTTCATGTAGACATCGTATCCGTCCAATACGCCGGAGTAGCTCCTGTTTCCTCTTACATCTACAATAATCGGTTTGGAAATTGATTTCCTGAGAACCTCTAGAGGTTTAAGTGGCTGCTGAACCTGCCTGCCCATTCGCTTCGGCGAGTGATTGTTTGACGATATTTAATCTTATTCCGATGCCTTGCGGTGGTAATACTTATACGACTCCCCTGGTAAAAGTTGCCTCTCTTAATGCAAAAAAGATCTCCGCTGGCCACAGCCATACCAGTATCATGAATTGGCATAGAGAAGAAACTTGAAGATGCCTTATCTTTTCTATCGATAATCAAAAGGACTACGTGCCCTTCCTTTCCTTGCTGCTCCACTCGCTCCAGCCGCCGGGATAGACCTTCGGTGCAAGACCGGCCATGAGCATTGCGATGTAGTTCACGCATGAGGTGACACCGGAGCCGCAGTATATAATCGGATCTTTCCCAAGCCCTTCAAATGCCAAAGAAAGCTCTTCGCCGCTCTTGTAAGTAGAATCATCGTTCAGAATAATCTTCCAGAACTGGTTAATTGCACCGGGAATGTGCCCTGCAATCCTGTCCAGCGGCTCAACCTCACCCCGGTATCTGTCGCCAGATCTTGCATCTATCAGTATCCTCTTTTCCAGGTTCTTCTCGACAAATTCCATTCCAACGGTCATGTCCTTTCTCTCAAGTAGAGTTAGCTTTGAGCGCGGTCTTTCAGTAACGGTCGAAACGATTTCTCCTCCTGAAGCTGTCCATCTCTTTATACCCCCATCCAGTACGAGAACCCTGTCAAAAGAGTAATATTTCAGGAGAAACCAGAGTCTCGCTGCCGCTGCACCGTCGTCATCATATGCCACTAATATTGAATCCTGAGTGATCCCGGACCCCTCGAGTTTCTCCCTGAATTTCTCGATGGACGGGATTGGATGCCTTCCCCTGTTCTGTATTGACTTGTCCGCGAGGTCAGATTCCAGATCAAAGAACACAGCACCCGGTATGTGCCCCTTCCTGTACGATGTGATCCCATAGCTGTAGTCCTGGAGGCTGTATCTGCAATCTGCGGTTACAATATCGCCTCTGTTGATCGCCTTCTTCAACCATTCTACCTGCACAACAGGAGATCCTGGCATATCCGATGGCATAGCTCTTAGCCCTCCACGCTCTCTTTAAAGAAAGTCAAAGTTGATAACCTTTACTGAAATTATGGCGTAATGCTAAAACTTGTCGAGGCTTTCATTCAAGTTAAGCGTGACGACTGCAACGTAACCATTGAAGCTCGGAAAATTGATACTACAAGCAAAATTGCGAGACTTAGGATAGGGCAGGAGAAGACGACACATCTCGTGCAGTCTGAAATGGATTCTGACAAGCTTTTCATCGCACTGCAGAGGAAAGGTGTTTCACCGAGCAGGGTCGGAAAGAATTCCGTATGGGTGGAGAGCAAGAGTTGCTCGGCGTGCCATGCAATTGCGAATTCCGAGCTCATTGTATTGTCCAGCAAGTCGATTAGCGAGGACATTGTAGTATACCGGGTACTGGCGAAATCTGAAGGAAACCTCAGGAAGGTCGTCGAACAGTTGAACGAGAAGGGTATGGAACCGCAGGTGTCTCTTTACGACGTCAGCAAGGATCTCACTGCAAGAGAGAGCGAGATAATTTACGAAGTATACGCACACGGATTCTTTGATCAGATGCGTAAAGCTTCACTTACCGAGATTGCAAGGAACCTTGGGATCTCGACTGCTACACTCTCGGAAAGCCTCAGGAGAACCCTCAGGAAGATAGTAAGAGGCTATCTCGAGAATACTCTTCTTGAAGAAATGAAAACAGACTGATAATTGATAAGGCTGCTCAACAGAAAGATCTGAGCAGCGGGCTCAGATGTCATTCAATCGCGAGATCCATTTTACACCTAAGGAGAGTTAAAAACTTATATCCGGCACTTCAATACCTGACATCCTTAATTAGATGCATCCGATGCACTTCGAATTATTAAGGTCAGGTGAAATATATGAAATTACCCAAACTGGTGAAAATGTACTGTCCAAAGTGCAACTCGCACACCCCGCACGAGGTAGAGAGGGTCAGGAAGAGAAAGGCTAGTGAATTCGGGGCTGGGCAGCGAAGATTCAGGAGAGTTACTTCGGGTTTTGGAGGTTTCCCGAGACCGAGGTATGAAGGGAGAGAGAAACCAACCAAGAGGATATCAGTGAAATTCAGGTGCACAAAATGCAAGACTGCACTGACGCCGCCTACGAAGAGGGCAAAGAAATTCGAGATTGTGGAGGCATAAATATGACCGAGAGAGGCTTCGTAAAACTGAAGAATGTCGGAAACAAGTTCATCAAGATAAAGTGCCCTGACTGCGGAAATGAACAGGTAACATACACGAAGATATCCTCACAGGTCGCATGCTTCATATGCGGAAACACCATCGCAAGACCAACCGGTGGAACTCTGGAAACGACGTCTGAGGTCGTAGAAGACGCGTTATGAAACAGGACCTTCCAAATGTTGGAGATCTCGTTGTCGTTACAATAAGAGAGGTCAAGAACTTCGGAGCCAAGGCATCCCTGGAAGAGTACAAAGACAGAGAAGGATTCATACACATAGCAGAGGTCGCCAGAGGCTGGGTTAAACACATACGCGATTATTTGCGGGAAGGCCAGAAGACGGTATGCAAGGTTCTTAGTGTAGATCAGGCGAGGGGGTATGTAGATCTCTCCCTTAAGCGGGTAAACCCGCACCAGAAGAGGGAAAAGATCTCCGAATGGAAGAATGATCAGAAGGCAGACAAGCTCCTTGAGATCGTTGCTTCTTCTGCGCATATGTCTGTAGAGCAGGCGCAGAAGGAATTCGCAATCACACTTGCGGATAGGTTCGGGTCCCTCTATCGCGCGTTTGAGGAGGCTGCCATGGAACCTGAATGGGCCCCGGATTTGAACGGGGACTGGAAAAAACCTTTCGAGAAGGTTGCAAAGGAGAACGTAGCTCCATCTTCTGTGAAGATAGGCGGGTTCGTGGAGATGTATTCCCTCTCGAGCAATGGGATCGAGAGGATCAAGGAAGTTCTGAGTCTGGCTACAAATGCAGGTATCAGCATTCAATATGCGGGTGCCCCAAGATACAGGTTACAGATAGTTGACACAAACTACAAGTCTGCTGAGGACAAGCTCAAGTCTGCACTTGTGGACATGGAAGGAGAGGCCAAGAAGCAGGGGATTTCCTTTGAATTCAACAGGAGCCCGGCAAAATGAGGTCAAGCATAATGAAATGCAGTGCATGCGGTGTCTACACCCTGAAGGAGGTATGCCCGAAATGCGGATCCAGGGTGTACAGCGCGATGCCTCCGAGATATTCCCCAAAAGACCGGTTCCAACGATTCAGGGTTGCGGAACTGGAGGTAATGAAGGATGGACAAGATAGTAGTTAATACACTTAAAGAGCCAAAACTGAGCGATCCTGTGATGATAGTCGGTCTTCCAGGGATCGGTAACGTGGGAAAGATAGCTGTCGAGTACCTGATAGACAAACTTAAGATGGTTCGGATGGTGGATATAATCACCCAGTTCCTTCCACCCCAGGTTTTCATAAATGACGAGGGGCTCATCAATCTGGCCAAGAACAGCGTTTACTACAAGAAGCGAGCACTAGGAAATGACCTGATCGTCGCGACCGGCGACTTCCAGGGAACCACACAGGAAGGGCAGTACGAGCTCTCGTACCAGTTGCTTGAGCTAGCGAAGAAAATGAAGGTCTCCGTGATATACACCCTCGGCGGCTACAGCATAGGGAAGATTGTGGAGAACCCCAGGGTTCTTGGTGCCGTCTCTGACAGAGTGATGCTGGGAAAGCTCAAGGAGAATGGAGTACAGTTCCCGAAGGGAGAGCCTGGTGGCGGTATAGTTGGCTCAGCGGGATTGATCCTCGGACTTGCAAAGGAGTTATTTGACATTCAGTCTGCATGCCTGATGGGTGAAACTTCCGGCTACTTTGCGGATCCCCGTGGGGCGATAGAGCTCATCAGGAGCATATCGAAGCTTCTTTCGATCGACATAGATCTCAAGGACATTGAGGAGAGAAGCAAGCAGATCGAGGAAATCACCGGAAAAATGCAGGAAGGAATGCAGCAGAAGCAGCCCTCCAAAGACGATCTCGGTTATTTCGGCTGATCTTCTGACCCAGGGGCATATGGCTGCGGGCAATATCCTAACGGTTTTAAGCAACTAACCCATATTCTTGCGATGGCAAACCGCCAATACACTATCTCAGAAGGTAAGGAAATATCCATTTCCGAGTTCTTTGAAAAGAACAGGCACATACTTGGTTTCGATTCACCTCAAAAGGCCCTGTACATGGTAGTGAAGGAGGCTCTCGATAATTCTCTGGACGCCTGCGAAGAACACCAGATTATGCCCGATATCCGCGTAAAGGTCTCAAAAATAGATGGGGACGAGTTTCAGATCACGATAGAAGATAATGGACCGGGGATCGAGAGAAAGGAGGTACCGAAGGTTTTCGGCCAGCTGCTCTATGGTTCCAGGTTCCATTCATTCAAGCAATCCAGGGGGCAGCAGGGCATTGGGATTACGGCAGCTGTTCTTTATGGCCAGATCACAACTGGAAAGGAGACATACGTCAAGACAAAGATCGCTGGGAGCGAAGTCGCATATGAGTTTTCCCTTGGGATCAATGTGAAGGAGAACCGGGCAAAGATATCATCGGAAAAACCGGTGATGTGGGATACCGCTCATGGGACCATAGTTTCTGTGCACTCAAGAGGAAAGTATCAGGTTGGGAAGCAGTCAATCTTCGAGTATTTGAAAGAGACAGCCACGGTGAACCCAAACATGAACCTTATCTTTGAGGACCCTGATAACAAGGTGTTCCAGTTCAGGAGGATAATAGAGAAGCCATCGGTTCAGGCAAAGGCGATCAAACCATATCCAATAGGTCTAGAACCGGGTGAGATCGTAGCCATGGCAAGGGAGTCCTCTGCAACCAGCATGCTGTCGTTTCTCTCCGGCGAATTCAGCAGGATAAGCAGGAATACTGCTGAGGAGATATGCAGGCTTTCGGGCATAGATCCTGAATCAAAGCCCGCAACAATAGGCTTGAATGAGGTCAAGGCTCTCAGAAGCTCTCTTTCGACAGTGAAGATACTTCCTCCTTCGCAGGATTGCCTCTCCCCCCTGGGTGAGGAGTTCATACGCAAGGGACTGATGAACATATACGATGACCTGCACCCGGCATTCTATTCGAGACCGGTTTCGAGACCTGTGAGTACTTACAACGGCAACCCGGTCTCCGTCGAGGTCGGACTCGTATATGGCGGGGATCTGCCCCAGGACGAGGCTGTCCGCATAGTCAGGTATTCGAACAAGGTTCCCCTGCTTTACCAGCCGGGAGCATGTGCAACAACCAAAGCGGTAACGGAGATTGACTGGAGATCATATGGATTGGATCAGAGGAGCGGTACAGGACTTCCATTTGGCCCAATGATTCTCTTCATTCATGTATTCGGAATAAGGGTTCCATACACTTCGGAATCGAAGGAGGCAATAGCACCAGTCACGGAGATCAGCGAGGAGATAAAGGCCGCGCTAAAAACTTCTGCAAGGAGCATAAGGAGCTTTCTGAACAAGAGGGAACGGAGGAAAAAGATCAGTGAAAAGTTCCGGTTAGTGAGCACAATTATTCCTGAGATTTCTCAGAAGAGCGCGCAGATCTCAGGGCAGAGTGAGATCGAGATAGACGAGGTCCTCTCCAAGGTGGCAAACGTCATTTTTATTACGGAATCCGTGGACTCGCAGGAAAACGGTGTCAAGGTAACTGTTAGCATCCACAATTATACTGCGCAGCCAAGGAGTTTCAAGCTGATAGCGGATCCTCCGATAGGTGATTCTACACCCAATCCGGCTGAGTTTGAGATATCGGGGCTCAAGCCAGCTGCAAAGATTGATTTTAGCTTCGATGTTAAGGTTGAGCCCTCGAGATATCCAGGGACAGACTACTATTTCACCGGGATAGATTCAATTTACATGAATGGGGCGGAACCACTTCCTGCAGATTGGGGAGTGGAGAAGGTTCAGGTGGAGGAGATATCAGATGGAGAATAATTCACCCGCAGCCAACGCCAAGCTCCTCGACATGGTCAAGAAGATATATGATACGTTGAAGAGCGGTGAGGTCCCGGATATACTGATGCCTTCCAGAAACAGGGACAACATTGTTCTGGATCCAAAGTTCTCGGTATGGAGATATGGCGAATCCAAGGTGACGAGGAGCGCTAGATACGTGGACGGCGCAGAGTACATCCTTAAATCGCTCTACATGATTGAATTCATCCTTGACATGATAAAGAATTCGAAGACCTCCACGCTGAGAGAGATGTATTACATCTCGGAAGGATGGAAGAATGGAAAATTCTCGACACAGGATGAGTCGGACATCATGGCAGAGGATCTTGAAGTCGTTACTGCGCTGATGCGCGAGGATTTTCGCTTGAGACCTGAGGAGAATGGTGCGTCTGTGATCGGCAACCTCACCCTTGAGGAAAAGAACAGGAAGGGTGAGTTCAAGAGGATTAACTGCAAGGACGACGTTGGCGAAGGTGGCTATTCAATTCCTTATAATGTGGATAAGGAGAAAGTTAACCTGATCTCTGCAGATGCAGATTTTATTCTTGCTATAGAGACCGGAGGTATGTTTGATCGACTCGTTGAGAACGGATTTGACGAACGTTACAGGTCTATTCTTGTGCACCTCAAGGGACAGCCAGCGAGGAGCACCCGCAGGTTGCTTAAAAGGCTGAATGAGGAGCTCCACCTTCCGGTATACGTGTTCACTGACGGCGATCCATGGTCCTTCAGGATTTTCGCGTCAGTCGCCTACGGAGCTATCAAGACAGCACACATTTCGGAACACCTTGCAGTTCCGACAGCACAGTTTATCGGGATAACGGCAAGCGATATATTGACATATGATCTGCCCACGGATGTCCTTACTGACAAGGATGTGCAGGCACTTCAGGCGGAGCTTAAAGATCCGAGGTTCAGCACTGATTTCTGGAAATCAGAGATAGAATCCATGCTCAAACTCAACAAGAAAGCTGAGCAACAGGCTCTCGCCAAGTACGGGCTGGATTTCGTTACCGATCGATACCTGCCTGACAAGTTTTCGGGTAACCAGGAAGTGGAGGAGTGAACTGTGAAAGTGGCAGTTACCCAGATGAGCTCTTCCGATGATATAGAGGAGAACATTTCAAAGAGCATCGGATTCGCAAAGGAGGCTCAGGCCAGGGGATCTGAAATTATTGCATTCCCTGAATACCAGCTCTATCTGCCGGATTATTCAGACAGAAAGAAGGTCTTGAAAGCTGCTGAATCGCTTGAACCGATACTGCAAGATTATGTCAGGAGGCTGGCAATCCCCTCACTGATAAATTACCCTGAACTTTCCGGTGACCGGATATACAACACCACCGCCTTTGTACAGGAAAAGATGATACAGTGGAAATACAGGAAGCTGCATCTGTTCAATGCCTTTTCCTACAGGGAGGGTGACGTCTACGCCCCCGGAACCATGATGCCTCCTGTAACGAGAGTGCAGGATGTTGCATTCTCCACATACACCTGTTATGATCTAAGGTTTCCGGAACTCGCGAGGTCATGCGCCATTTCCGGAGGATCCCTGCTGTTCTTTCAGGCAGGTTGGTTCAGAGGAGAGCGGAAGCGGGATCAATGGCTTACGCTCCTGAGGGCAAGGGCGATTGAGAATGGCCTTTACGTTGCGGGATCGGCTCAGTCAGGCAAGCTGTTCACAGGAAATTCAGCTATCTTCGACCCAAACGGGGACATGCTGGCGCACATCGAAGAGAATGAGGGCATAATTCTGGCTGACATTTCAAAAGAAAAGGTAGATTCATACAGATCCGAGTCGGGAGTGATTTCCGCAAGAAGAGATGATATCTACTCCCTGAAGTTTTAAAAACGTATATGCAACTGTAAATACTCATTGCAAAGCCAATCAAGAAAGTCTATTCTCGGATGAAAGATGCGATTCTTTCTAAATTGGTAATTCTAATTCACAGAGTGATTTCAGCAGGAGCAACATCTCATCCGGGTCTTTTAACCTGTATCGGGAAGTGCTTTCACCGCCCCCCACATGGACAGTCAGAGTGTCAGGATTCTCCAGAAAGGCTTCCTCATCTGTTGTATCGTCTCCCGCTATCATGCAGTCTCTACCCGCTCTTATCTTCTCGATCGCAATGCCCTTGTTTATTCCGGGGATTCTGAGCTCGATTATCAGTTTCCCCTTGTAGACTGGCATTCCAGTGGTTTTAGATAGATTTTCCACAATATGAAACAGCTCCTCATGCTGTTTATCGCTCATCAGGCCGAAATGGAACAGGAGGTTCCCATCCTTGTTGTATATCCTCAGACCTGGAAACATAGATATATACTCGTCTTTCCTTGAATATATGTCGTTGCAGATTTCCCTGTATTTCTGAAAACTTTCTACATTAAAGCTGATCTTATGGTTGATGTAGGAGACTGCACCATGGAGTGCAACGACATCGAATTCATCGTTGAGAAATCCCCGTAAATCCGCCAGCGCCCTTCCAGTCACTATGTATATCTGGAATTTCCCTGCAAGTTTCCTTAAGGTCGATAGCAGGTCTTCCGAAGCTACTGCATCCTCAGGATTCATCTTCAGGCCAACCAGTGTGCCATCATAATCCAGGAAGAGGAGATTTATACTTCTCCTCTTCACATCTTCAATTATCGACGAGACCTGAGGGTGTAAATGCATCACCAATCCATCTCTTGGAGACTTCCTTCTCTATCCTGGATATCCACCAACCGACATTCTTCCTGCGGACAACATCCTTCAGCCTGACCAGTCTCTCCTTCTTCTCTTCCCTGTTCATCGTAAGACCCTTGAATATGGCAGAGGCAACCTCCTTGAAATCATACGGGTTCACAAGAAGTGCTCCCGTCAGGTCCTCGCTGGAACCTGCGAATTTGGAAAGTATCAGGACTCCGTCATTTGACGCAGCGACAAATTCCTTCGATACAAGGTTAAGACCGTCAATAAGCGGTGTGATTAGCGCTACATCTGCAGTCCTATAGCTGTTCTTCAGCTTGTTGTCTGAGATTTTTCTGTACATATAGATGATTGGCATCCATTCCTCATCTCCGAATTTACCGTTGACTCGGCCAATGTTCATCTCTAGTTCCCTCTTCATCTGGATATAATCAGTAACCGTGGTTCTGGATGGAGTGACCATCATGACATAGCGGAACCTTTTCTTTAGGCTCGGATGCATTGTCAGGAGATACTCTATAGCGAGAACGCGATTCTTCAGCCCCTTAGTGTAGTCCAGCCTGTCTATCGAGAATAATATGGGCATGGTCTTTTTCCTGATGCCATGCATTTCGACTTCGTTTGCACTCCTGTAATACTGATCGTCTATTCCAAGCGGGATTTCAAGCACCTTGTTCCTTATATTTGAAGCGGATCCATAGAGCTGCTCCTGTGAACTTATAAAATTATTCACGTATAATCGCGTGTGGAAAGATATGAGATCGCTGCTCGACAGTGAAGCCTGTATCTCCCGCGACTGAGGCAGGATAGAAAAGAATTCACCGGCTACCCAGGGAATGTGCCAGGTGGTGACGACGAACTGGGCCGGGTTAAGCTGCTTGATCATTCCAGGAACAAGGGAGAGTTGATAGTCATGAACCCAGACAACGCTGTCCTGCCTGGTTTCTTTCACGATCCTCTCCGCGAATTTTCTATTCACAGAAACGTAATCATCATATGCATGTCTCGTGGTCTTTATCTTCTCCCTGAAGTAGTGGAAAAGTGGCCAGAGAGTTCCGTTGCAGTAGTCGTCGTAGAAACCCTTCTTTTCATTTTTGTCCAGAATAATCCGGGAGATCTTATATCCCTCATGATTTTCATCCCTGTGCTCTCTGTCGAGCTGACCGTCTCCCCAGCATACCCAGGTTCCTCCGCTATTGCGCATTAGCCTTCTCAGGCCTGTGACAACACCTCCGACATTTTGCTTGACAGTATCCTTTCCGTCCACCCTGTCATGAGAGAAAGGTGCCCGGGCTGTTGCCACCACATATCGCATGATATTAAATTAGGTCTTTATATTTAAAAGTGCATCACGCATTTCTATATACTCACGATATTTTCAGGCATACGGAATGCAAGTTCCAAATATTTTTTACTCGCTGAGCGATAACCTGATATGACCAGAAAGAAGATTTCCGTTATCGGTGCAGGCAATGTTGGTGCTTCTCTCGCGCAGGCTCTTGCCATTGAGAGACTTGGCGATGTTTATCTTTTCGATGTTGTGGATGGCGTCTCCGAAGGAAAGGCGCTGGATATACTGGAAGGATCAGCTCACTGGGGTTTCGACCTGGACATAAAAGGCTTCACTACCGTCAATCCTGAAGTGTATGAGAACCTCAAGGGTTCTGATGTTGTCGTTATCACAGCTGGACTTGCAAGGAAGCCGGGTATGTCCAGGGACGACCTTCTGGGAAGGAATGTGGAAATTCTCTCAACTGTCAGCAAGAGCATCAGGAAGTATGCAAGTGAGGCAAGGCTTGTTGTCGTAAGTAATCCAGCAGACATAATGGCTTACGCTGTACAGAAGGTTACGGGAATACCACCCGAGAGGATCATTGGGCTTGGCGGTTCACTTGACAGTGCAAGGTTCAGGACATTTCTCTCGAAAGAGCTAGGCATATCTGTTCGGGACATCAATGCCTTCGTGATTGGAGGGCATGGTGACGACATGGTACCTTTCATCAGGTATTCAAGCGCAGGCGGAATACCAATAGAGAGGCTCCTCTCAAAGGAAAAGATAGAAGAGATCGTCAAGAGAACAAGATTCGGCGGCGGCGAGATAGTGAATTATCTCAAGACCGGATCGGCATATTACGCACCTGCGGTTTCTATAGTCGCTATGGTCAGATCCATAATAATGGACGAAAAGAGGCTGATACCCAGCGCAGCTTACCTGACCGGAAAGCATGCGGAGCATTATGGGGCGACGGGGATATTCATTGGATTGCCTGTAAAGATCGGTGCATCTGGCGCTGAAGAGATATATGACATCGATTTCAGCCCTGAGGAACTTGCCCTGTGGAAGAAGACAGTGGAATCTGTGGAGTCCAGTTGCAAAAAAGTGGACGAATTCCTCGCAGCTAAATAAATTCAGGCAGGAATGCAGTTTGATCCATCTGGGTCAGACTTACTTTCACTTGCCGTTGCATAAGGCTTCCAGCGAATACGCCGTTTTCCCATTGTGAGACTTATCTCGAGACGCATATTCTCATTATTTCTCATCTCTCTGTATAGGGGAATTGCCATTCGGCTCCTGAGATTTCTTTAAAATTACATCAGTCCGGAATGATGCGAAAGTTTTATAGTGCTAGATAGTATCACGCACGGTAAATATGTCAAGAGTTGGTTTATTTTATTGGCCACAGAAAGAAGCATGATTTGGAGATAGAGGCACTCAGAGAGAGACTCCTTGAAAACAGCAGTGAAATGCTTTCACTCTTCAGGGAAAGGGTGAATCTCGCTAAATTGATAGGCTCTGTCAAGGTTGCCGAAAACCTGCACTTCAGGGATAGCAAGAGGGAGCAGCTGGTAAGGAAGAGCCTTGCGGTAAGTCTGCCAATAGAGGAGAGATTCCTGAATCTGCTGTTTGAGCTTACCGTTATTTCAGAATCCGCAGGTTCCAGGGAACCAGGCTTCCCATCAGATCAGGATCAATCCATCACGATCGAGGGGGAAGCGGATAGCCTTCAGAAGATATCTGCCATGTTCCTGTTTCAACCGGGTGACAGTCTCTTCATTCCCGCCGGAAGCAACCTACCTTTCGCTAGGGCAGCTGCCGAGAGGGGTGCGCATATAGTGGAAGATAATTGTCCGTCATTCGATCATCTTCTCTCCATAGGTAGGGAGAACAGGGAAGCGGACGTCTCTCTATACCAGAACCGGCTGGTTGTCCAGAGCAGGGTTTTCAGGCGATTGCATTCCCCGATGGTATTTCTGATGGAGTGTGAGTGAATGAACATCATGATAGTCGGATCAAATGGACGGATAGGGCATACCCTATACACAATACTGTCAGAATCCACCAATACGGTGATCGGGGCAGACCTGCACAATGCAGATATGATCGAGTCCCAACTCGGTTATTCTGACCTGATCATACTCGCTACCCCTCTGAAGGAGACAGTCGAATACATACAGAGGTATTCTGGGAGGGCCAAGATAATAGAAGTTACTTCGACAAAAACAGTCATGTTGGAATACAGCGGAGAAGTGATAAGCATACATCCGCTGTTTGGCCCAAGGACTGCGGGCAAGGAAGGATTCAAGAACATAATATTCGTGAAGGATGTCTCTCCAAAGGGATCTCTTGACGTTGTGAAGCAACTCTTCCCACAGCACGAGATAAAGCAGTTGACCGCCAGAGAGCATGATCTTATGATGGTTAAGCTGCAGGTCATTCCGTACTTTATTTCCCTGCTTTCGAAGTCAGTCGACTCCCCAACTGATCTTAAGACCATGTCGAAGAAAGCCCTTGAAGAGATGGCATATGTTTGTGAATACCAGAACCTGCAGGTAGTTTACGACACTATCAAGAGAAACCCGTATTCTGCGGATGCATTTTCAATGACTCTCAGAAAACTCGAAGAGATAGGGGGTGAGCTGCTTGATAGTGATACCAGGCTCAACACAAGCCATTGATTCGATAAGGGACATGATGTTTGAGTCCTCAATCGGCTTCAGGGAGATTTCCCTGTATGGAAGGAAAATTTTCATAACCGAAGGGGCAGAGAGCAAGTTGACAAATCTGCTCGATGCTTCATCTGTAGTGCGCCGCGAAGGGTTGCATTCCAGAATGCTCAAACCAACAAATACGATAGTAACAGTCGGGGATACGACAATTGGTGGCGGGAAGCTTGTAATTGCAGCCGGCCCATGCGCGGTCGAGTCAGAAGAGCAGACAGCCGAAATAGCCGAAAATGTGAAAAGGCTCGGCGCGGACATGCTTCGAGGCGGTGCCTATAAGCCAAGGACAACTCCTTATTCATTTCAGGGGCTTGGAAAGGAAGGAATCTCGATACTGAGTCATGTGAGGGAAATGACTGGCCTGCCGGTGGTTACTGAACTCATGGACATATCCGCATACAAAGAGTTCGAGGATTGCGTCGACATGATCCAGGTTGGCTCCAGAAATTCGCAGAACTTCTCTCTCCTGAAGTTTCTCGGCGCAACTGGAAAACCGATCCTGCTGAAAAATGGAATGGCTAATACGATCTCTGAATGGCTGAATTCGGCCGAGTATATCCTCTCAGGTGGAAATGAGAATGTGGTACTGTGCTATCGCGGAACCAGGGGGTTCGATAACGAAACTCGGTTTTCCATGGATTCGGGTGTCATTCCAGTACTGAAAGAGAAGACTCATCTCCCGGTATGTGCCGATCCCAGCCACCCTGCTGGAGACAGGAACTACGTGGAATCTATCGCGCTTGCTTCTGTAGCGTCAGGAGCTGACATGCTCGAAGTCGAGGTACACAACGATCCAGACAACGCTAGATCAGATTCGAGACAGCAGCTCACTTTTGAGCAGTTCGCGAGGCTTGAGAAGAATGCAAGGCGCTTGCATGAAATCATGAATTCCATGAGATGATTCGGGTTGTTATTTCTAGAAAGCAGCTATTTGTGAAAAGCGGATGAATAGAAGGGCGGATAATAATCGTAATCAATCGGATCCGGAAAGCCTGCTTCAGCAAACCCCTTTAACCTCAACTGGCAGGAGTCGCATCTTCCGCAAGCCCTTTCGAGACCATTGTAACATGACCAGGTAAGCTGGACGGGTGCGTCGAGTTCATGGGCGAGAGCAACGATTTCAGATTTGCTCTTGTGCTGCAATGGAACTTTCAGGTTGAATCCGCTCTCGAGCCCAATCTTTGTCCCCCTGGATAGTGCCTCCTCCATTGCTGAAAAGAATTCCGGCCTGCAGTCAGGATATCCTGAATAATCAACTGCATTCGCGCCGATGAATACGGTATTGATTCCCAGCGATTCCGCGTAAGACGCTGCTACCGAAAGGAAAATAATATTGCGAGACGGAACATAGGTAACAGGTATATCCCCGGAAATCTCTTCCATCTTCCTTTCCGGTATCTCGGTCGTTGAAGTGAGAGCACTTTCTGCAACCCCCCTGAGATCGATATCAACAATCTTCGGTACGAGGGAGTAATGACTGCAAACAAGCTTCATGCTCTTAATCTCCCGGGCATGTCTCTGCCCGTAGTTGAATGATATTGGATGGACCTCATACCCCTGGGAGATGACAAGCGCAAGCAAGGTTGTCGAGTCAAGACCTCCGGAAAGAAGTGATACTGCCCTAGCCTTCATTCAAATCAACAGAGCTGCAAACACCCTGCCCTGGGCCCTCGAAGAGGCATACCTCTACTTTTCTGACGTTCCTGAATTCCCGAATCTTTCCCACAAGTTCAGCAAGCAGGTTTGTAGACATCTCCTCCGAAGAACTCACCGCTGCATCGAGGAAGTAGACGTCGCTTTCTGCGAATGACATGCTCTTTCCATCATATTCTACGTTTACATGGCCACCTTCTCTTGTAAACCTGCTGCGATCCTGCTTCGAAGGTACTATAACCCTATGGTCCATCCTGGAGATTAAATCCATTGCCCTCTGCTTCAGAATGTCGAAATCTATAACGAAACCGCTGTCGTTCTCCCCCGTAACCGAAATACTGATGCAGTAATCGTGACCGTGCAGCCTGGAGCACTTGTCATGGGAAGGGATGAAGTGCGCTGCGGAAAATCTCAGACCGGTATCCCAGCCGTCGATCTCAAGCTTCATGTTGTTGTATGGAAGCTGGTTATATTACTTTGATCTGTTTTTCAGCAGTGTTGATTCTCGCTGTTCCGCTCTGACAAAGATTTATTCTTTAAAATAGATTCCTCAACCCTTCATGAAATACCTATATATGACTATCGGTATCGGCCTCCTGCTTGTTGCGGTATATGCATTTTTCACAAGGCAGTTGATAGTCGGTATTGTAGTAGTATTGATTTCGCTCTTCTTCATAGTTCAGGATGCCCGTGCAATGCTTGCAGGACGTGGGATCTCTTCGCTCACCTACAATGCGATAATTGATCAATGCGTCAAAAAGATAGATGGCGGAAGGACTAGCATTAAAAAAGAAGATTTTCTTCAATCAATGGAGAAGATAAAGGATATACTTTCAGAGCAACAGTTTGTCCCCGTAGTGGGTTACGACTGCGTTTATCTCCAGTACAGCAACGAGGTTGGCGCAAACAATGCACTGGCTAAAATTTCCAGCAGGGAACTTAAGGCCGACATCATACAGGACAAATCCACCTGGAGTGTCAGGATCCACTTCTGATCCTTACAACCCGACAGCCTCTGTGGAGGCTCAACGCTTGTAATGCATAAAGGCAGAAGGTATTAGTACTGCACATATCATATCACATTAAGCAGGTGGTGAAGCAATGAAGCTCAATCTTCATGTACAGGTTAAGCAGCCTCAAGCTGAAGCTTTTGATTCGGTTGTGGAGGAACTGAAATTTGCACTCGAGAAGAGGCAGATTGACTTTAAGCCAGGCAAAGAGGGATCGATCACCGAAAATGGAGTTAGAGTCGGGGCCGTAACCGAATGGTCCGAACCCAACCGTTTTTCTTTCAGGTGGAAACAGGCAGACTGGATCCCTGAATTGGAAAGCAGACTTGCTGCGGAGTTCAAAGAATCTACTTCCGGAACTGAGATAAACATCTCGTATGAAATGTCCGCAACCGTCGTATCCGGTGAAGAACCAGAGCTGACAGGCTGGTTCACTGACCAGATATTTGCAGAATTGGTTTCTTCTATATCTCCAGTGCGTTTCGGAGACTGGTATATCGACAGGACTGCGAGAAAACCTTCTGGATCACTGGCAATGCGAAGTTACAGCCACCCGGTGTACCACATACCCAACTTTATGGAGATCTTACGACTGCTGCATCTTCAACCGAACGATAAATTAGTAGAGATAGGCTGCGGAGGAGGTTCATTTATGAAGGAGGCTCTAAAGAGCGGTTGCACTGCCGCTGCGATAGACCACAGCCCCGAGATGATCCACGTTGCAACCGAGAATAATCTTGACGCGATAAAAGCAGGAAGACTCCTCCTGAAGAAATCAGATGCTGAAACGCTCCAGTTTGCAGATTCTACGTTCACCTGCGCCGTTTCGACAGGAGTCTTCGATTTTATAACCGACCCAGTTAAAGCGATGAAGGAGATACACAGGGTTCTTTCCCCTTCGGGCAGGGCAGTGATATTCCTGGAAACAAAGGAACTCAGGGGTACGCCCGCGGCGCCTGAACCGCATGCTTCACGTATGAAATTCTATGAACCGGATGAGTTGATCGAACTCGCTAAGTCTGGTGGTTTCAGGCGTGCTGAGGTTGTTAGCAGAAGTCTGAGAGAGTACGCCGTTACAGCAGGAGTTCCCGAAGAGCATCTCTGGCTCTATGAAGAGCATCCTGGCAATTTCCTAGTAGCGAGGAAAGACTGACTGTACAGGAGCGAGGCCGCTTAATGAATAGGGATAGACTCATTAAAGCCCGCTTTTGCAATCTATTATCATCATTTAGCCATTGGTTTATTGGCAATATCTTGAGACGCCTTTTCCTGCAACTTGTTCAATCAGGATGTCATGGACTCCTGGATAGATCAAACAGAACATACGAATATGCAATGAAATCATAATCCGGAGGTATCAGGAAGTCATACATCATGTATGTTCCTGAAGATACGGATATGCTGTGTAT
>JBJKSG010000005.1:0-100046 GCA_046704325.1 Thermoplasmataceae archaeon
AGGATACAGGGTGTTTCTTAAAGATGACAGAACAGGCTTCGAATGGAATTCTCTGGTAGATCAGAAGAAAGAACAGAGAGAGATAATGGATGTAGTGATCAAAAATACCTAGAAAGATAGGTAATTAACTAATAATAGCAGGTTGTGCTGAGCACTCATGCAAGCAAAGAGCTGGAAGGAATCTGTTTCTGACCTTCAGAGAATAGTACTGCCTGCGGACACCAATGTCTTCAACGGGCTATATGGTGGCAGGCTTGTTGAATGGATAGATAACGTTGCTTCTATTGTTGCGATCAAACATTGCCGCCGACGTACCGTGACTGGAAGTATAGACAGGTTGTTTTTCCTATCGCCGATACGGATGGGCGACATTGTCTATCTCCATGGAAGAATCAATTTTACTACGGATTCCACGATGGAGATCGAGGTCGATGTGGAATCTGAAGAGGGAATCACAGGAACCCGGAGGTATACTACCAAGTCATTCCTGACATACGTTGCTATAGATCAGGACGGTAGGCCGGTTCAGGTACCACCTCTGCTGCTTGAGACAGATGATGACAGAACCAGATTCGACGAGGCGAAGGCCAGAAGCATTGAGAGCAAGGCGATTCTTAAGAAGATCCGGGCATCAATGAAGCCACTTGGTGACGATTAGTTAGATCGAACTCGAATGCAGGCCATATTAAATATATAAGGTATCATATAAATGCCTGCTACACTCTGTCGCGCATTTATACTATCCATAAGAAATAAATATGATCTGAAATTTACCGCACAATGATACTTAGTGCACTTAGTACATTTGTTACCTCGACCGCCACCAACTCTCAAGTATATGGGATTCTTGACAGAGCATACCTGATCGCAGTATCTGTTTCCGCTATTGTGATCGCCCTTTTGTGGATACCTATTGCTATTGGCTTTTTCAGCACGGATGAGGCGAGAAAGACCGATGCCAAACTGCGACTCAAGAATGCAACTTACGGCACAATTATTTATGTTCTCGCGGTTAGCGGAGTTCTCTACGCAATCTTCAGGTACATTGCTGTGGGCTCGTGATTAACTGAGCATCTTATCGATAGAGTCGATTTTCATCTCCATTTTCAGCGTGATAGATGAAGCATATATCGCGATCCTCACACCGTTCTGGTATATAGCGATGCATTATGGGCTCAATCCAAAATACTCGTTCTTCCAGATCATAAATGGTTCAACCGCATATGCTTCAATATACGGTTTGCTTTTTCATTCCTTTTATTTCCTGCTCGTAGAATTCGCGCTTGTAGGAATAGCACTCTCCTTTCTAATTATGAACAGCATTTTCGGCCCGACTAAGAATTTCAATCTTGCCATCAGGGTTTCCATAGCAGTGATCCTTCCAATATTTACGCTTCAGCTTCTTTCGGTATTCCTGGATGCTACAGGCACAGCTTTCGATTACATATGGAGTAATGCAGGAATAAACTGGAGTACCGGCCTGCTGTACAGCGTAAATATTGCCGGAAGTATTCAAGCCTCCTCCGGGAATGCCTATCTGCCGATAATCCAGTTCTTCTTCCTCAGCGGTTACTTCCTGTCAATCTCGATGCTAATCATAACGCTCGAATTGAGACAGGCGATTATGATAGTTCTTTCGATTCTGTTACCGATAATTTCAGTTTTCATAGCGGTCCCCAAACTGGATGAATACACTAAGAGACTCTGGAGGCTTTTCATAGAGGTCTCAGTCTTTCCGTTCATCACTATTCTTGCAGTCTACTTCGCAATTGCCGGATCTACTAATTCCCCACTGCAACTTGCTTTTCTGGTGATGGCTGCGATGTCGCCACTGGTCCTTGCAGGCTCCGTTCGCCTCTTCACATCCGGATCGTTACTTGGAATCGCCAATGCTGTCTCGGTAGAGGAGACCGTATCCAGGGCATCTGGAGTTGCAGCCGGCCTTGCTAACCATGACTTTGGAGGGACTGCAGCCTCACTGACTGGGATGCAGAGAGGGTCATACCTGCAGAGAGAAGATAGATCTGGGATTGACTGGAGCAGAATCTATGCCAAGGATCTCGACTACAGGAAGGACTATTGAGTATGGCAAGAGAAGGGATGCCACCAAATCTTTACGGATTCAGGAGCTCGATACTTGGAATCTCTCCAGACAGGATAGTAATCCTCGCAATCTTCTCTGTTATCGCATACGTTGTATCGGGGATTGAGATAATTGCATCTTTCCTTCTCCTGCTATCTGGAATATTACTCGCCTTCTATCGAAGAGAAAGAGAAGCTCTCCCGGTATCCTTTTTCAGGTTTGTAAAATGGAGATTCTCCAGGAAGGAGAGGAAAGTAGGATTCAATGTTGAAGTTTCAAATGAGGATTTTACATACATCAGAGAACATGGGAAGACTGGGATTCTTCTCTCTCTTGAGACAGATGAAATTTACGATGTTAGTACCGGTGAATTCACCTCAACGGTTGATGATCTGAGGCGGGCCCTGAATGAAGTTGCAGCTACGCTGCAGGTTATAGTCACCAGTCATCAAGTGAAGAAGCAGAAGGAAGAGTTACCCGAAAACAGGGGTGCAAGGGAGTATTATGCCATGGTTGCAAGAGCGATAAACTCGGTAACTTACCATCGTGTCTTCTTGATTATCTCCGGCCCTCCTGAGAGAGATAAACTAAGGAAGATCGCGGGAAGGATGGAGAATATGCTTTCTTTGCATGGATTCGCGATAAGGAAAGAATTGTCTACTGGAGAAGTGGAGGCGCTGGCAGATGCCCTGCTCTAGTATGTTGTTTTGTCTGGAGGCAATCTGAATGAGATTCAGAAATGTGCGCTTGTACAGGAAATACTACAGATCAGATCTCTACTCCCAGAAGCTGTTCCTTGTGGATTCCAACTACATCATGGGTAACGAGTTTTCAAGATGGGTGGATTCGTTTGACGCTGACATGAGCCTGCATATGACCCTGCGACCTCTGGATCGATTCGCATCAGATAAGAAATTGAAGTCAATGAGAGCTGAAAGGGGGTCAGAGCTCAGGGTTACAGGAGGGAGAGATGCAAGGGCGGAGAAGATGCGCTTTGAGATCGAGCAGATAGATAGGCTGATCAGCAGCGTCGCCGTGGGAGGAAACTCCCTCTTTGACATATCCTTGCGCGTCAAGGTATCCGCGGAGCAACCGACGGTACTCCAGAATGCGGTAAACAGGTTTCTTATGTCCATGAACCTGCTTGATTTCAAGTTCTCCGTTCCTCCCTTTGTTTCCAAGAGACTGATCAATCAGAGTTTGCTTAGCCCTGAAATGCAGAGCAGGTACCTGGTAGATTCCAAGTCCATTGCACAAATGCTCCCCATATTCCTGTCACATGAACCAGGAAATGGTATCCTGTTGGGAGCTGAGTCTTCAACTGGCCTGCCTGTCTTCATGGATCAGATGCAGGAAGCGTCCCATAACCTCCTTATCATAGGTGAAACTGGGTCCGGAAAGTCCTTTTTTGGAAAACTCTTACTGATTCGATCTCTGATTGTTGGACTTGCTAAAAGCATAATAATCCTCGATCCACTGGATGAGTACACTCCTGCCATCTTCGACTACCCGGTTTCCATAGTAGACACATCTGCGGGAGAATATTTCGATTTCTTTGACCAGTATTCAGAAGATAGCAGATTGAGGGAGATGGCGTCCTTTGTCACCGATCTTCTTGTTCTTGACGAAACCGAAATGGCCTCCCTGGTATCTTTAACCGCAAGAGTCAAGGATGCATCCGGTTTTTCTGATTTTCTGGATCAGCTGCTTTCATTGTCTGAGGATACAGCTATAAGGAACCATTTGATAGAAGTGAAAAGGAAGAGTTTCACTCGCAGAGTTGGTTTGCCTTCAGGCGAGGGAAGTGTGGTCATCCTGAAAACCCCTTCCGATCCGGGACCTGACAGGGACAGGCAGCTGCGGTTTGCCCTAGCAACTGCCAGGTATCTGGCCCGCTCGAACAGCAATCCGAAGATTGCATTGATAGATGAAATGCATCTTTTCCTGAACTCAAGGGAAAATTCACGCTTACTGGCTAATTTGTTCAGGAATTCTAGACACTTCAGCACATCAGTTGTTGGAATAACACAGAATTCGTACGATCTTGAAGGGACTGCGTTTGCAAGCACGATTAAGGACAACTCAATCGCATCCTTTGTCTTTCGCACGCGATCCCTTAGTCCGGACAGAAATTTAGGCACCTTCTATCCAGATGAGCTTCTTGATCCTGAGCTCCTCCTGGGAGGCAAGAATTCTGATTTCTCAGAGTGCCTGCTGCTCTTCAGGAATAGAACAAAGAAGATCAGGATAATGGCAACCGGCTACGAGAAGGAGGTTATTGACGGGACTTCTCTGCCTGCGCCTGTTTCTCCTGATCAAGCATGAGGAGCAGGATTCCAAATATTACAAGCGGAACGCAGTATGAAGTCAGGCCAATGTCGGTCCATGTGTCGTAAGCTATGGACCACCCAACATAGAAACATGCTCCAGAGATTAGGAGCACAAAGGCGAAAAGTCTGTAAAAATTCCTTACGGTGAGCATCGACGGTATTTCACTCGCCCTTTCCTTAATTGATCTCTGTTCGCCCGCCATGATTTTCACTGCATCTAAATCGAGGTAATAATATCTTGCTGAAACCTATTTTGCCTTTTGTATTTTTCCAGATGAAGAGATACGAAAGATCGTCCTAAGCGGGTTAAGTTGAGAAATAATTTACCGGGTTCTTGTTCCGAAGTATGTTTAGCTCCTGGAGAGCTTTACGCTCCTGTATACGAGGGCGAGACGCATGAAAGATAGGCCCTGGAATCTTTCGGGGTTGAAGCTTTCCGAGAATCTCTCGACCTTGGAATTTCTCACGTACCAATACATCAGTTCTCTTACAAGCGTTGCTACCTCCATAATTGCAGGAACTGCAGGGTTTTCTGTTCGGAGCATGCGTTCTGTAGAATCGTCTTCAAGCTCATCACCCATTGAGAGGGAAACTAGAAAGTCGTGAGAAGGCGGGTCTTTCTTGTCAACTATCGCATCGGCAAGATCCCTCAGGTAATGTATCAGCTTCTCGTAGTTATCCTTCCATTCCCGGTCAGCTATTCTAAGACTGGCCAGCTTCAATGCAACGCGCTGCCTGACCAGGAAGAAATATTCAACCTCCGAATCGTAATCTTCCTGTGTGTTCGATATCACGCACTCAAAAGTCGGGAATTTCAGTTCGTTTTCCATATATGAGGCAAATGTTTACTGCATTTATATCTATTCATTGCCCATTTTATGGAAAATCTTCTGCCCTTCCTTCCGTCGGTTGAGGAAATCAGGGAATAGTAATTTCTCTGAGAATTTTCAGCGATAAAGGAGACCCCTGGTGAAATCTTTCGTAATCTGGTCTGCCATGTGACACCACCTGAACAACCTCTTCCCTTTCGTTCCTTGCCTGTATCCTGAATCCTTCACCTTCGTAACCTGTGGATTGTACTATTCCAGTCCAATCGCCTTCGCTCTCCGTAATCTCGATATCAGACGGATAGAAAGCCACCTTGCCATTTCGTCCTGATATGATATTATATCCAAGAAACCTCGCTGAAATCTCATTTTCAGGGTTTAGAAAGATGTCTTGAGCGCTGGCGATCCGCCCAAGACGTCCTCCAAATATCAATCCCGCCTTGTCAGCCATGTAGAAACCTTCTGAGTGGTCATGTGTTACATATACCATAGTCAGCTCTGTCTTTTTCGCAAATGCCTTGATCTCGCTCCTGACTTCACCTCTCAGCTGGGTGTCGAGAGAACTCATCGGTTCATCCAGGAGCAGGAGTCTGGGATCCGGGGCAACTGAACGTGCAAGGGCAACTCTCTGCTTCTCTCCACCCGAGAGCTTTTCCGGGTATCTATGCAGATCAGCCTTAATTCTCAGCAGGCCCGCGAGTTCGCTGATTCTCTCTTCAACTGTCCTCTCATTCAATTTCCTCGCCCGCAGCCCATATGCAATATTTTCGTAAATGGTCATATGGGGAAAGAGCGCAAGGTCCTGAAAGATCAGACCAACGTTCCGCCTAACAGGATCGAGCCCTGTGACAACTTCCCCATCAATTGCAATACTACCCGAATCGGCTCTGTCGAGCCCGCACAGGATCCTCAGAAGGGAAGTCTTACCGGAACCACTTGGACCCATCAGTGTAAGGGTCTCTCCCTTCTCAAGGTCGAAACTTATATCTCCTAAAGAAAAGCCAGGTCCGTAGTTCCTGCTTATCCGCCTTACCTCAACGAAAGACAACGAATTTCTCCCCCATTTTCTGGATTAGAAAGAAGGCGATCAAGCTCATCGCAAGTATGATCGCCGCTGCAGCATATGAGACACCGTACATTCGGCCCTGAAGATCGTAAACCACAACGGTCAGGGGCAGGAATTTTGAAGTTGCAAGGAAATAGGTCGCATTGAATTCTCCGAGACTTATTGCGAAGCCAAACATAAGTGAAGATGCAAAGGTACTCCGGGCAAGAGGGATTTCGATCTCCAGAAAAGGATGTCCGCCAAGGGAGAAGGATGCTTCAGAAAGAGACGAAGGTATCTCAGAAAAGCCTGCCTCTATCACCCTCAAAACCACCGGGATCGCGATCGTGGTCTGAGCCAGCACAATCAGTACCCAGATCGCGTCCTCGGGAGTGATGGCCTCAAAAACGAAATATATTGCGAAAGCCATCATTATGGATGAAATTACAATGGGGATGTACTGGGCAACGTCGGCAAGCATTGGTCTGGAACCATTTGACCTGCGTTTTCCCAGTATCCAGATCAATCCTATTGTAGTTACAATGAAAGCGGTAGAGATACCGTAGAACAGCGAGTTAAGCAGTGCCCCTCCGGCAGAGATCCCCAGGATCGAGGAAGTGTTGCTGCTGAACAGGGAAAGATAATTCCTGATTCCTAGCGTATTTAACCCCTGGTTCAGGAATGATTCATACAGGATTGAAAACAGGAGATATGTCTCTAAAGCGATCCATGCAGAAGCGTAGATTACACCTGCTGTAAAATACGGCCCCCCGTTTCTGGAATATGAACGGTACCTGGCTCCTGTGCTCACCACTTTCCTGCTTCTCGCGGCTGCGATAACATACACTGTAGCAGGAATTATCAGTATGATAGCCTCCAGAATTGCAAGAAGGACTGCAACCTGCATATCATTCAACACTTTTACCATCCAGTATATTTCTGCATCGAGAGTGAAATACTTCTGTCCACCAATGATTAGCGGAGCTGCAAATCCTGCAAACGAATACATGAAGGAGAGGAGCGAGCCCCCTGCAGCAGCTGTGATCCCGGCCCTCCCCCAGATACTGGTGAATCTCCTCCGGGTTCGAGAGCCCAGGGTCATAGCAGCCTCGTCGTATGCTTGATCCACATTCTGCAGTGAAGTCATTGTGAAGAGTGCAACCAGAGGTGCATTGAAAAAGGTGTTAACCGCGATAATGCCCGAAAACCCTGCATCCAGAAATGGGATAGATAGACGGGGAGTTCCAAATGCAGCTGTGAACGCAAATACAACTATAATTGAAGGTAGGAAGAACGGAACTATTGCCATTGAAGTTACAGCTTTCTTGAACCTGAAATTGTAACGGCCTAGGAATATGCCAAGGGGGAGACCAACCAGGAGCGAAGCCGCTGCGCTTGCAGCGCCCTGCGACAGGGAATTATAGATGGATTGCCTGGTAAGTATAGCTATAGTACCGGTGCCTGTCACTTCAGAGATTAGGTTGATGTTTCCCTTACTCCATGCGAGTTCGATGAACGGAAATACCGAGATGGCAAAGATGAACAAAAAGGGTGTGAGAAGGAACAGGGCGTTGATTCCTCTCCTTGAATTCATTGCATAATTGTTGCCCATTCCAGCTCCCAGGTTGAAATATTCGCAGTTATGTCCTCTGCGGTTATGTAATTATTTAGTGGAACTATGCTGTCCTGGTTCACCAAATCCTGATAAACAGGCGGAAGCGATATCGTACTGTTCGCAGGATACATCCACTCGTTCAGCGGAAGTTCGTTCTGAACAGTCGGGCTGAGAAAATAGTTCACGAATTCCTTGTCCAGCGCGGTGTTGGGAGTATTATTCACAATCCCTATTCCGTATATGGTCCTCCAACCATAGGGAGTGCCATTGAAGAATGACACCGTGGAACTGCTGTTGTTCCCGTAACCCATGTAGGAATTGTAGGCAGGATCTGTCAGGTAACTCACAAGTAGGTTTGAATTCGCGGTGGCCTCAAACGCGGAAAAAGCATCGCTCCAGCTGCTGTATATGTGCCCTGAGGCGTACTGCTTGATCGACTGCCACCATGAGGTCCAATTCTCATGCAGTATGTATGTATAATATGCAATCTGCCAAAGCAAAAACGCCTCTCCAGTTGAGTCCTGTGCCGGGTTTTCAAGCAATAAATTCTTTGCAAATACAGGGTTCAGGAGGTTGCTGAGAGTCGGGCTGAAGGAACTGTTATTCACAAAACTCTTCAGATAATCGATACCCAGATACGAATACTCGTATGGGGTCACGTAATTTGAGGCATACCCCATTTCACGCATAAGAGACGCGTTGATATATGAGTCACCTGGCGGTGAGTAATTGAGAAGAAGGCCTGCATTGACCGCCTGAACGCTATTGATATTGGTGAGACCAATCACTATGTCAGGCTGCGATTTGTTGTTATTGCTCTCTAGTTGCTGCAGCAAGCCAATCTTCGGTGTCTCGACAGTTATGTTTATGTTGTGCTCCCTTGCAAAGGTCCCAAAAACCGCGTCGTAAGCTGCAGTGTAGTTGGGACCGCATTTAAGGAATGAGTTATAGGTGTAAATCACAAGGCTATTCTTGCTGGCCCCGGTTCCGGTACCAGCCTTGTATAGCCCGTATCCGGCCAGAATAACCACTACCACTACAGCAAGCGTGACATATCTTCTCGTAAATGATCTATGCTTCGAAACTCCTCGACTTTTCTCTCTCGCAGGGTCCATTTTTAAACTCCTGCCAGAAAGAAGCTATAGAAACTGACTTTCCTACGCCGGTATTATCCGGATCAGGTAAAGGGTCGGCAAATGATATTATCATTGCCCTCTCAGCGCATTTCTAAGGCTCCCCTAGCCCACTCCTATCGAATGCCAAGATTTTAATGTTATGTAGCGGGGAATCCTTATGGATACTCTGTATAGGCAGGAAGTAGTCCGGAAAGTTCAAAAATAAGTGGGAAAATTAATCTACAGTGGAGTATTATAGTGCAGAGATGCACGACCCTGCAGAACCTTACTTTAAATGCACTGACAGGGAGAGGGCAATCTTCGAAGCAGGGATTAAGCTGGGCACCATTTATCACCAGTATGTTGGAGTTCCGATAAATATGAGCAATCTAGAATCACTTGCCCAGGCAATCAAGGAGAGCGTTCTTGTCCAACCATTCGTCAGCGATGCTTGCGTGCGGATTGACCCTGAAATAGTGGAGAAGAAGCAGGGGACTTACAAATACATCACCCTGTCTGGTGAAATGCTTGACGTCAAGATACAGGTTACGTACAGGAAGGAAAAGATCTCAGCTAGACTGAGTTACGTCAAGGAGATGGAATATCCCCTTATGTACATAGATGAGTGAGAGAAGTGGCAATAAAAATAGGAATAACTGGGCCAGTCGGTTCGATCAAGTCTGAAGCGCTGGTGAAGATAATTGGTATGCTCGAGAATCAGGGTAGCAAGGTTCAGGGAGTGCTGCTCTCTGAGATAATTGAGAACAGCAAGCTTATTGGATATTCCATCTTCGATCTCTATACGAAGAAGAAGGTGGTATTCGCGGAGGCCGGGATTGTCTCCAGGGTAAAGATAGACAAGCTTGGTGTGGATACCAGGATACTTGAGGATATCCTGATCCCTAGCCTGCAGAAGGCAAGGGAAATGGCCGACATAATAGTCATAGATGAACTTGGCAAGCTGGAAAACACGTCCAAAGCGATTCAGAAGGAGATAGATGAGACACTTGAAGGGACAAAGCCATTGATTCTGACTTTGCACAAAAAATCCAGGAACCCGGTTCTGCAGGAGATCAGGAGCCTGGAAGGAGTTCGTGTTTTCGATATAACTCCAATAAACAGGAGCCTTCTTCCGTTCCGGGTGCTTCGTGTCTTGAGAGGCGAAGAAGGGGCTTAATTGATAGTCCGCGAAGGGCTTGCACAGGTTGAGGTATCGGATAATATTCCAACAAAGGGACCTGGTACGGTTTCTCCAGGATTCTACAATGTTACACAGCAGTTAAACCGGGATTTTACGATAGCTGTTCTGAGGAAGATACGGCCAAAATCCATGCTAGATGGATTTGGAGGTTCCGGGGTAAGAGGAATAAGATTCTCGCTTGAGGTCGGGGGTGATGTTCATATTTCTGAGACAAACCCTGTGGCATCCGGGATCATAAAGAACAATGCGGTCAGGAACAAAGTCGATATTGCTATACATGACAGGGAGGGATTCGCAGAAACATCCAGAAGGATCGGGTTTGACTTCATTGACGTCGATCCATATGGTACAGTGGTTCCGTACTTCGACGCCGCCGTAATGAATGTCAAGAATGGTGGCTACCTTGGAATCACTGCCACAGATCTTTCTGTTCTGACGGGTTCTTTTTCGGGGAAGACCTACCGCAGGTACTCAGCGAGAATCAGGAAAGATACCTTCATGCATGAAAAAGGGGTACGAGTCCTGCTCGGCTATTGTGCCAGGAGGACTGCATCTTTTGACAGATGGCTGGAACCGCTGGCTAGTTTCTGGAGAGGTCACTTCTACAGGATCATGGTGAGAGTCCACTCAGGTGCCCGGGGATCTGATAAAATGCTGGAAAAGATAGGATACCTGAATGAGGGGGAAATCTTCAATGGATTCTACCCTGACATGGACGAGGGGCCCATTTGGAAGGGGGACCTCGAGAATGAAGAATTCCTTGACGGGATCGAATTGCCAGATTATTACAACAATAAGGGTGCTTTAACAACGCTGTTGAACAGGATGCGCAGGGAGGATGAATGCATACTTTTCACGGATTTGACCGATGTTGCCAGGAATACTCGATCTGATGTGATGTCTACTTCCAATGCGATCCAACGCATGAAGGACATGGGGATCGATGCTTACAGAACTCATTTCTCACCAACGGGCTTAAAAGCCAAGCCCGGCGCAGGTTCTCTCTTCGATCTGCTCCGCAAAGCATCGACAAAATGAATAACGGGCTAATCATCAGCCCTTGGATGTATCCCTGGGTAAGCATCATTCGACCCATCAATGCGCTGATGGGATTCTTTGCAACATTTATCTCCGCTCTTGTCGGAATTGGGTTCCATATTACTGACTACCTGTTTACAGTAACAGTTGCTGGTGCATGCGTATTTCTCGTTATAGGCTCTGGTAACGTGATAAATGATATCAGCGATATAGAATCGGACAGGACAAATCATCCGGATCGGCCGCTGCCTTCCGGAAAGATCGGCTTGAAGGGAGCCTGGACTTACTCCATCGTATTGTTCGCTGCAGCGGTAATTCTCTCTTCACTCTTTCTGCCACGTGACTCACCATTTGTAGTGGTGATAGCGATAGCAGTTCTCATAAGCTACGAGATGAAGTTGAAGCGCACTGGCTTTCCGGGAAACCTTGCAATCAGCGTTCTTGTCGGTATGATCTTCGTGTTCGGTGGATTTGCAGTTTCAACTTTCTATAAGATGATACCACTTTTCATAATGGCCTTCGCGACTAACACCGCAAGAGAGATCGTTAAGGATATAGAGGATCTGGAAGGCGATGTCGACAGACAGACACTACCAAAGCGACTGGGTATTCGAACAGCGGGTAGCATTGCCGCGGGCTTTACCCTTGCAGGAGTCGCTGTATCTTATGTTCCTTACGCCTTGAACTATTTCGGGATATACTATCTTCTTGCCGTAATAATAGCTGACGCTGTATTCCTCATATCGGTAGTTGCGATTTTCAGTAGCGCCAAGAAAAGCCAGAACTATTCAAAGCTCGGAATGATACTGGGGCTGGTGGCATTCACTATTGGAGGTATAGCATGAGCGTAATCGAAGAAATCAATTCCGCATACGGTAGAAGGAAGCTCCACATGACGCTTATCGACCCCGCAAGCCAGGATCCTGATAAATCCGGGCTCATCGCCAGCGAAGCGGGAAGGGCTGGCTCTGATTACATCATGATCGGAGGGTCCACCAGTGTCAACAGAGAAATGGTGAACGCTACCGTGAAAGCGATCAAGAAGCAGAGTGGTCTCAAGACAATACTTTTCCCGGGCTCCTCAGAGATGATCTCCGAAAATGCAGACGCAATATTCTTCATGACTCTGATGAACTCAAGGGAACCGAAGTTCCTGATGCGTTACCAGGTCGCTGCCTCCCGTTTTCTGAGGAGAATACCAATTGAGACTATATCCATGGGCTATGTAATTTTTGAACCGGGAATGACCGTCGGCAAAGTGGGACAGGCAGACCTGGTACCGAGAGACGATTCTGATCTAGCTGCGTCATATGCTGTCGCAGCGGAGATGTTTGGAATGCGTCTCGTCTACTTCGAATCCGGGAGCGGATCGCCTACTTCTGTTCCAGAGAAGACCATCTCTTCTGTCAAGAGGGAGCTGGGTATACCGCTGATAGTAGGAGGCGGAATCAGGGATGCTGACACTGCAGGATCCATAGCGAGAGCGGGGGCAGACATAATCGTTACCGGTACCGTAGCAGAGAAGGCTTCTTCAGTTTACGAAGTGCTGTCACCGATAATCGCATCCATAAGGGGAATACACTGATATTTTATCCTAATTTCCGATTATAGTGCATGAAGGTTGCCCTTAAAATCGAGTACAAAGAAGGAGTAGAGGATCCTGAAGCGACTGTAGTTTCAAAGAATGCTGCGGTACTTGGTTTTGGCGATCTCGGCAGACTGAAGATTGCAAAGGAATATGTCTTCGAGGTGAAGTCTGCCGCCCAGAAGAAAAAGGTTGAGGAGCTAGCCAAGTTGCTTCTCGTGAATCCAGTTATTCAGAGTTATGCTATTGAAACCAGAGAGGATTGAATGCCTGTCAAACCAGAAATGTCAAGGTTCTCGAAAGGAGTCAGCATCTCGTCAAAAAATGCAATTCAACTGCAGAAAATAAGCTCGAAGATGAAGCTTGGTCTCACAGTTGATGAGATGGAGATGCTGAGGAGCTATTTCGCTTCAATCAAGAGGGAGCCTACTGAAGTTGAATTACACGCCATGGCACAGGCCTGGTCTGAACATTGCTGCTACAAGTCATCAAAATTCTACCTGAAATCCTTTCTCTCAGGTCTGAGGGAAGATTATGTCATTCTTGCAATGGAAGACGATGCAGGAGTTGTAAAATTCGATGAAGATTATGTATATGTCCTGAAAATGGAAAGCCACAACCATCCGAGCGCGATTGAACCTTACGGGGGGGCGGCAACAGGAGTTGGAGGGATCATACGCGACGTCCTGTGTATGGGGGCGCAGCCGGTTGCCCTGCTTGATTCACTGTTTTTTGGGAATATCAGGAAGAAGGATAACCTTGGAACCCTCGATGAGGGATACATCTTTAACCAGGTAGTCGCAGGGATAAGAGATTATGGCAACAGAATGGGCATACCGACTGTATCCGGAAGCATCACCTTTGACAGGTCATATTCAGCGAACCCGCTAGTAAATGCAGGTTGCATCGGGATTGCAAGGGCAGATCGAATTGTAAGAAGCAGGGTTTCAAGAGTCGGTGACGTCCTCGTCATTGCTGGAGGTAAAACAGGCCGCGATGGCATTCATGGGGTAAATTTTGCATCCAAGACCATAGCAGGAAATAGAGAGGAAGAAATAGCTTCAGTGCAGCTGGGTAATCCGGTGGTCGAGGAGGCATTGACACATGCAGTTCTGGAGGCATCAGATGCAGGAATCCTGGATGGGATGAAAGATCTTGGTGGAGGTGGATTGTCCAGTTCAGTTGGAGAACTCTGCTATTCCGGCGGTGTATCCGCTCTTATACAACTCGATAAGGTTCCGTTGCGGGAAAAGGAAATGCTACCGTGGGAAATCTGGATTAGCGAGAGCCAGGAAAGAATGCTGTTTGCAGTATCGAGAGAGAATCTGCCTAAACTGGACGCAATCCTGGATTCATGGGACCTTGATCATGCAGAGATAGGAACCGTTCGAGAAGGAAGAAACCTGCAGATAATGTTTAGAAAGGAAATGGTCCTCGATCTAGACCTGGCATTCATGACTTCCGGCCCGATATATTCGAGAAACTACACTCTTGAGAATAGAAACGACAGCATGCAGATACAGCCGAAAGAACCGTCTGATCTGAGCTCATTTTTACTGAATTTCTTGCACGATCTTAACATCTGCTCCAGAGAACCTGTTGTGCGGACATATGACTTCACCGTTAGAGGGGGGACAGTTGTTGCACCCCTCGAGGGCGACATAGGTTCAGAAACGCATTCAGATGCGGCAGTTATAAAACCTCTAGAAAATTCGTTTAAGGGACTCGTACTCACTTCAGACACAAAGCCATTGATGGTCTCTGGAGATCCGTACAGGGGTATGCTGAACACCCTTTCGGAAGCTTACAGGAACATAATTTCAACCGGAGGAATTCCGCATACTGTGGTTGATTCTCTCAATTACGGGAATCCCGAGAATCCAGAGATAATGGGTCAGGTTGTCGAATCGCTCCGGGCTATGCGTGATTTTTGTTCCAAGTTGCGTTTGCCTGTTGTTTCAGGAAACGTGAGCCTCTATAATGAAGGCCCTGGCGGCAACATACGTCCTTCTCCAGTTATATTCATGGTTGGGCTGATGGATGATATCAGATCCAGAAGACCATCCTTTTTTACAGCTGCCGGGAACCATGTTTTCATAGTGGGAAGGCACAGCACTGATCTTTCGGGAAGTTACCTCCTTCACCATCTTGGATATGAAAGGACAGGTGCTCCATTCCTGCCTATAGACGAGCTTGCAGAGATCTCTTCTTTGATGCGAAAAGCTGCAGAATCCAGGTTAATACTTTCCGCCCACGACATCTCTGACGGAGGACTAGCCGTTGCTCTTTGTGAGATGACGTTTGGGCATTCTATCGGGGCCAAAATTGATCTATCTGAAGCAGGTTACGGCAGACCTCTGAACAGGCTTTTTTCTGAAGGCGGAAACCGAATTATAGTTGAGATAGAACCGGGAAAGGAAAAGGAATTCTCCCAACTGATGGGTCAGTCTGTGACAAAAATAGGAGTAACTGGTGGAGATTCTATCGAGATAGAAGACAGTGGCATCAAGTTAATAGATGTAAAAGTAGAGGATGCGAGGTCTTCCTGGAATTCGGGTCTCCTGCAGTCTGCGAATTAGTATACTTAATTGGTGTATCCTGTGCTTATATGCATGAATTCAATGTTTTCATGATTGGATCATCTCGTACGGAGATACATTTTGTTATGCCTTTACGGCAGCTGGAATTCGAACCTGTTAAATATGAGTTAAAACTCTGGCAATCGGGGGTGCATTATGGTCATTCCAGTATGGTATGGTGACGACGATGACGACGACGATGATGATGACGATGATGATTACTGAGCCTCTTTTATTTAAGGAGTAGCTTACTTTTTGAAGTTACTCCCTTTTAGTTTTAAAAATAAAGATGATTGTAATGGGCGTGAACGTATTCGAACTGCTCAATGAGCGCTTAAGATTTTCTCTTGAAGAAAAAGGGATCATTGAACCGACACTGCCTCAGGAGAGATTGATTCCCCTAATTCTGGAGGGAAGGAACGTACTCCTTCTTGCTCCTACTGGAAGCGGGAAGACGGAAGCTGCAGTATTACCAATTTTCAGTGAAATTCTCAGGTCGTCGGAAAAGGGCATTGCGGCTCTCTACGTGACACCGCTCAGGGCACTTAACCGAGACATGATGTCGAGATTGATTGCCTATGGCGCAAACGCTGGACTCTCAGTGCTTGTCAAACACAGCGATATTTCCACCAGAGAGCGCAGAGAAATTGTGGTACACCCCCCACATGTCCTTATTACGACTCCTGAATCGTTACAGATCATGCTAAATGGTAAACGGCTCAGGGAACTTGTGACTTCTGTAAAGCATGTCGTGGTCGATGAGGTTCATGAACTTGCCCAGAATGAGCGCGGTTCGCAATTCTCATCTGCGCTGGAGAGGCTGCGGGCACTCACAGGTGGTTTCCAGGTAATCGGTTTATCAGCTACTGTGGGAAACCCGGAAGAACTGGCCAGATTCATATCACCGTCGGAGCCCATGGACATTGTAAATGCAGAACTGATAAAGAGAATATCCATCGACTGCGAGATCCCTGAACCTGCAGATCAGGAATCAACCGACAAAATGGGTTGCGACCCACAGTATGCCGGTTCGATAAAGAGAGTGTGGGAGCTCATTCAAACCCATCAGGGAACCCTGGTATTCGTCAACACTCGAAGCACGGCGGAAGATATAGCGTTCAGGTTGAAGATGTGGCTCGGAGAACTTCCGGTTTTGGTCCATCATGGTTCTCTCTCGAAGGATTCCCGCGAAACTGCGGAGAGGGAATTCAAGGCAGGAAACGTTAAGGCACTAATCTGCACGTCATCTCTTGAACTTGGAATTGACATTGGAATTGCTGACCTGGTAGTGCAATTCAATTCACCCAGGCAGGTGAACAAGATGGCACAGAGAATCGGTAGATCCGGCCACTGGATTGAAAAGACATCGCAGGGAGTGGTAATCTGCAACGATATGATCGAACTTGAAGAGGCACTGGCCATCAGTTCTCTTGTCAGCGAGAATCACTATGAGAACATACATATCAAGAGGGGTTCGCTTGCGACTCTCGCTAATCAGATCCTGATGGAGCTTAATTTTAAGAGAACCGCCGATAAGCATGTCCTGTATTCAGTACTTTGCTCTGCCTATCCTTTCAGGGATGTATCTGAAGACGAATTTGAAGAATTGCTCTCCTTCCTTCAGAACACCCGCAAGATCTGGATGGATGGCGATACCGTTGGCAAGAAGGGCTCTGTCCTGACATATTACCTGGAGAATATTTCAATGATACCGAGTGAGAAGAATTACAGGGTCATAGATGTCTCTGCAAAGAAATTCATCGGCACCCTGGATGAGAGATACGTAGTCAATGAGATTGAACCTGGGTCATATTTTGTGATCAGGGGCTCGACCTGGAGAGCATTGAGAATTGATGAGGATCGCATACTTGTTGAGCCATTCGTTACTCCAGCAATAGCTCCGAAATGGTCTGGAGAGGATATTCCCGTTCTGATCGATGTTACAACCAGGGTCTCGGATTTCAGGGATGGTACCGTAAGCTTGCCAAAAATAGATGTTTCCTCTCTGCAGAGGATGGAGGAATGGCACAAAGGTACGCTTGCGACTGTCAAGAGGAGCATTATAGAGAGCAGGGGTGGTGAGATTGTCATACAGTCTTTGCTGGGAACTAAGGGAAACTTCGCGTTGGGAGAGGTATTGGCAAGCCTATTATCAACCATTACGGGAGAGAGCGTTGAGATGGATTATTCTCCATATCATGTGTATCTCAGAATATCCAGGAACGTTTTATCCAAAGATGTTCTGTCTATAATTAAGAGCGTGGATTCTGACAACTTAATGCAGTATGTGAGCGGATTGGCGAGAAGGAGCAGGTTCTTCAATGGAGTCTTTCTTTACGAGTGCAGGAAATTCGGGATCGTTTCTGCAGGTAGCGATCTCGGTAGGGTAAGGCTTGAAAAAATCATAGACGCTTACAGAGAAACAGTCCTCTACAGAGACTCCGTCAGGAAGCTCGTTTCCGACTATATGGATCTTGATACCCTGAAGACTTTCCTCATATCTCTCAAGGAGGCTTCTATAATGGTTGAAACCTCGGATTCTCTTTCGGAGACATCGAGATCGTTCCTGACCCATTACCTGGAAAGGGTAATGCCTATACAGCCCACAAAGGTAATTCTGGAAGCAGTCAAGAACAGGCTTCTGAATGAGACTGTAATGCTGTTGTGCACTAAATGCACGTTCATACGATCGGGAAAGGTAAAGGATCTTACTAACCTGAAATGTCCATCCTGCGGTAGCAACCTGGTCGCTGCATTTTCAGAGTATGAAAGAGACCGGGTCACAAGTGCAGTCTCGACAGGAGAGGACAGGGAAATGGGAAAGAAGATAGTAAAGAATGCCCATCTTATAAGGGAGAGGGGGAGAACAGCCCTCTTGACTCTCGCAGCAAGAGGAGTCGGCACAGAAACTGCGAACAGACTTCTAGAGGTCTCATATGCCAGCGAAGATGACCTGATTAAGGCAATTCTTAACGCAGAGATGGAGTATTCCAGGAACAGGAGATTCTGGAATTGAATTTTCCATGATTAATGGTGGTATCTCTGTGAGAATATGTTAGAGAAGACATGTCTCTTCTCATGCCCCTCCTTGTTTGAATTAAATGATTCCCTGTCTGCCCCTATGATGATTAGACAGGATATCAGGAGAAGAGGCATCATCCCAAAATAGAGGATTGTATTCCAGACCTCGCCATAGAGCGACAGAGAAATCACGCCAACATAATAGGTTCTGTAGATGAGAAAAACGATTAAGTCGAGCGCAAGGTAACCTGAGAGAAAAGGGATAAAATACAGGTAGTTTCTGAACACTGAAATATCTATTTCTGAAAACTTCCGGAACATCGTCAGGCCGGTTATCATTAGAGTCACTCCGAGGAGATCATCAAAAATACCGACTTCATACCAGACGATACCAGATACTGAAAAGTTCCATGCAAACAGTGGTATATCTACACTTTTTATGTAAGCAAAGTCCTTTACCCAATCTCCCTGAGCGTTAATCCATGAACCTACAATGGCTATCATCAAGGACATCAGGGCAAAGGCATTCTGCCTTCTTTCCCGGCTCAAGAGTATTCATCCCTTAATACTAAATTTCTTTCTCATAGATATATTATAACAATTACAATTCACAACACTGGATATCACCGCACTGCGAGATATTTGCGATAATTTTCCAGAGATATATTAAGTAGGATAGTAATCTCGGTGATACAATTCAAGTTAAGCGGAGTCTAACTATGGCTGAAGAAAAGAAAGAGAGAGAGAAGAGAGAAGATTTCCTGTATATAGTGAGAATTGGAGGCAAAGATCTCGATGGGGAGAGGAGCATCAGATCCGCGCTTGCTGATCTCAAGGGAGTTGGTGACCGACTTGCCGGAATGATTTCCAGGAAGTTGAATCTTGATCCATTCAAGAAAATTGGGGAGTTGAAAGCGGACGATATTGAGAGAATCAGGGAATTTGTGGAATCCAAGTACTATGAGGGGTTCCCGGAATGGACTCTCAACCACAGAAATGAGACAATTTCTGGTGACGATCTAAACCTGATTTCGAATGATCTCAACATACAGGTACAGGACGACATAAACTACCTGAAGAAGATGAAATCATACAAGGGAGTTAGACATGAGTCTGGACACAAAGTCAGGGGTCAGCGTACGAGATCCAACGGGCGCCACGGCCTGGCAATTGGCGTCGTGAAGAAGAAGGAGTGAATCTGTTAGAATGGGAGATCAAAAGTTTCAGCACAAGAAATACTCAACACCAAGACATCCATGGGAAGCGGCAAGAATTGCCGAAGAGAGAGAACTTGTCCAAAGATATGGCCTCAAAAACAAGAGAGAATTGTGGAAGTCACTTGCTATCCTGGATTCTTTCAGGACACAGGCGAGGTCCCTGGAGGGGAAGTTGAGATATCAGGATGAATATTCACTTAAGCAGTTCAAGAATGTGATTCAGCGACTGCAGAGATACAGCATACTTCGTGAAGGTGCGACTCTCGATGATGTTCTTTCCCTGAAGATTGAGGACATCCTCGAAAGAAGGCTCCAGACTATTGTATTCAAGAAGAAACTGGCAGGTACTATCAAGGAAGCAAGACAGCTCATTACTCATGGTCAGATTTCACTGGGTGAAAGAAGGACAACTCTTCCCGGTCTCTTGGTTGAAACCGCACTCGAACCCACTCTGGGTTATGACTCAACCTCCCCACTCATGGACGAGTTGCATCCCATAAGGCAGGCCATTATGAAGGCTCAGGAATCGCAGAAGGAAGAGCCCGTTGCTGAGGGTTCTGAGTCTGCCGAAAATGAAACGGCGAATTCAGAAGAAAACCAGAAAGAGCACGAAACGAAAGAAAGCAATACCCCGGAGGTGAAGAAAGAGTGAGCAGAATTGGTATAGCCCATATTTTCGCATCTCATAACAACACCCTGATACTTGTCACTGATTCTACCGGTGCTGAGACTATCGCGAAAGCCAGCGGAGGCATGGTTGTTAAGAATGATAGGGACGAGTCAAGCCCTTATGCAGCAATGAAGGCGGCAGATCTTGTTGCGGAGAAACTGAAAGAGTTTGAGGTCACAGACCTGATAATTAAGGTCAGAGCACCTGGAGGAAATAAGTCAAAGATCCCTGGACCGGGAGCGCAGTCTGCGATAAGGTCGCTGTCAAGAGCCGGTTTCAAGATCGTCAGAATAGAAGAGGTTACCCCGATCCCGCATGACGGGACAAAGAAGAAGGGCGGAAAGAGAGGCAGGAGGGTGTGATGTCCCTTACCATACTTGAACAGGAAGAGCGATATATAAGATTCAAGATCACCGGCATAACGCCATCACAGGCGAATGCACTGAGGAGAACTCTGGTTTCAGATATACCAAAGTTGGCGATAGACAAAGTCACTTTCCACCATGGTCAGATCAGAGATGAGCAGGGAAACGAATACGATTCTTCGCTTCCGCTCTTTGACGAGATTGTTGCACACAGACTCTCACTGATACCTGTCAAGAGCGATCTGAAGATGAATTTCCGCGATGAATGCACATGCGGCGGCAAGGGATGCTCTCTGTGCACTGCTACCTTCTCGATAAACAAGCTCGGACCGGCTACCCTTAGCTCCGGCGATTTAATATCACTTTCAGGCACCGTATCCAAGCCAGCAGACCCTGATATACCGATTGTCAAACTCGGCCCGAAACAGGGGGTTCTTGTCAGCGCCGAGGCCATTCTTGGTACAGCTGCACAACACGCGAAGTGGCAGGCTACTTCAGGTGTTTCGTACAAATACAGCAGAACTTTCACGTTACTGAAAAAGTCATCTGTTGACTTTGGGAAGATAAAGGCTGCATGTCCACAGAACGTTGTTTCTGAAAATGCTACCAGTATTGTCTTCTCTGATGACAACAGGTGTTCTGCGATCACACCATTATTCGAGAACAGTGAAGTGAAGATTGAGGAAGACCCGACATCCTTCATTTTCCAGTTTGAAACAGACGGTTCTCTCTCTGCGGTTGAGGTGCTCGAATTCGCTCTGAAGAGGATCCCTCAGAGACTCAACAAGCTATTGGAGAGTCTTGTGGATTCGGAGTAGGGATGATGTCCCTCAACGCGGAAGGTCCAAATAAGTTCAACATTAAGAAAGTCGGATTTGTTATCCGCTCCAACTGCCCACGCTGTGCAAAGATAGTCGAACGTATTGCAGAAGTTGCTCCTCCCGAATGGGAACTTTTCTATGAGAGAGGCGTGAGCAAGTATCTTCAGGTAAAGGGAAAAGACCTGGCAAGCATGAATGTAGACATGATCATTTCCGTTGGTGGAGATGGCACAGTTCTCTGGACACTGCAGAACAAGAACTGCCCGATTCTCGGTATTAACATGGGCGGATTGGGTTTTCTGTCTGAAGTGGAGATAGGGGAAGTTGAATCTACAATCTATGAGATTGCCAGAAAGAATTTCAAGATAGAAAGATCCAGAAAACTCAGCGTTTTTCTGAACGGGCAGAGACTGGAGGACTGCACAAACGAAGTCATTGTGCATTCGAGCAAGATTGCAAAGATAAGGAAGTTCCTGATTTCCACTCCCACCAGTTTTATAGACAGGCTACCAGCGGATGGAGTCATTGTTGCTACACCCACTGGGTCAACTTCTTATTCATTCAGTGCAGGTGGCCCGATACTTCTGCCTACGCTGGAAGCGGTAGTGATCACATACCTTGCGCCGTTCGCATCCAGATCAAGGCCGATAGTTTTGCCAATGGATTCCGAGATAAAGATCAGGATTCTTGATCAGAACGATGACTGCTTCCTTATCCTCGACGGACAGGTCCAGTACAGGGTTAACAAATCTGATGACATAGTGATCAAGACATCGGAAAAATTCGCGGAATTTATATTGCTCAAGAGATCATTCTTTGAAAGGGTACATGAAAAACTTGTCAAAAACGTGGTCAATTAGGTCGAGAACGTTAATGATGATAATGGAAGCGTCGAAATCTTCGCTTCCCAATGAGTTTGGTGCCTTTCTGCGTGCGGAATATGGCGTTATCTATGAGATCGCGATGTTGCCCGGTACCATACAGGGGAGAACCCATACCTCATTTATGATGTATAACAGGCCAGTTGACTTTCAGATAGTTGGCTCAGTGCATTCACATCCTTCTGGTGTGACAAGACCTTCAGATGCAGACATTGCTATGTTCTCTAATTCTGGTGATGTACACATCATAACCGGATATCCTTACAGACTGACTGATTTCTCGGCGTATAACAGGAAATCTGAAAAGATAGACCTGAAAATACTTGGAAAATCAGTGCATTGATGTTGCTAAAGCTGCGAGGTGCAGTGAGCACATCTGGTTGCCTTGATAGGGATGCTTGACAGGCAGTAAGGGCAGTCTTTGGTCGTAGGCTCCACGGCAGGTTTCTTCTTGATCGAGCGTGCCTTTTCCATCGGCTTGACGATGAAGAAGAATATAGTGACAGCTATCGCTATGAAGCCGATTATCGAGTTCACGAATGATCCATATAGAAAAGTGCTGCCGTTCAGAGTATAACTTGACGAGGAAAAGTCAACATGCCCGGGCAATCCAATTAGTGGAGTGATTATATCAGTTACAAATGCAGTCACAACTGCATAGAAGGCCGAGCCCATAACGAATGCTACCGCTAAATCCACCACGTTTCCCCTGAGGATAAATCCTTTGAAGTCGTTTACAATTGACATGCGCTCATAACTGGATTTAGAAGATAACCTATTGCTTTGCTATGGTGACGTGGACGGACGACCTGAAATCCTAAGATCGATTTTCCCCTTCACTCACGAGTCCAGTTCACGCGTTGGATGACCCGTGTAGCGGGCGAGAGGTCTGATCAATTTATTGTTAGCTATCTGCTCCAGATAGTGTGCCATCCAGCCAAATGCCCTGGAGCACGCGAAGAGAGCTGTGTACAGTGCTTCGTCTATCCCGAGCTCATGCAGATAGAAAGCTCCGTAGAAATCTAGATTCGCTGGCAGGTTTTTATTTTCCCACATATGATTCTCGATCGCTTCAGCTATCTGGAACCTCTGGGTGTCACCGATCATCTTTCGGAGCGATTCCTTTATGAATTGCGCTCTTGGGTCTTTTGTTTTGTAGACGCGGTGACCAAAACCCATGACTAGTTCCTTCCTTGCAAGTTTGTTGTCCACGAATTCTATCCCCTCTTCCTCATCCTTAAATTTGAGCAGGTAGGTTAGAACCTCACCGTTGGCGCCACCATGAAGTGGCCCCTTCAGCGTTGCAAGAGCGGCGTCGAATGCGGACACTGGATCTGTTTCTGTGGATGCTGCGACTCTCAGTGCGAATGTGGATGCATTGAATTCATGCTCCATGTACATGATAAGTATTTTTTCCAGGAATTTGGCTTTCTCCCTGTCCTGAGATCCTGTAAGCAGATAGCACATCTTTTCGGAAAGAGGAAGGTCGAGGTCTTCCAGGTAAGGCAAATTCCTGTATATTCTGTACGAATCCGAGGCGTACCATGGCATCTTTGCGATGAGGTCAAGAAGCTGTGTATAGAGATCAGAAGAATCCGGGTCATGTGCAGATACAAGCGTACGCAACGATGTCATGAGATTCTTCTCCCGCAGCGTTTCAGCGACTTTTCGAGCACGCTCCTCCGGGTGCGACATCGATCTGTATTTTTGATCAAATTCCCTGTATTCAGTTTGGGAGGGAAGTTCGCCATTCACGACAAGGTAGGCGATCTCACCTAGAGAATATTTATCAGCTAAATCTACCGCTCTGTAACCCCGGTAAACTAAATTCCCAGTTTTGTCAGTGGTTGCAATCGCAGTGGAATCAACTATAACGCCGGTTAGACCTCTTGGCACTTCAACCTCACTCATTAGCATCACCGAAGATCTCTGAATCTTCCTTTTCGTAGTCGGAATAGCCTATTAGATCATAAAATTCACGCCTTGACATGATGGATTCTACCATATCCTTTTGAGTACCGGATGACAGCAATTTTGCATAAAGGTCCTGGGTCGCTCTAAGAGATGCCCTGAATGCGGTGAGCGGGAATATCACAGCCTTGTATCCCAACCCGTCCAGCTCATCTGCAGAGAGGAGAGGGCTCCTGCCGAATTCAGTCATATTCGCAATCAGCATTCCCTTCACCTCCTTCGCATATCTTTCGAACTCTTCTCTGGATTCAAGAGCCTCGGGGAATACCATGTCCGCTCCATTCTCAAGATACATGTTCCCGCGTCTTATCGCATCGTCAAGTCCCAAAACAGATCTTGAATCTGTCCTCGCAATGATCACGAAGTCATCATTTTGCCGTGCCGTAACAGCTGCCTTTATCTTCAGGATCATTTCCTTTTCATCGATCACCCGTTTTCCGGAAAGGTGGCCACATTTCTTCGGGAGAACCTGATCCTCTATGTGTATACCAGCCGCGGAGGACTGTTCCATCACCCTCACCGTCCTCGACAGGTTCAAAGGTTCCCCGAATCCAGTATCTGCATCTACAATTAGCGGAATACTGGTCACGTTTGTTATTTTCCTTGCCTCATCTGCGACCTCAGTCAAAGTTGTGAAAGATAGGTCTGGCATTCCCATGGTAGCAGCTACACCTGAACCAGATAGATATGCGCAGGTGAATCCTGCCTTCTGTGCCTGGATTGCTGTGATCGAGTTGAATACTCCCACCGATACCACGAAACCTTTCTTCAGTAATGTTCTCAACCCATGTGGTCCTGAATTTACGTTATCCCTAATTATTGACACTTGAAAGCACCTCCACTATCTCCTTTATGGACTTGGATTCCAGCTTTCTCACGCTTGAAATTACCTCCCTGCAGGCATCTTCACCCATTACCTTCCTACCTTTATCTACAAGATCGTCCCATGTGAATGGATTCCGGAAATGCCCACGCGGGTCAAGTACCTCATCATCAATTTTACCAGTGTTGGTTGTTACCCGAATTCGGAATGGAAGATGCTCCGGATATTTGGCATTGAAATCGTCCGTCACAGTGAATTTTTCCCTGTCGATCAGGGATAGTATTTTCTTGTCATTGAGGTATTTTTCGTCGTATGAACCAGCGTCCGGTTCTCCATATAGCAGTGTATATGCTATAAGATATGGCATGCTGTGATCTGCAGTCTCCTTAGTTTTTGGCCTCTTCTTTTCAGGGTCCTTTATTATTATGTTGTCCGCAACTGAAAAGGTTTCCACCTCAATATCTTCTATCTCTCCCTGTACCTCGTCCCTGATCCTGGCGCATGATTCCACAGCGCTCATTGCATGGTATTCAACCGGATAGTTCTTGATCATGGTGTGCAGAATCCTGGATGGATCAAGAACCAGGGTAAAATTATCGGAAACCTGTTTGAAAAATCCCATTTCGCCGTTGAATACGCTAGATGGTCCAGTGATACCATGACTTGAAAGAGAGAGGGCAAACACCGAATTTCTGGATGCATTGGCTGCGGTTAGTCCTTTCCACATGCTGAGCTCCCCGGCCCTGGTTTGTCTCATACTGATGTTGTTGTTTATCCCCAGGCTAATACAATTCTCGAACCGGTCCGCATCCAGCTCTGCCAGTTTCCCCAATCCTGCAGCGGCGGAAATTGATATGTATGTAACGTGATCCCATCCGCGGTTCCTTATCGAAAAGGCGTCTGAAAGACCACATATCACTGAATATGAAACCGCGAGAGCATTCAGGAATTCTTTCCCCGTCTTTTCCATGGATTCTGCAACTGCCATCAAAGGTGGAACATTGTCAGATGGATGCAGTGCTTCCTTTGAAAGATACGTATCATTAAAGTCCAGGTATCTTGTCATAGAGCCGTTGATGAATGCGGCCACCGAGCTCTCGGCGATCTCTCTGGTGAAGTAGATGGATGAATTCATCTTACCCATAGAGGGGAGTAACCCAGAACGCTCCATTTTAACAGGTGTGGATTTAGACGCACCGAATGCCGTTATGAATGAATCTGCTACCCTCTTTTTCAGTTCCTCAGAAATTTCTGGAGTCAGATGCTTTTCTATATCTAGGGAATGCTCGTACATAAGGGAAATAACAGGGTCCATGTTTGATAATCCCAGAAGTCGATATAAACTGATGTTTCCTAAATCTCCACGGGGTGGCTTTGGAGATTGAAGCTATCTCCCATTACCTTCGCTTTCCTGGATATTGAACTCTGAGATCATGGTAATGATAAATTTTTATTGTTGTATATGTTTATTTCATAAAGTGACCCTAATGTCGGATGAAAGTGTATTCTCGCTGCAGGGGAAAAGAGCATTAGTAACTGGCGGAGCTATGGGAATTGGCCTTGGCATAGTGAAAAGATTTTTAGGTTCCGGTGCAAAGGTGATGATAGCAGACAAGGCAGTTGATAAAGCTAATGAATACGTGGCGAGTCTGTCCGCTTCTGACAGGGAGAGAGTGGGAGTTGTCGATGTAGACCTTCTGGACGCGAAAGCCCCAGATAAGATGGTTATGGACACTGTCAAGCGTTTTGGAGGACTGGACATTCTGGTTAACAATGCGGGAATTTACCCTACCCTTCCAATGCTCGAAATGAAGGAAGATTTGTTTGACAAAGTATATTCCATAAATCTCAAGGCACTTGCCTTCACTAGTAAAATGGCTGCAAAACAGATGATTTCACAGGGAAAAGGCGGTAAGATAGTGAATATCGCGTCAATTGACAGCCTGCATCCTTCGTATATTGGGCTGGCAGCCTACGATTCCTCTAAGGGAGGAGTCCTGATGTTCACAAAGAATTTTGCACTTGAAGTGGCAAGCCATGGAATAATGGTCAATGCGATTGCTCCAGGAGGCATAGCCACTGAAGGGACTTCGATTGTCACTGACAGTTCAAAGCCTATCCCGGAAGAGACAAAGAAGATGATGGAGGCATTCATCCGACAGATACCAATGGGCAGGATGGGTGCTCCGGACGACATAGCCAAGGTAGCTGTGTTTCTTGCATCATCTGCGTCAGACTATATGACCGGAAGCCTGATAGTTGTAGATGGTGGCCGGCTCCTGATGTAGAATTGGAAAGATGCAGAAGCCAGGTTGATATGATGCTCTGTCTCTACATTCAATAGCATATTGAGGTCAGAGCTTTTTCAGTTCCTGTATGATCCTCGAAACTGAATCCTGAGCGTCGCCATACAGCATCCTTGTCCTGTCAAGGTAAAAGAGGTCGTTCTCGATTCCAGCATAACCTTTCCCACTACCTCTTTTCATTACTATGACATTCTTCGTTTTGTCGACATCCAGAATGGGCATGCCGAAAATTGCAGTGCCTTCGGTTCGCGCTGCAGGATTCACCACGTCATTTGCACCAATCACGAGAGCGACGTCCACCTCTGGAAACTGCCTGTTCGCATCCTCCAGGTCAACAAGCAGATCATAGTCAACTCCTGCTTCTGCCAGTAAGACATTCATGTGGCCCGGCATCCTTCCAGCAACAGGGTGAATTGCGAAGTAGACTTTCACGTCAAGTGACTGGAGCAGACCAAGCAGCTCCCGTACTTTGAACTGTGCCTGTGCCGAAGCCATGCCGAAGCCGGGTACTATTGAGACGAGACTTGCATATCTTAGCATTACAGCTACATCCTCCGGGCTTATAGGTTTCAGGTCCCCTCTGACTTGGCGTTCCACTGCAGCTTTTCCTCCAAATCCACCGATCAAAATGTTTCCAACGGATCTGTTCATTGCCCTCGCCATCGCAATTGTAAGTATGGTGCCAGCAGCACCCACGAGGATTCCAGCTATCAACATTGCATAATTATTTATTGAGAAACCATCCATGCTTACTGCAATACCCGTCATTGCATTGTAAAGCGAGATGAGTACAGGCATGTCCGCACCACCGATCGGGAGTGCCATGAAAAATCCATATAGTAAGGAGAAAACTACAAAGAGCGAGAGCGAATAAATTGGTTGGACAATCTCTACAGACCGATAGAAGAATGAGAAGCCGAAATATATCGCTATAAATAGCACAACAACATTAACCGCAAACTGCCCCTTGAAGGTCAACGGTCTCTGGGGCATCCATCCCTGCAACTTAAGAAAGGCGATTAAGCTGCCAGCTATTGATACGTTTCCTATTATAGCGCCAACCATGGCGATATTAAGGTAAAAAGTGCCTTCAGAAAATTGAAGAAGTTCGATCGCCGCGATGGCTGAAGCAGCACCAGCTCCCATTCCGTTGTAAACTGCAACCATCTGGGGCATATCCACTACTGACACTTTTCTAGCGGCGACCCAGCCTATAACAGCGCCAACAAAGACACCGGCAACTATGAGCAGTAAGTTTGATATTCCAGGGATCAGGAAAGTTACTACTATGGAGACAGCCATAGCAATCCCTGCCCAGAGTATTCCGCTTTTCGCAGTGGCCGGATTGCTCATCCTGAGCATCCCGATCAGGAAGAACAGGACCGTGACAATATATACCGGCTCAGAGAAATCAATCATTCCTGAGCGCCCTTCTTGCGATGAAACATCCTCAGCATTCTCTCTGTCACTACATAGCCGCCTGTGACGTTGAGGGTGGCCATAACTACCGCAGCGAACCCGATCATCTCCTGCACAACACCATGCGCAGAGCCAAGAGCTATTATTGCTCCCACCAGTACTATTCCATGGATGAAATTTGAACCGGACATCAGTGGAGTGTGCAGTATGACTGGAATCCTGCGAATCAGATCATATCCAATGAATGCGGTAAGTATGATAATGTAGAACCAGGCATATTCCGCTGTGCTCATGTTACTCTTGCCTCCGTTGCTTTTCCTTCTTTGGATTCTTCTCCTCCTTGATCAGGCAGGCAGAAAGAATGTCATCCTCCTCAATCTCAGCCAGGGTGCCGTTCTCCTTTATAAGCAAGGAGAGGAATGCATACATGTTCCTGGAATACATCTGACTGGCATTTATCGGTGCCTCAGACTGTGCATTTAGCGGTCCAACCACCCTGATGCCGTCGACCCGGACCTCTTTGCCCGGTTTGGTGAATTGACAGTTGCCACCAGACTCCGCCATCAAATCAACGACTACAGATCCCGGGCGCATCAGCCTGACCGAGCTTTTTGACAAAACAACCGGTGCCTTCTTCCCTGGCATCCCCGCGGCGGTAATGATCAAGTCTGCATTTGCAATCGCCTTATCAAGAATCTCTGTTTCCTTTCCCTTCTCTTCCTCTGTGAGGTCTCTCGCGTAGCCTCCTTCCCCAACCGCATCGAATCCGGTCTCCAGGAACTTAGCGCCAAGGCTCCTTACGTCCTCCCCAGCGCTCTTTCTGACATCGTAAGCAACCACAGATGCACCAAGTCGCTTGGCGGTGGCGATCGCCATTAGCCCTGCCACTCCCGCACCGATGACTAGAACGCTCGCAGGCCTGACAGTTCCGGCAGCGGTAGTTAGCATTGGCATAAGCCTTGGAAGTAGTCCCGCACCGATAACGCTTGCCCTGTATCCAGCAAGGACGGCCTGAGAAGAGAGAGTGTCCATGCTCTGTGCGCGTGTAGTCCTCGGCATCAGTTCCAGCGAGAATATACGAATACCGTGATCCAACAACAACTCCACAAGGTCTTTATTGAGATCTCGATAGATAGATCCAATTACGATGCTGCCTGCTTTCATTCCTGCGACATCGTTTTCATCCGGTCTCTGCAGCATAACTATAATGTCAGCCTTCGAGGTTGCCTCTGCTCTTGAAGTCGCTATTTCCGCACCTGCGTCTTTATACTCTGCGTCGCTGAAGTACGCTGCTGATCCTGAACCAGTCTCAATCATAACCTCTATTCCACCGGTAACCAGCTTCTTTACCTCCAGTGGAACCAAAGCGACTCTGTTCTCTGTGGCAGACTTCTCGTTCAAAACGGTTAACCTAAGGGCCAAGCAGATCCAATTATGATCTGAATATGCTTAATAAACTACCTGAGGAGTCCTCTTTTTACATAAATGTCAATATGCCTTGATAAGATCGACACGATCTCGCCCGAAAATCAGGTTCCCTTACGTTGAGTTTCCGATAGCTCCTATCCATCCATTCGCTGTTAGAACTTTTGAAAAACCTGAAGATTGAACAGCAAGGATAGCTTTGTGCAGGTTCTCTGCGTCCATTTTGAAGTTCCCGTTTTCCAGGGCTATCGTACCTGTGGCGTCAGAGATAAATTCCACAGAAAAATTTCTGTGAAAGGCCTGCCTTGCTGTGGTATCACAGCACATATGCGTCATGAACCCAGTGACTGTGATCGTTCCAACACCGAGTTTCTTGAGTGATTCTTCCAGTTTCGTGCCTGTGAACGAACCCGGATAATTCTTTTCCACCAGTAGGTCCGGCTCAAATATATCCAAGCTCTTGTGGATCTCCCAAAGGTCCGTGTTCCGGGCGAAGTGTGATCCTCCCTTGCTAGTATGCTGAACAAAGACCACAGGTATTCCCTCATTTTTAGCAGCGGAGACACATTTCACTATATTTTCATGCGAGTGCTCCGGATAGCGTATCTTCAGGTCTCCTTTGAAATATTCATTCTGCACGTCAATTACAAGAAGTGCCCTCTTTCCCATAAGGAGACATCACTCAAAATTTATATTGCTTTTTCTGTAGATATTTTAATCTGTGACAGCAGATGCCACTGGTTGGGGGCGAACGACTTAATTTTCGTGCTTTTCACCTCGACTTTCTTTGAACTGCCTCTGAAAGGTTGTTTCAGGGATTCTTCAACATTCCCTAATTTTTCTGATGAAACAAGGTGGTGGAGCAGGATTATTCCCTCATTCTTCAGATTGTCAACAGCATGGCTCAGATACTGGGGTGAAGAGAAATGGCCCATGATTATGATGTCTGCCTTTTCTTCCAGAATTATGCTACCGCTATCCGCGTTGTGCAGCGAGAAGAGATCTGCGACCTTGTTTGCACTTACATTCTGCCGGAGGTACGCAAATGCTACCGGGTTAATTTCCGCTGCTATTATCTTTCGTGGATGTGAGTATTTTGCTATAGGAAGACAGAAGTAACCAATCCCTGCAAACATGTCAAATACAAGCTTCCCCTTTGCATCAATGAACTTCATTGATGTGCGAACTGTCACATTTCCCGGTGAAAACATTACCTTTTCCGGATCCAGGCGGAATCTGATTCCATTCTCTCTGTGAACTACAGAACCTCCGGGTCCATAGATCAACTCAAGTGAGGGCACTCTTGTTTTGCCAGAGATCCTCCCTGTGTGCCTGTACACAGAGGTAGCGTGAAGGTTCCTTGCAAATACCTCTCCCAGGAGATTCGGATGTGAACCATCATACCTCAAAATGACTGCATTGCCAATTCGAACCCACTTCTTAGGGATTCTCTCGGCTGAGATCCCCATGTATGAGCATTCAGGAAGGATGCTGTCAAGCGGTGAGGATTGTTGATTTCTTGGCGCAAATTGAGTCTCAATCGTACCCTCGACGGGTGCACTGTCATTTATTGGTAGATAGACCTTAGATCCATCAGTTCTTATCTTATGCGATCTGTCGATAAATCCCTCACGAAGAAAATTGCTTATCTTAGTCTTCGCATCTGCTTTTGGTATTGCTATCCCTTTCAAGCGTCACCTCCCAATTCCTGTATTCTATCTGTACATTACATGAAGCTGAAAAGATTAATTTTGTCCTAACAGTCAGAATATTTAAAGCAAGCTTAAATTGCCTGTTGCAATCGTTAGGAAATGCAGAAGTCTGAGTCTCTATATAACAGTTCATCGGCAATATTTCCTGGTGGTGTAAATTCTCCTGTAAGATTCTATGAGCCCTACCCCGAGTTCATAGAGCGCGGTAATGGAGCTCATATATTTGACGCAGACGGGAGAGAATACTCTGACTTCTGCCTGGCATACGGGCCGTTGATCCTCGGTCATCGACACCCTACAATTTCAAGAGCGCTCCAGACTGCATCCGAGATCGGTGTAAATTTTGGAGCTCCGTCTTCGATGGAAGTGGAGCTGGGGAATATCATTCATGATGCCATTCCTGCGATGGAAATGCTAAGATTCACTTCATCTGGCACCGAAGCCACAATGCATGCAATCCGGGCAGCGAGAGCCTATTCGGGAAAGAAGGCGATTATCAAGGCCGAAGGTTGCTTTCATGGATCACATGATTATGCCCTCATAAGCGCAGGTAGCGGAGCACTTACCCATGGAGTGCCCTCATCTCCTGGCATTCCAGCTGAAGTATCGGAAACAGTGGCGGTTGCTGACTTCAATGATGCAGATTCATTCAGGAGCGTGATCAAGGATCGCGGTGCAGATGAAATCGCCGCAATTATTGTTGAACCAGTCATGGGTAATACAGGGGTGATCCTGCCAAAGGAGGGGTTCCTTCAAGAACTCAGGGAAATAGCTACAGATAACTCCATTCTGCTGATTCTTGACGAAGTCATAACCGGTTTCAGATACCACTTCGGAGCTTATCATGATCTGATATCTGTCAAGCCAGATCTCGTAACGATTGGGAAAATTATCGGAGGCGGGCTACCCATCGGAGCATTTGGTGGAACCAGGGAGATTATGAGCATGATCTCTCCACAGGGACCAGCGTATGTTTCGGGGACATTTTCCGGTAACGTTGCATCCATGCTCGGCGGAATAGAGACCCTGAATTATCTCAAGCATGCAGACTATGCATCGTTGTCAAGTTCTGTCGAAAAACTTGCGGCAGAACTGTCAGATCTGATCGGCGATTTGGGGACGGTCAACTACATTGGGACTATGTTCCAGTTATTCTTTTCAAGCGGAAAGGTTACGAACTATAGAGAGGCGATGAGAGCGGACAACAAGAAATTCAAGAAATTTTTCAGTTTCGCGCTTAAAAGAGGGTTATACATTCCACCAAGCTGCTACGAAACCAATTTCGTTAGCTTTGTGCACAGCGGAGATGACATGAATCTGTTTCTGCAGACGCTGGAGGCTTTTCTTAAGAATGAGGAAAATTAGGATCGCTACCCGTTCCAGCAGGTTAGCTTTGATACAGGCTGCATACTTCCAGGAGGCTTTACGGAAATCCGGGCGGGAGAGTGAACTGGTTACAATAGAGAGCCTTGGGGATATCAACAAGGATGCACCAATACGAAGCATGGATTCTGTTGGAGTCTTTGCCTCAACCCTGAATGAGAGCGTTCTGGACGGAGACGTAGATATTGCAGTGCATAGCGCGAAAGATATTCAGACGTTCCTGCCCGAAGGGATTGAAGTATCCGCTGTTCTACCACGTGGACCTGTCGAGGACATTTTAATATCAAAAAAATCACTCAAGGAACTGTCTCCCGGCTCAACTGTTGGAACTTCCAGCCTGAGAAGAAAGATGGAGTTGGAGTTTCTCCGTCCAGATCTCAAGGTAAAGGATATCCGGGGAAACATAGATACTCGGATTTCTAAGTACCTGAAAGGAGAATACGATGCAATAATTATCGCCGAAGCTGCGTATAAACGACTTGATCTGAATGAGGAGCATTATGTTCTGGGCATGGAGGATTTTCCTCCTGCTGCAAACCAGGGAATTATCGCAGCTACTTCCCGAACCGATTCAGAGTTTGCCGAACTGATGCACCATGTTACAGATCAAAACACGCTAATTGCCTTCAGAGTGGAAAGATCTGTGCTGTCGGCACTGCGTTTATCTTGCAATGATCCGGTCTCTGTATACGCAGGGGTGATGGATATCAATAGACTTTCAGTCAGGTTCTATTCTAAGAGCGGAAGATCCCTGAAAGACTTTACATCCACAGTTAGGAACGAAACTGATGCAATTGAATTCGCACTTTCTCTTAGGAAAAAAATACCCGTGGAGTTTGGTTACAGATGGGAGTAAAACCCTTTCTTGTCATAACAAGGCCTGTAGAGAAGGACAATTCTGGAATAGAAGGGAAATGCTTTACCTTAATCAACCAACCACTGACAACGATAACAATGTACCCGGATATCTCAGAAAAAATCGCCTCCATAGTCTCGTATAACCCGAAATGGATAGTAGTCACGAGCAGGATTGGTTCTTCCCTGCTGCTCGAAAATAGACTATCTATAGATTCTACATACCTATGCATAGGTGAAAACACGGCTGAACCGCTGAAAAAAGCTGGTTTTTCAGTAATTGTTCCTGAAGAGATGAATTCTAGCGGGCTGGTTTCTCTGCTGCGAGAAAAGCTCTCTACTGGAGATAGAGTTGCGTTGTGCAGAAGTTCCAGGCATTCGAACGTAATTGACTCGTTTCTCCTCACGAAAGGTGCTGATTTCAGGTCATTCGATCTCTATACCATTGAAGATTTACATAATTCAGTGATTGGGGAACTCATTACCAGCAAAGATTGTACTGGTGTTATACTGACTTCCTCGATGGAAAGCGAACTGTTCGCTGGAATTATCAAAAAGATGCATCTCGGTGAGATAATTGACAGCAAGAAAGTCTTCTGCATCGGAAAACCCACCTATGATACAACAGTATCGATGGGCCTCAAACCTGAGAATATCGGATTCACTTCAAATGTCGATGCACTTCTGAGGCTCATAGAGAAGGAATATTGTGATAGCGGGGAATGGATTTGAACCATTGATCTACGGGTTATGAGCCCGTCGGGATTTCCTAACTACCCCACCCCGCTTTCTACCGTAATTTCTCAGAGATATAATAAATCAGCGCGACAAGACCTGTGCAGCATGAAAACTTGAAGATGCAGATTTTTATAATTCTAATTTGGTCTGATTTAACACATTAGCGGTTGAAGTGTGTTCTATATGAGCAGAAAAACGCAACTAATTTAGGTGTATATCAATGTGGGAGTGGTGGAAACACAAGAGAACAAGGGTTGGCTTTACTTCAAATACATTGTTTTCAACACAGGTGTATCCAGGTTTGGAACTTCTGCGTTTAACCTTGTGATTCTGTGGGTAATTCTATCATTAACAAAATCCCCACTACTTTCCGGCCTGGGAGACGGTATGCTTTCCCTGCCTCTTTTCTTCAGCTTTATCTTTGGTGCTCTAATCGAGAGGAGCAAAAGAAGGAGGATGCTGGCGATAATAGCTTCCGCACTTAGATCCATCGCATTCATCATTGTGTTTGTAGGCCTATATCTTGGGAATCCTATCCTGATCACGCTGTCCATTTACGCTGTGGCTTTTCTTCTCGGTTTTACTTCAGATATACTTAACTCAATCAGGGCTACCTGGACCAAGCAATTCCTCACGGAGGATCAGTACAAGAAGGGGACTTCTTTGAGCCAAACCGTCTCGTCGCTAGCTGAAGGAGTTGGCTTCATTGCTTCCGGTTTGCTGCTTTTGCTTGGCTTTTACAAATCTTTCTTCACACTTATGATCCTCTTTGCGATAGCTGTGATTCCTTTCATCCTGGTCAGACCGGTTGAAGATGGGGTCAGTCAATCGGTGAACTCCTCATTGAGGGAAAGCTTCTCTTTTATAAAGACAAATAAGAACGTCTACCAGCTCATGGTTATTGCCTTTATCGCGAACCTTATCTTCGGAATGTCTGGCATCCTTTTCACCAGTTTTGTTCAGCTGCATCTCAAGCTCACTTCAGAATACCTGAGTGCAATATTCTTCATGTTCATAGTTGGCACAGTGTTCGGTTCAGCGATGGGATCTAAGGTAAAAGGAAAGCTCGGTTCGGTGGGCATTGCAACATTTAGCATATCCGGTCTTTCAATCGTATCTGTTTCATTCATTAACACGTATTACCTGACATTCATACCTGCTTTTGTGATAGGTCTATTGATAGGGATGATAAACGTTGCTCTCAATACTACATTCCTGACCATCATCCCACAGGAGTTAATGGCCAGGGTCTCCGGTGCCTTCACCACGTTTACATTAGCTGCGACATTCTTTTCGGGAACAATAGGCGGCATAGTTATAGAGATTACATCACCCACTGAGTGTTTCCTGTACATGGGGATCGCAATATTACTTATCACCCCGCTCTTCTTTGTTTTTAAGGAATTCAGTAGAACTGTTATAAAATAAATTGCAGAGACTCCGATTTATCCAAAGGATTCTTCAATCCGTTTCATCTTGATGTGTCTAATCTGCTTTTCCAGGTACAGGTATACTGTCCTCTGCTTGCTTCCCGATATCAGGCGCATTACAGCTTCCTTTCCATACTCAATTGAGATGTAATCACCAATTATTGATACTGTATCACCATAGACAGAGATGAAAGTGGAAGTCATTTCTTCAACGATCTCTCTGGTTCTTCCGTTCCTTCCAATGATCCTGGCCTTTATTTCAGAAATTCTTCTGCTCCCAGCCTTTGCAAAGTCCCTGAGTGTGATTATGCTCAGTGTGAAACCTTCAACGTAGAGAAGCATTGCCTTCTCAGGGCTAAAACCTCTGCCAATTGCCTGTATGACAGAGACGGTGATTGTAGCTTTCAGCGGATCTCCTCTCTGGATAATTGAAACTTCGCCCTCCATCGAGTTAACATTCAGGGCAACATCGCCCTGCCTTTCGATCTCCTTCCTGGTTTTACCGCTCTTACCGATCAGGATTGCCACCCTATCTTTCGGAATCTTTCTGGTACCGGTAATCATATGGTCTTATCCCTCACAAACTTCATCAGATCAACAGCATTGCATTTAACACCTTTCCTTTTGAAGAAATTAGAAACGTTCTGGACATCACGAAGGAGGAGTTCATCAGCTGAAGGGTGTTCCCTGCTTACAGCCTGTCCAAAATCTATAAAATAGACTTTCTTCCGGTAAATGAGCATGTTGTATTCACTCAGATCGGCATGAACTATTCCAGCCTTTTCGTAAAGAATGTGCATATTTTCTCTCACCTGTTCATATGCGATCTGCATATCGACATCACTCTTCCTGAGTTCTGGGGAAGGTGATGCCTTGATACCCAGATACTGCATCAGGAGCACGTTATTGCGAAAACCTATCGGCTCTGGAACCATTACGTGGCTTTCCCTGGCGGTTGTCAGATTGACGAATTCCTTTCTGGTCCAGAGATGTACTATTCGCGAGCGATCTTTCTTTTCACGCTCAAACCTCCTATCTCCCTGGATATACATGTATAGATTTGAAAATTTCAAAGTAGACATCTTGAAAATCTTCACTGCGATTGCCTTCTTTTCCATGTAAGCTTTGAAAACAATGCTCTCCTTACCGGATGCTATAGGGTAATCAAGATAGTCGATTCTGAATTTCTTCATCAGATCGAATACCGCCAGAAGTGTCCTGTTATCAAATACAGTATCAACAGTCTTCCTGCTCGGGCTGTCGGATCTGAGGAATTCCTTGGAAAAAATGAGCTGCTGCAGCGCAGATCTGTCTGTGGACATCATTTGAAGGTGTTGATAACTTCAGGCAATATTCTGTTTCTGCTTAGATATCCCGCCTGCGTCTGCGTGTATCTGTAGACAACGTCCGCTCTGTCCTTCTGAAATTCCCATGGTTTCACTATTACGAGATCCCCCTCTCGGATCCACATCCTCTTCTTCATCTTGCCCGGGATTCTTGAGTTCCTTGTGAAACCATCTTCGCACATTACATTGAGCCGGGATGCGCCGGAGAGTTTCTCAACTAGGCCGAACATTTCCCCCTTCTTCCTGTTCGGTAATATTACTCTCGTAATGTAATCGCTATCTGATTCTGCGCCGTTCCCGTTGTAACTCATGTAGTGTTGCTCGTTATTGCCTTGTTGAATATAAACATAGCAGGGCTATTTTGGGTGTAAAACTCAACCTTCTCCGTTGCAGAGAAGTCTTGAACAACAATCCAGGTGAAGAGGCTGAGATTAAACAGTAAATATGGAGCAATCAGCGAAATATTTGATAAACCGGGTTCAGATACTGGAAGTATAACATTTTCTCTGTATTGGCGGGGAATTAGTTTGCTATTCCATGGAATAGTATGTTTCAACCAGGGTGTGGCTAGAGCTTCAAATGAAAAATAGGGGTGTAAATTCGGAACAGGAAGAAGGGAGCATCACGGGTGATGATCAGATCGAGCTGAATGATGAACGGAAATATGACAGTTCATTCCGCTTCCTCCTTGTTTCCAGGATCGCGAGAAGCATAGGCCTGAATTACGTAAATCTGTCGCTTTCCCTTTATCTCCTCGCACTTGGCATATCAATCACCATCGTAGGAGTACTATTTTTTATCAACATATTGATCTCTTCCATAATCTCCCTGGCTGCGGGGTATCTGGGAGATCGGACGAAATACAAATACTCCCTGATTGTTGCGGAAGTCCCCTCCGTATTCGCTACTTTCATAATTTTTGCCTCGACCAATTTGAATGTAATCATCCCCGCTATGGTCCTTTCCGGTGTTGCAGGGATACCTGGCGCAGCCCGTGGAGTTTTCTCACCTGGCTCGACTGCACTCATAGCCACGAACTGGCCCACGAGACAGGCTCGTGTACAAAAGCTTGGGGTGCTCACTTCGATAGGGTCCGTTTCCTCTGTCGGGGGATCACTTATCCTCGTATTCCATGGATACCTGGCTCAGTTTGTTGGCATTATTCCCGCATATCGTTACCTTTACCTTGGGTCATTTTTCCTCATCCTTCTCTCCGTACTTTCCTTAATATTTGTGGCGGAACGGGACCATCCACACAGGAAGAAAAAGCTGATCGGAAAGAGGTCTCTTGCCTTTTCTGGAAAGGTTATGGTGTCAAATGCCTTCACTGGGGCAGGTGTTGGACTTGCGGTAGCTCTTCTACCAGCATGGTTCCTCCTTGCCTACAAAGTGAATACGACTGAGATTGGGCTTGTTTTTACAGCATCGTACCTAGCGACTGCTCTTGGATCATTTCTTGCCTCGAGGTCTACGACCAGGGTTTCGGAACATTCCCTGCTGATAGGTTCAATAACTCGTGCTGTTCAGGGGATTTTACTTGCAATGGTGGCGTTTATGCCGAGCCTTCTAATAGCAGGTATAGTGTACTTCTGCAGATCGCTGATTGCGGGCTCTGGAATGCCGTTCAGAACAACAATCAACGTTTCAGGGATAACCGAGGGTGAACTTGGTTTTGGATCCAGTCTTCAAGGGAGTTCAATGCGTTTCTCACAGATGACTTCGGGGGCATCCGGGTATCTTTCAGAGATTGCCCTTCCCATTCCGGTATTTGTTGGCGGGATACTCCAATTTTTGGGTGGGATCACCTACTACAAGATGTTAAAATCAAACGAGAAAGAAAACGGGAATGGGAAATAACATCCTTTTCAATAGATGCCTTACAGCAATCTTTTCATGCAAGTTCAGATGAAAAGGTCCTAAACAAATTTAGTTATAAATACCAGCAATCTGGGATCATGCAATCACGCTGGTCCGACCCAGGAACTTCTGATGGTCTAGACGCAAGAGTTCATACATCAAAGCTTCTTGGGGCAGAAGAAGACCTTGTTCTGCACGGCGGAGGCAATACTTCAGTCAAGACCAAGGAAGTGGATCACACTGGCAGGGAATTACAGGTTCTGCGAATCAAGAACAGCGGAACAGACCTTGCCACTATTTCGAGAAAAGGATTTACCGGCCTGCGTCTGGATGACCTTCTTGCAGCTTCGAGTCTTACGATGCTGGAAGACGAGCAAATGATGGATTATTTCAGGAAGAGCAGGCTTGATCCGGAAGAACCATCTCCAAGCGTGGAGGCTTTCCTGCATGCGTTTCTCCCTTACAAATATGTGGACCACACGCACGCCGACTCGATCGTTGCGATTACGAACACTGACCTCAGCGATTCGGAGATCAGCGATGCTTTGGGAAACGTTGTGATAATACCATACCATAAGCCAGGATTTAAACTTGCGAAGGCACTGCTTGAAAGACTTGATGACATAAAGCGTGCTGAAGCCGTTGTCTTGCGAAAGCATGGATTGATCACTTTCTCGAATGACCCCAAGACGTCATACCTGAAACATCTCGAGGTTGTCACAAGGGCCGAGAAATTTATAGAGAAACGGATCAAGGGTCCAATCTTCACCCACGCATTTGATAAGAGGCAGGATGACATGGTTACCATTCTCCCGAAGCTGCGAGGGTTGCTTTCTGGAAAGAAGAAGAAAATTCTGCATTTTGACAATAGCAGGGTCGCTTTGGAAATAGCATGTTCCAAAGAGGCGGAGGAGTTATGCACTTACGGACCAAGTACTTCCGACATGCTGATCAGGACAAAGCATGATTTTCTCTACATTGCGGATGCTTCGAAGATGGAGGAATCTATCAATTCCTATGTGAAAAAGTACCTGGAAGAACAGGCGAAATATGCATCCAACTATCCAGCGCACGACCCGTACCCGAGCATTATAGTGATGCGTGGTATCGGTATTGTGACTCAATCTATATCGAAATCAGAGGCCAGGACTATCATGGATTTCGCAATCCATTCGTTCACTGTGAACGCTAATAGCAGAAAACTTGGAAAACATGAATTCCTGAGTCTCCAGGATTCGTATGGAATGGAATACTGGCCTCTGCAGGAGGCGAAACTGCTCAAGTTTACGCCAAAGAAGCTGCAGGGTACAATCTCAGTCGTTACCGGAGCAGCGAATGGAATAGGTCTGGAGGCTTTCAGGACCCTTGCCAAAAATGGGTCGAACGTTATTGCCCTTGACGTTGATTCGGCTATAACGAAGGCGGGTGAGGACATTATGAATTCTTTCCATGAGGAGAACCTCGCACTGCAGGCTGACCTGACTGATGAGAGACAGATTGAGGATTCGATCAGAAAAGCTGTTCTCGAGTTCGGTGGAATCGACGTTGTGTTCAATAATGCAGGTATCTTGAAAACTGCTCCGCTTGACGAAGTCAGTGCATCTGATCTCGATCTGGTATACAGGGTGAACTCCCGAGGTACTTTCCTGATCACCAGGGAAGCGTTCCGGATCATGAAGGAACAGGGACTGGGAGGCAATTTTGTGTTTAATATTACAAAGAATCTAACTCATCCCGGCGCAGAAATGACCATGTATGGCTCTACGAAGGCTTTCGCCGCTCACATATCCCACTATGTTGCGAAAGAGGGTGGAAAGTACAGGATACGATCCAATATTATCAACCCGGATAAGGTCTTCAAGGGATCCAGGATCTGGGAGGGTGGTGTCCTGGAGTCACGTGCAAAAGCTAAGGGGCAGACCGTAGAGGAGTACAAGACTCAAAATCTCTTAGGAGTAGAGGTGCTGCCTGAACATGTCGTCGGGGTACTCATGGCACTGCTGGACGAGAGCGCGTTCGGAGCAACCACCGATGCAATGATCCCGATTGACGGTGGAATTAAATAGATCTTGATCGGTTAGCCGGAATCAGAACATCCTCATTTTTGGGCGGAACTCTCGACCTTTCTTGAACCTGAGTGCAGGTTCTCTTCGAATGTCGATATTGCCTCTTTCACTGTAGCGTTATCATGAACCAGGGCTCTTATCGCCCTAATTACCGCAACGGGATGCGGATTCTGCCAGATATTTCTCCCCATGTCGACACCGACCGCTCCTGCATCTATAGCGTTCCTCACCAGGTTGAAAACATCCGCTTCTGTATTCAGCTTGGGTCCGCCGGCAACGACAAGAGGTACCGGGGTTCCGTCAACGACCTTGCTGAAATTCTCGCAGTAGTAGGTCTTCACTATCTGAACTCCTATTTCGGCAGAGACCCTGCATGCGAGAGCAAGATACTTTGCATCCCTCTTTTCCAGTTCTTTGCCAACAGCTGTGATAGCCATAACGGGCATGCCGTACTCCTGCCCATCGTCAACAAGCTTTGACAGGTTAACGAGAGATTGCTTTTCATGGTTTGTGCCAACGAATACGGAAAGTGCAACAGCTGCAACGTTGAGTCTCACTGCATCCTTCATGGAGGCAGTGATCTCTTCATCGCTAAGATCCTCTTTAAGAACACTGGCACCACCGGATACACGGAGAAGAATAGGGACATCCCACGATGGATCGACAGAATTTCTAAGTACACCCCTTGTGACCGCGATCGTGTCCGCATACGGAACGAGAGGTTCCAATGTTTTCCCCGGTTTCTCAAGGTTGTGCGTAGGGCCCATAAAGTACCCGTGATCGCATGCAAGCATTACTGTCCTGCCAGTTGCAGGCTTAATCATTCTCGACATCCTATTGCTCATTCCCCAGTCCAATTTACCACCCTCTGTGATTCTTTGCGATATCTCAAACACGGTATAACATTTCTGCTAAAAAAATCCATTAAAGAAAGTGCGCCATATTGCAGCTGCTGGATTATTGCTTGATTGACAGGCTGTGTATCTTAAAGAACCTTTGCACAGTGTCTCTGAACAGTTTGATGTTTCTTCCCTCTTTTCCGATAGCCTTACCGATCTCCATGGGATCGACGGAAACCAGGACGTCTATAGTTCCATCTTTCCAGGTAGCCTGGATCTCCTTCACGCTCATCCTGAAGAATACGTTTCTCACGAAGTTCAGCAGGTCCCTGGAATACTCCGCTACAAGTATGTGCTTGGTGAGCTTCTGCTTTATGTCAGCAATGAAGTTTGGTGTTCTCTTGAAGATGTCTGCCATCCGCTTCTCACCGACGATAAAAATTATCATGTCCTCGTTTTCCAGGCATTCCAGCAGTTCAGTCCTGGCTACCTTTTCGAAAACGGCAATGTAGCCCATTATCTTGTTGTCGACAACGATATCCTTCATCTGAAATCTTATTGTCCTTTCCTGTAAACTAAGTTGACCGATCCGGTACCGAGTGTGATTGGCTGCCCCACGATTATATTCTCTGCAACCCCCGTCAGAGGATCAGTCTCTCCGGATATCCCTGCATGCAGAAGGTGTTTCGTCGTGATTTCAAAGGCAGCTCTCGCAAGTACGCTGCTCTTCTTGCCCGATATTCCCTGTCTACCAACAGCTCTAACCTGGCCGGTGAAAGTCATCATGTCTGCTACAAGCATAAGATGGCGCTGATCCACTTCAAGACCCTGTTCCTGAAGCGTTCTCTGGGCCTCTAAAAATACTGCATTCCTTGCCGCCTCGATGCCCAGTACTTCATATATTTCGCTAATGTCGTTTGTATAGGTTCTATTGGCGTCAATCTCATCAATGTCAAGAACCCCCCTCAGATTCGACCCCTGAGTATATATGACCCAGTCGGTGTTTCCTTCGAATCTAGCCATCGCTCTCTTTATTCCGGGAATCCCTTTGATGGTGAGCAGCTTTATTTGCTCCTGCAGCTGATACAGCTTTTTGAACGACTCCTGAACCGGTCTCACCACGATGGAGGATGACTTCTTCGACTCTTCCATGTTAAGAACCTTCCCTTTCAGTTTGGATATCGCATTCTGTATGTCCTCGAAGGAGATCTGCCTCTCAGTCAATCTGGATTTATGCGGTAGAATTGTAACGGTCATCTCGCTGGTGTCAGTCTCGATATCGCAGACATCTAGCACTGCAGTGTTTTCAATCAGTTTTATAACAGTCTCGACTGCTTCCCGCGAACCCTGGTAGTTCTTTTTCAGGAATACTGTCATCGACGGCGTGCTGGGGGTCCTCCTTGCATCGACTATCTCTATGAGCCTAGGGAGACCAAGAGTAACGTTCATCTCCCTGACACCGGCAAAGTGGAATGTCCTCATTGTCATCTGCGTACCTGGCTCACCTATGCTCTGGGCTGCGACTATTCCAACTGCCTCGTAAGGATCAATCATTTTGTTGTCCATTTCTGTGCCTATACGCTTGATTGTTGCGTTTACTTCCTTCTCCGGTAATTTCTTCTCCCTCTCAGCTATTTCATGAATGACGGAATAAGGTATCTGAAGCCCCGCTGAGCTGGCTTTTTTCATCAGGGACTTTTCCTCTTCTGTGATGTGCACTTCGAGAGATTCCTTCTCCGTTATCTTCATGGATAAGCGTTCTGTGATGACGAAGCTTTTCAGTGTCTCATCCTTGAGATCAAATTCAGAAAGCGGAACTGGTGAGAGCTCGCTGATTGTATCTATTTTCAGCACCGCTTTGAGCCCCTCTTTCTTCTTCCTGAGAATATTCTTCTGCTTTTTAAGTGGTTCTGCAGAGCTGATTGATACCCTGAATTTTGCCGTCTTGAAATCTGTAGCTATGTAACCTTCCTTTGGTACCTCGACAGGAAGATCGAAGTCAACAGCGTAAAGGCATGGAGTGCCGGAAAGCAACTGTTCAACGTTCTTCTTACTGTCTTTCCAGAGTATGACCTTCACTGTTTCACCTCGTTCTCTTCATCCATTATAATAAAGTCCAGATCAACTGTCTTTCCATGATCGCTCCTCGTTGGATCGACGCCGTCTTCACCGTACTTGAACTGGATTATTGCGCCTGCAGTGTCCTCGACTCTCCTCTCCTCGTCCACCTTCAGATCCTCGAACGCATTAATGAGTCTCCTCTGCATGTAACCAGACCTGGATGTCCTGACTGCTGTATCGACCAGACCTTCCCTGCCTCCGATACTGTGCAGGAAATACTCGAGGGGTGCAAGCCCCTGCTTGTATGATGAACGGACAAAACCGCGGGCATCTGCTCCGATGTCGCCCTTCTTGAAATGAGGCAGCGTTCTTCCGCTGTATCCCCTGTTGATCCTTCCGCCCCTTACGGACTGCTGGCCAACCATTCCCGCGACTTCTGATATATTCAGCATCTTTGCCCTGGCCCCGGATCTCGCCATGATAACGGATGGGTTCGTGAGACCTAGGTGAGAACTGGCTATCTTACCAGACTCGTCCCTGACCTGACCCGTCAAACCAAGAATCTCCATCTCCAGAGTCTCCTCCAGTGACCTGCCAGGCATTGACTCCAAGAGTCCGTTGTTGTAATTTTCTATAACACGGTTTATCTTCTTGATCACGTCGTCTGAGATCTCGGAAATCTGCGAAACCGCGCTCTCTGGTATGTCATAATCAGCAATACCTGTCGAGAAACCTCTCAGACTTATGAAACCAACCGCAAGTCGAGTCATCCTGTCTATGAATACAGACGTCTCGTCGGCGCCGAATTTCCTGAATATCTTGTCTATAATTGTTCCAGAGAACGGCCCAATCGCTGCTTCATCTATTGTACCGCTAACCATCTTCCCGTTCAGGATTAGTACGTCTTTGTCTTCCGGCCTGTCCTCGTATTCGCATTTCTCCTTCGCTCCGGAACAGAGCTTGCTCCTGAATTTTACGTTAAGACCCTCCGGCAGTATGCTTGAGAATATGTCCCTGCCCCTGTAATACCTGGAACCATTTACCATCTCGGGATTTGGCATTCTCGGTTCGTTTAGATAGCTCATCACGTGCATCGTTTCCTCTTCATTGAAGAGCGGATTTAGATGCGTTAGCAGGAATAGAGAAGTAATGTGATCGTGAATTCCGCCAATGATAGGCCCGCCAAACCTTGGGGACATGATCTGCTCCTGAACCTTCATGATAATTCTGGCTTCAGCTCTAGCCTCTTCCTTCTGGAGGATATGAAGATTCATCTCATCGCCGTCGAAATCTGCGTTGTAGGGAGTGCATACAGCCAGGTTGAACCTGAACGTCTGTCCGGAAAGAATACGCACGGTATGCCCCATCATGGACATCCTGTGCAGTGACGGTTGCCTGTTGAACAGCACAATATCGCCTTCCATGAGCTGCCTCTCAACAGTCCATCCGACATCGATACGCTTGCTGCTCTCCTCCGCATTCTGCAGGGTTACTTTCATCCTTCTGCCGTCTGGTCTTATAATGTAATTGACTCCCGGAAGATACCTACCGAGGTCATCCCTTGGCTCCGGACCGCGTTTGACTATGTCTCTTATGTTCTCTAGATTGAATATGTTGATCATAACGGGCACAGTTAGCTCTCGAGCTGCTTTCTCGGGAACCCCTACTTCATTGATGGATAGGAATGGTTCCGGGGAGATGACTGTTCTGGCTGAAAAGTTGACTCTCTTTCCGGAAAGGTTTGATCTAAATCGGCCCTCCTTGCCCTTCAACCTCTGAGCCAGGGTCTTCAACGCCCTTCCGGACCTGTGTCTTGCAGGCGGGATCCCGGCAGTCTGATTGTCGAAATAAGTGGTTACATGGAATTGCAGCAGATCCCAGAGATCCTCTATTATAAGCTGAGGAGAGCCATTATCCCTGCTCTCTCTCAGTCTCTGACTAATCCTTATGATATCGACAAGTTTGTGTGTAAGATCGTCCTCGCTCCTCTCCCCTGTTTCCAGTGTTATAGATGGGCGGACGTTGATTGGGGGAACAGGCAGCACGGTTAAGACCATCCACTCCGGTCTTGCAACTTCAGGATCCATTCCAAAAAGATGCAGGTCTTCGTTCGGGATTTTCTCGAGTCTCTCCCTTATCTCCTTTGGTGTAATCTTGATCTGCTCTTCCCTGAATGTTGTAGGCTTATCCAGATAGATCTTCTTCTGCAGCGCCTGGCAGTGTGGACAGACCTGTGAGGATGCAGCCTCTTCGATGTATTTCTTCGCGACAAGCATCAGGGAATCCGGGTCATTCGTTGCGCCTTCCACCTCCTTTGCCTTCTGCCTGAACTCCTCCATCCTCTCTGGGATCAGTTTGACCCGGCCGCAGGTTCCGCAGGCCGAATCCAGATACGTTTTGATCTCCTTGATGAAGCCGACATGGACGACAGGCATTGCCACCTCGATATGACCGAAGTGCCCCGGACATTCATCCACTTTACCTCCGCAGGTCGCGCATTTGAGACCTGGCTCAATCACACCGAGGTGCAGGTCCATCAGACCTCTCTCAATCGGGTAACCGTCGTCATCGTATGTATCTGCAGTAATTACCTTGACCTGAGACATCTTCCTTATCTCTTCCGGCGAAAGAAGAGCAAATTTTATCGAGTATATCCTTTTTGAAATTCCCTCATTCATTTTAGATCACCCAGAATAAGGCGCATCATTACGCCCATTGAGGAGAGCTCATCTCGCATCAGTTTGAAGGCGTAGCTTGTCTCTACGGGATGTATATTTCCTGTGTTGCCACAAACCGGGCATTTCAATGTGCCTCTCCTTCTATCGTAAATTGCGAGATGCCCGCATTTTGGATTTCCACAAATGTATAGAATAGTGCCGTCGCTCTGATCAAGAAGCCTGTCTTTTATAACCATGGCAGCTCCATGTGCAATCAGAGTATCCCTTTCCATCTCACCAAACCTGAGGCCGCCCTGTCTGGACCTGCCCTCGGTTGGCTGTCTGGTGAGTATCTGAACCGGTCCTCTTGACCTCGCATGGAACTTCCCGGCAACCATGTGATGCAGCTTCTGATAATAGATCACACCTGTGAATACATCTGCCTTGAATTTAGTCCCGAGAATGCCGTCATACATTACCTCTGTAGACGATCTCCTGAAACCGTACTTCTCAAGGCCGTCACGAAGGCTTTTCTCCGGTTCCCCTGAGAAAATGGTTCCGTCAATCACGGATCCCTTCATGGAAGCAACCTTGCCGCCAATCATCTCAAGTATGTGACCAACAGTCATTCTCGACGGTATTGCATGAGGATTGATTATGATGTCAGGAATGATTCCATCCTCCGTAAATGGTAGGTCTTCCTGGGGAACAACAGCTCCAATAACCCCCTTCTGCCCATGCCTGGAGGCGAATTTATCTCCCAGTTCCGGAATACGTTCGCTCCTTACTTTAATCTTTACGACCTTGCTGTTGCTTTCTGAAACAGTCAGTATAACATTGTCAATATATCCCTGTTCGTTGGGTCTCATGGTTATGGAAGATTCACGCCTGCGCTGCGGACCCAGCTTATCTCCGCCCTCTTCCAGGAATCTCGGTGGTGACGTCTTCCCGACAAGAACATCAGATCCCTGAACATATGATTCCGGGAAGATAATCCCCTCCTCGTCCAGGTTCTTGTAATACTCCTCAGCTCTTGCGCCAAGGACATCGTGCGTGGGGATCTCGAACTTGTCTTCCTGACCGCCAGGATATCTTCTCTCCTCAGCACTGTAAGTACGGAAAAATGAACTTCTGCCCAGGCCTCTCTCTATGGCCGATTTATTGAATACTATTGCATCCTGAATGTTATATCCCTGATAAGACAGGATTGCGACGACAAAGTTCTGGCCCGCAGGCTTTCTATCATACTTGATATAATCCATAACCCTGGTCTTGACCAACGGGATCTGAGGATAGTGCATCAGATGTCCTCTCGTATCGCTCCTGATCCTGAAGTTTGTAGAATACAGGCCAATGCTCTGCTTCGTCATTGCTGCAGCCATGGTGATTCTTGGCGATGAGTTGTGTTCAGGATATGGAATGACAGATGCAACAACCCCGAGAATCAATGAAGGATCTATTTCGAGATGTGTATGTTCTTTGGTAAGCAACTTCTTCGAAGCGAATCTACCGCCGCATTCCATGCATTCAAGCTGAACCTCGTCCTTTTCTGACTGCCCTGGATCTACCCAGTCCACTATACTTCTATGCAGATAGGTCCCGCACTTGGGGCACTTATCAGGTATCTCATATGCGTATACAGCAATGAATAGATTCTCTTCCTCCTCTGCATCGACCCATTCGATGTATCCGTTCTTTACTAGATCCTTGATGCTGAGATCTGAGTTCTCAAGCTTCTTGAGGACGTCCTTCTTCATTGTGCTGTCAGAATCTTTCAAGGTGATAAGGGGTCTCCTCAATCTTCCTCGATCGCAGTTTATGATTACCTCATTGGTTTCTGTATCATATTTTACGTTGACTTCATCAGAAAGGCGGCCGTTCCTGCGTTCCTTCCTGATAAGGTTTGTTAACTGATCCGGATCACTGTGATATCCAACAAAATCTCCGTTAAGATACACCCTTCCGAGTTCGTTGCCTATCTCTGCCTCCTGCAGCATGTTATTGGCTTCAAGAAGTTGCATCACGGGTGCCTCTTCCACCCCCTCTGTCACGTTGATTAGGAGCGCAGCATTCTTCACTAGACCACAGTTCTGGCCTTCTGGGGTTTCATTGGGGCAGATCCTGCCCCACTGGGTTGGATGTAGATCTCTAGCCTCAAAATGTGGCTGGGATCTTGTTAATGGAGAAATAACTCTTCTTAGGTGACTGAGAGTGCTCACGTTTGAAACGCGATCCAGCAGCTGGGAAATACCGGTTCTGCCGCTGTTCCAGTTACCTGTTGACATTGCATGAAGGATCTTCTGAGTCAGAAGATCCTGTCGAATAGCAGGTTTAAGGCGAATGCCCTTCTTCTTGTTGTATGTTCGCTCCAACTGGTATTTAAGATCCTTCATAACGGACTGGAATGCTGATCTGAATAATTCATCAAGAAGGTCTCCAGTCAGTTTGACTCTCTTATTTGCGAGATGATCTTTATCGTCTTCTTTTCTTATTCCAAGGTGCAGCTCAAGCAAAGACCTTGACATCCTGCCAAGATATACTGCCTTCTTAAGGCGATCCTGTGGCTGATCCCCAAGGTGCGGAAGCAGCGACTTATCCAGCATCTGGGAGACTTTCTTCTCCCTGAATTCCTTTGCCTGTCCAGCAGCAAACCTCTTCTCCAGATACGAAATCGCATCAGCTTCTGTATTGACACCAGAAGGCTGGAATATCCTTGGATCATGCGCCTCTTCAATATTGGAATATATGATCGGCTCCATCCCTTTCACGGAGGCGATGGCATCGTGAATCCTGACATCCTTCTCAAGGCCAAGTGCCTTCATGAGAATGACAAGAGGGATAGTGCCTGCAACGGAAGGTATCATCACGTTGATGCTTCCGTCAAGCTGTTTTTCCATTGAGGTGAGTGCCCTGAAACCACCTTTCTGGGAGAACACCTTGGCAACTTCCAGCATAGTATCGTACTTTTCTTCTCTTTCAACGAGAATCTTATTCGGAGCAAGATCCTCCAGGGATACGATTGCCCTCTCCCCTCCGCTGATGATAAAGTATCCACCGGAGTCATCCGGGTCTTCCCCGACATACTGTAATTTCTCTCTTCTTGTTCCGTTTACCGGGCCACCGTTCTTTTCGATGTAACTGTCCAGGTTATTCTCATGCAGAGTGCAGACCTTGGACCTCACCATGACCGGTATGTCTCCTATCTTGATTGTCTCGGGTTCCTTCTCAATCCCGTCCTCGAAAATCCTGACCCTTAGGTTCACAGGTGCAAGATAGTGGAGATCTCGCAGTCTTGCTTCGTTCGGTGTTATCTGATTGGAGGCTCCGGAGGCCTCCTTTATCTCGGGTCTGTCAACCCATATACTCGGAAAAGTGTTGTTCTTGACCCCTTCTTTCACCGAGGAGAAAAAGATCTTGATGTCTCTGCCGCCGCTCTTGCTCTTGTCAAGTGTCATCACTCCGGGCTCGTCCTCGTCCGAGACCTTTGTTTCGTTGACAATCTGCTGCATTATGCTGTTCGGCATCTCCTTCGTTGCAACAAAATAGTTGAATGACTCTATCTGGTGATTAACAATACTTTCAGACTTAAAGAATGCGAGAACTATTTCCTTCATCTGTTTACCTCTCTCACTACTACCCTGTAATAACGAGAGATGCCTGCAGTTGGACTCTTCCTTACAATCTCGATTATTCTACCTGGCTCAATAGGACCGTGAATCTCTTCCAACGCTCTAATTGCAGGATCGTTTTTTACAAGTTTGGGCAGCAGATCTTTCGGTATTCCCAATTGAGATAAAACTTTTTCCTCGTTCTTTTTCTCTATCAGATGGTGCTCGGGCACCATTTCATGGTGCAGGACATTGAACTTTGCCATTTTCTCACTTCCACCGCGGGCCCGGGGGGGCTCGAACCCCCGACCACCTGGTTAAAAGCCAGATGCTCTACCTGGCTGAGCTACGGGCCCTAAACGACAGCGCCCTGCATTGAGAGACAGGTTATAAATATTCTCCGTAAAATTTTAAAGTTTCCTTAAAAACTCCGCTATATCTAATAGAGAAAGGATTCCTGTCGCAGTGAATAATCTGCACCATGTTTATAGCGATTGCGGCATTAGCCTCCCGATCTAGATGAAGGTAACGATGGATGGTGAGACCAAGAACATTCTTGCAGTCTGGTATGAAGACGATAAAGTAAAGATGATAGACCAGAGAAAGCTGCCAGATTCTCTTGAAATATATGCTGCGAAAGACAGCGACGAAATCGCCTTATCCATCAAGGATATGATCGTAAGGGGGGCACCTGCAATAGGTGTTACTGCAGCATACGGACTCGGAATGGCAAAGCTGAAAGGAGAAGATATCGACAAAGCCGTTGAAAAGATAAGCAAGACCAGACCGACCGCTTTTGATCTTTTCAAAGCTATTGCTTTCATGAAGGCTAATTCTTTTGATATGGGTGCGGCCATGCGTTATGCGAACGAGATAACAGGCAGATGCAAGAAAATAGGGGAATACGGCAACTCTCTCATAACTTCCGGTAACAGAGTGTTGACACACTGCAACGCCGGTGCCCTTGCTGTTGTGGACTGGGGAACCGCACTTGCTCCACTCAGGATCGCAAACGCGGAAGGAAAGAAGATTGTTGTTCTTGTTGATGAGACAAGGCCAAGACTACAGGGTGCAAGACTCACCGCGTGGGAGCTCGGGCAGGAGGGGATAGAGCACTATATAATAGCAGACAATGCGGCAGGATTCTACATGAGCAGGCATGAGGTTGATCTCGTCATAGTTGGTGCAGACCGCATCGCGGCAAACGGAGATTTTGCAAACAAAATCGGCACTTATGAGAAAGCGGTCGTTGCAAAAGAGAATGCAATACCCTTCTATGTGGCTGCCCCGGGGAGCACTTTTGACTTCTCCCTGAAATCGGGAGACTTGATCCCGATAGAGGAGAGATCCGAGGATGAAGTCCTCAAGCTAAACGGATCAAGCATTGCACCGGGATCATCAAGATCGAGGAACCCTGCCTTTGATGTTACGCCGAGCAGGTTTGTCACAGCATTCATAACTGAATATGGCCTATTCGAGCCATCTTCCCTTAAGGGTCTACGTTCAAGAATGGATGCAGACCTGTTCATGCGCTGAATCATTTTTGCTGTAAGAAGGCTGAGAGCCTGTCCTTGGCTTTCTCTCTCGCAGCCTGATGCTTCTTAAGAAAAGAATTTACTTTCTCAATGAGGATGGCTTTCAACTCTCCGCTGAGTAGAGCTCCAGACCTGTAGTCTTCCTGTATCTTCTTCAGTTTAGCACGATCTGGCTCGAACATTATTCGAAGCCACTGGAAACTGACGTCTATATCTGTGTTGCCACCAAGTTTCTTGTGCTCCTCTACCGATGCCTGACCTCCCGAGAAGGCGTACTTGTTTATCTTCTTCTTCACTGTGGAATCGCTATCTGTGACGAAAATAGCTGTGTTCGGATCAGAAGAACTCATCTTTCCGTCTATACCTGCCAGCGATGGAATGAATATATTCATAATGCTGGCTGGTTTGAGATATCCAATTTTGGGCAGGACATCTCTCGCTATCCTGAAATGCGGGTCCTGGTCTATTCCGTATGGGATCAGACATGGTATATTTTCCTTCGATCTGGCGCTCTCCAGCATTGCCGGTACCGCCTGTATGCTGGTATAGAAGATCATTCCTATATTAGCTGAAGCATCGAACCCAAACGTCGCTTTCACAGTCGAATATGTAATCTTCTTGGCTATTTTGACCGCATGTGGATATAATTCTCCAGATCTGTCTGTGTCAACGATTATCTCCGTCTTTCTTGAATCGAAGCCCAGTGCTATTACATCCAGAGCATTATCCAGGGCGAGCGAATGTGTCTTGTCCAGATCCAGGTTTTCGTTGAACAGTACTTTCTCGTCGTCCGTCAGCTGAAATAGAAGCTTAGAACCAAACCTGTCCTGCAACCATTTGGTAAATACCCATGGAACAAGGTGCCCTATATGTGTCCTGTCTGAAGGTCCTCTTCCCGTGTAGAGATAAAACCTCTGACCGGACTTATATTGATCCAGGAGCCATCCAAGGTCCCTGTGCGTGAAAAAAATGCCCCTGTCCAGCATGAAGTGGACTTCTCCGGCTACGCTTCTGATTCTCCTAATTATCTCTTCGTTAATGGGCTCAGTTCCGAATTTGGTCATCAGTTTTTTGTAATCCACCTTGCCGGAGACTTTCCATGGAGTTACGTTGAACTTTTCAGAGTTTGGCATTTCATTCCTACCTGTTGCGCATTATAACGAGTTTGAAGCGTATATTCAGGCAGTGTAAAAAAGTAATGACAGCGACCCCCACTTCCCATCCCCTCGCGGAAGACAGTACGCATGAAGGGCACAGTGAGCTTTACCGTCGGGTTCGGAATGAGACCGGGTGTTACCTCACTGTTGTGGCCGTCACCGGGCACTGAATATGCTGGCGATATATAACTGTATGTTACTGCGGAGAAAAGGTTCTGCTTTCGCTCAGGAACCTATATCTATCCGTATTGAAAGAGAAAATATAGAGAATTCCGATTAACCCTCTAGTATCGTCAAATTCTGCCGAGTGATTTAGCAGAGTCGTTGAATTCACTGTTATCGGTGCTTCCCTCCGCTACTACAAGCGAAGTTTCAGCTATAGAACCCATCACAAGTGCATATAATTCAATTTGGGTAAGAGACTATGGTCAATTCGTATACTGTTGTTATGGCACTCCTAATTATCAATGTGTATATGTCAATGCGGCTTTGATAACGTATGTCTAGAGTGTAAATGCGAGGGTTTATAGTTGTCATATTATTGTAGAGTAGGTGAAGATACGTAACCTGAAAAGGTTCGTAATAGTTGTAGCGGTCATGATTTCAGTTTCTTCCATCGGGATTTATTACGTGCTTTCATATCACCCGAAAGCAAACATTTCGATTACACTGTCCCCAGAAACCGTCACACTGAATCAAGGTTCGTGCCTACAAGTCAATATCACCGCAACAGGCTATTTTGGGCAATTTGAAATAGGAAATCCTGGTATTTATTCCGATGCGTTTTACTCATTAATTTACTTGGGAATAAGCAAAAATGGCAGCGCAGGAGTTGGACATGTGAACGGGTATTGGTAGGGTAAAGGTCTGGATTTCTCCAGACCTTTACCCTACCATCATTCATCGAGGAAGATAAGGAAGAGTATGGAGAGCCAAGGGGTGATGATGCGAAGACACGAAGATCCAGGGATTGTGCATCAGCAACAAAGAATGATGAGAAACATCTCGGCTACTAGGTACATACGCTTGTCAACGAGATTAAGATAATAGAAAAATTATCAGTAACACCTGCAAATGTGCATGATTCTCAGATAGATCTCGATCTTCCCGGAATCATATGTTACCGGGACAAGGGATATTTAGGCTCTGGATGCAGGGGAATCAACGGCACAATGGATCGATCCGTTAGGGGACATCCACTTCCCGTTAAGAGCATACGCAGAAATATCAGAATATCTAGGATCAGATCGGCGGTGGAACATCCCTACGCATTCTTCAAAGGCATGTTCCACTTTGGTCACGTATTGGTAACAACTGTGCAAAAAGTGAGGGTGAAGACATACCTCACTGCCAGGTGCTACAACCTTGTAAGGACAAGATCTCTTGACCGGATAGCGTGAGCCATCGCAATTAATGGAAAATAAGAGAAGAAAACATAGAGAAACACACCATGTTTCGCCGCTATTCAAGTAAAATTGGCTGATGTCACGAATTACGTGAAAGATCTGGAGTTGAAGTGAGAGTTTTATGAAAAGCTCATATATTTTTTCTTAGCTGCTTCTATTTGAAGCATGAAGAAAATACAGTCCCCGCGGGGCTATTTCGCGGTTGTGACTATTGGCAAAAAAAAGTGAAAAGTTAATAATAGTTAATGTTTTATGTTTATAGCCAATACTGGCAAACTCAATGGTGTTAGCTGAACATGCTTAACGACTACTTGCTGAATGTGTTTCGGTCGTTTTTCCGACAGAATTTCGGTAATTCCCTGATTATCAAGGGGAAACCAGGTGTTGGGAAGACGACTTTCGCTCTGGAGCTACTTAATGTGGTCAGAAGCGAGGTGCCGGTTCAGTATATCTCCACTCGAACTTCTGATGATCCTTTAATTTTAAAATTCCCGTGGCTGCAAGAGGTATCCACTGGTAAGAGATCCAGGAACAGGGAAGTGGATGAACTCAGTGCGGTCTCCAAGAAGAACCTTGAATCGCTCGGAAGAATGATTGAAGAGGGCCGGCTCTCAAAGGGTGGCAGATCCGAAGTGCAGGCTGGCCTGATAATGAACGTTGAAGAGGTTCTCCCCGAAGTCGAGTACTTATACACCTTCGTGGACAAGAACATTAGGCAAAATCCACTGATAGTGATCGACTCGATAGAGGCTCTTGCGGAGAAATATGATCTAGATCCCGGTTTACTGTTCTCCATCATCCAGAAAGACCTGGTAGAGGGATCGGGAGCCAACCTTATCCTCGTTATGGAATCGACTGGACACAACACGCTGGATTATTATTCAGACGGTGTTGTCTCCATGAATTATGACCTGATCAATAACTTCCTTGTGCGTACAGTGATGATAGAAAAGTTGAGGGGCCAGTCTATCGGTTCAAGCCCGGTGTACATATATTCTTTAGAGGAAGGTAGGTTCCACTCCTTTAACAGGGACCAGATAGTTTACCCGACTACAAGAATAGGAGAACAGCCAAGCAGCGCCTCCAGCCAGCTTGAAGTCCCGTTGGGAAACCCAGAATTTGAGAAATTGTTAGAGACTGCCTCCGGTACCATGCCGGTTGGTTCCGTGGTTTTGGTTCACAGGCGGGGAAAGTCCACATCAGTTGACAAGATAGTGAATCTCTTCAAGAACAACCTGATCAAGGAGACTGTATCTCAGGGAAGAGGTGTTATTGATATCAGCTCTTCAAATTACGAGTCCTCCAGGGTTCTTGTCCAGACACTCGATCCTGACTGGATGAGTCATTATATTACAGCCGAGAAATCGGATAGGCAGAGCCCATACATTATCAACATGAGCGGTAAGACACTACTGGAAGATTTTCCGCAGGAGGTCATTGACTTCTACCTTTCGTCTTCTCAGAAGCCAAACGTATACATCTTCTCGACAGATTTTCTGTATTTTGTCTATGGAAGTTCTTTCTATGGTGACCTCGCAAACCTGATCAATTCACTCAGGTCGAGCGGACTCATATTAATTATAGCAGACGATGAGGAATATGAGAAGATACTGCACTTCAGTACCTATGTGATTCACCTGTCGGATAATTTTGGCTACGTTTCTGCGAATTCTTCTCCCTCTGAGTCATTCCTCTGCACCATATCTACTGATGGCGACAAATGGCCATACATCAAGCTTTCAATTATGGTTTGAACCATAGTTGACTATTTGTTTTTTATCAAGACTTTTTGTTGAGCGTTTTAGTCTGTTGCCAGTGCCTGGCGTAACCGCTATCCAGTGGGGAAGTAATGATATCGGTGACATACGGGTTTGCGCAGCGCTCGGTAAAGAGTAATATTTAATTCAGAGCATGCTCTATCATCGATGTGTTCCCGACGGAGAGAATGAGGCGCCTCAGGAAGTCCGATGATATCAGAGATATTCTATCCGAGACCTCGGTTGATAAGAAAAAACTGATCATGCCCATTTTTGTTGACGAGAATCTCAAGGAGCCGTTGAAGATCGAAAGTATGCCCGGAATCGAGAGGATGCCTCTTTCTGCGCTTGAAGAGTACTATGGAAGGCTGGAGGATCTCGGCATTAAGTCAATACTCCTGTTCGGAATCCCAAGAGCAAAGGATTCCCTCGGTACAGAAGCGTATGATTCTAACGGGGTAGTTCAGAAGGCGCTAAGAATCTGTGACGAAACTTCGAAACTCACAAGCATCGCAGATCTCTGCCTGTGTGAATATACGGATCACGGACACTGTGGTCTTGTAGTCAATGGAAAGGTCGACAATGATTCCACTCTTGAAGTATATGGAAAGATTGCAGGGTCTTACGCTGAGGCAGGAGTCGATATAGTTGCCCCTAGCGGTATGATGGATGGAGATGTTGCTGCAATCCGGGCTGCGCTTGATGCGAGCAATTATCATGACACCCTGATCATGAGTTACAGCGCCAAGTATGCGTCCAGCCTGTATGGACCGTTCAGGGATGCCGCAGCTTCTAAACCAGGTTTTGGAGATCGGAACAGCTACCAGATAGATTACAGATCAGCGAGACAGGCCCTCAGAGAGGTCGAACTGGATGATGCAGAGGGAGCAGACATTTTAATGGTTAAGCCTGCACTCTTCTATCTTGACATTCTGAGCAGGGTTAGGGAAAGGACCGACAAGCCTCTTGCAGCTTACAGCGTCAGTGCAGAATACACAATGGTCAAGAATGCAATGGATATGGGTTTAATAGGAAAGGACGTTCTGAATGAGATGCTTACCGCGCCCTTCAGAGCAGGTGCAGATCTCCTGATAACATACTTTGCAGAGACATTTGCGGCGCTGATTTGATTCTCGGTGCACCAGAGAAGGTGCAGTAATTGCACGATTCAAAACGATTATTTACCTTCTGAAGATGCCGATGCAGGTGAATAAATAATGCCAGTATACTTAGGAATGAAAGCACCAGATTTTACGGTGAACACAACAAAAGGTCCTTTGGTGTTCTCTTCGCTGAAAGGAAAGTGGGTTCTTCTGTTCTCGCACCCTGCAGACTTTACTCCTGTCTGCACGACAGAGTTTATTGCGTTTACAGAGAGATACGAAGATTTCAAAAAGCTTGGCGTTGAACTGCTCGGCCTTAGCGTCGATAGCGTTTACAGCCATATCTCATGGCTGCGTGACATCAAAGATCATTATGGAATAGAAGTGCCTTTTCCTGTAATTGCAGACATTGACAAGGAAGTTGCCCGCGCATACAATCTGTTCGATGAAAAATCAGGAGTCACTGTCAGGGGGGTCTTCATCATTGATCCGAACCAGGTAGTAAGGTGGATGATCTATTATCCGGCAGAGATCGGAAGGAATATGGATGAGATACTCCGGGCTGTAAAGGCGCTCCAGTTCAACTGGTCTAACAAGCTCGCTGCACCGGCCAACTGGAAGCCTGGTGACCCGGGAATCGCACCTGCTCCGTCGACTTTCGAGGGAAGCCTGGAAAGAGATAAAGATGGGTCAGAACGCTGGTACCTGAAACGTGTAAAGGTCTGATGCACCCCCTATGACGGAGTGCATCATGTATAACATTGTGCTGGGTGATTTCCACCCTTCCACAATCTGTGTTGAGAGAGAAAGGTTTTCTGATTCTCTCATGGAGTTACCTTCACTTGTTGGTGACTATCCAACTGAGGCATTGAAGGATTACATTGAGAGCTTTGCTCGCACAGACGAAATACTGCCAACCGACAAGACAATAGGTTTTGTTGTCTTCAATCTCCAGAAGAAGGTTCTCACCGTTTCCCTCAGCGTGATTGACAGTGAGGAAAGAGAGACGATGAAGAAGCTGGACGAAAGCTTCAGTAAGCTGGGATTCAAATTCGAACTCGATGCACCGGAACACAACTGAGTTTTATTCTTCAACCGCTTTTTGCGCTTGAAATCCGTGAGTCGACCTCTTGTCCATAATATTTTGAAAATTTGGTTTGAGGGAATAACACAATATTTCAGTAAAAAGCTTAATTACCTCCATTTACTTCGTATGTTATGTTCGATTCCCCTATAGAGTGGGCAATTATCATACTGGTTGTCCTGATTCTCTTTGGAACCAAGAAGCTTCCTGAATTTGCCAGGAATGTCGGGAGAGCAACCGGTGAATTTTCGCGGGGAAAGATGGAAATTGAGCGGGAAATCAGGAATTCAACCGCAGGAAAGCCAGTAAGTGCTGAAGGCGGACCAAAACAGGACCTTGTTGACGCAGCCAAGGCACTTGGCATAGATACTGCTAACAAGGACGAGGCATCACTGAGAACGGAGATTTCTAATAAAGTCAAGACCAGTTAATGGAATTCGAAGGGTACTTCAGGACATTCCTGACGCATATCGAGGAGCTTAGAGTAAGGGTCCTGAGAATTGCCAAGGTTTTTGGACTGCTCTTTTTCATAACAATTGTTTTCGATATCAGATATATCAGCGTATTCGGGATAACTTTTCCCTTCATATATCCGGATTTCTACGGCAACATAGGAACACAGTTCCTGTTCCTGATGGAATCGCATGTATTATCGGGAACATACAACCTGATCACACTTAATGCGACGGATGGACTCGTTGCTGATCTTTATTGTTGCATGTTCCTGTCATTTGCATTCACATTGCCACTGATCGTAGATCAGGTGGGCAAGTTTCTCTCTCCGGGACTAAGGAGAAAAGAGGTTGATGCGCTCAGGTCTGTGGTTGTCCCTGGAACGCTGCTCTTCGCTGCAGGTGCAATAATAGGAATAGTATTCTTTATACCGGAACTTTTCAGGATATTCTACAGCTATTCTGTTGGGATCGGCGCGCTGCCGGATCTGCGAATTACCGGCTTCATTTACTTTGTTCTTATCTACATGATAGTATTCGGCGTCTCCTTCGAGGTACCTGTTTTCATGGTAATGCTCACAAGGTTTGGCCTTATCACAGCTGACTACTGGGCAGATAAGTGGCGTTATGCGGTTGTTGGATCCCTTCTCTTCGGTCTGATCTTCTCACCCGGTGTGATAGGCTTCACCATGATAGTCATGGCGATCCCGATGATTGCGCTTTACTTCGGAGGCATTTACTTCGCAAGAAGAGCGGAAAGAAAATATGTAACGCCGAAAGAGACTGTCGCTGAAGGATAATTTCAATACATAGTCAGATTGTATTTCTCGTCTGCATCCTGGTATGATTTGCGGTCCTTTATTCTCAAAACAGAGGATAATTCAGCCATCTTTTCCGAAGCTGTCTTGTCATAGAGCTCCCTCCCGAGAACCAAGCGCTTGAGCTCATCGTCAAAATATACCTGTTCGCCATGCTTCCGCAGGCAGTGAATGCACTCTGCAGCCTCCCTTGGTTCGTCGAAGTCGGAGAAGCAGTCCATGTAGCTCATAGGTCTCCACACCTCTTTGCATCGTAGACTGGGTACTTGATGTTGTATCGATCAAGCATCAGCTGGAGGTAGTAGACCAGGTTTTTGAAGTACTCCTTAGAATCGGCTATATTGAACTGCGTGTACATAGAATCCCCAACTTCGTCTGATATCTTGATCACGGAATCTGGTGGAGCTTTCCCTTTCAGAACTTCCAGAATGGTGGAAAGAATATCGGAAGCAACGGAATATTTCATGTTCTTTGTAAGAAAGTAAAGGCTCTGATATCTCTTGACCCTGTTATCTACCCTCGACACGGCATCATCTATCTCTCCGGAGAGAAGGGCACTTCGTATTATTTCCAGATCAGTAAGCAGGTTCATTTTTCATCCTCCGAATAGTCCAGTGGCCATTGGCAGCAACGTGAAGAAAAGGCTGAAGTAGAAGAAGAGCGCAACCACGACCACAGCAGAAAAGTAGATCGGAATACGATTTCGGGTAGCGAGATCGAATTTTTCGCTGTCGCCCTCCTTCCAGTACATATACATAAGGACCCTGAAATAGTAGAATACAGATATCGCGCTGTTAAGGATCGCAACCACGGCCAGCCACCACAGTCCGCCCTGCACCAGGGAGAGAAAGAGGTAGAATTTTGCGAAGAACCCACCGGTAAGTGGAATTCCTGCGAGTGACAGGAGAAGAATAGAGAAAGCTAGAGCGACGCCAGGCGACTTGGACCCGAGACCGCTTACGTCAGATAGAAGAGGTTTGTCTGTCTTCAGCGTGTTCATGGTGAAGAACGCTCCACCTTTCATGAAGATATAAACAAGAGCATACAGCATCCCTGCTGCGATGGCATACTGCTCCGCGTTACTGCCGCTCGAGTATGAACCCACTGCAAATATCAGGATAAGATAACCTGCCTGCGCGACACTCGAGTATGCAAGCAGCTTCTTCAGATTGTTCTGCGAAAGGGCAGCGACATTTGCATAGGTCATGGTCGCAACTGCAAGGATTGCGAAGAATACGTAAACATAGGAGGATACCCCGGCAAATCCCACCAGAAATACCTTCAGCATGATCATGAAGGCGACCAGTTTGCTCCCCGTAGAGAGAAACGCGGATACCGAGTTCTCGGTTCCGTCATATGTATCTATTGCCCACTGGTGCATCGGGAATATCGCGACCTTGAAGCCAAAGCCGATTATCAGGAAGACCAGCGAAATAAGCATCTCCGGTTTGGACGCGACAGTTATGCCAGAAACAAGGTTGAAAGTCCCGGTGGAAACGAAGAAATAGGCGAGCCCGAAAATGATGAATGATGTCGCAACAGTTCCGGTGAAGAAATATTTGGTTGCTGATTCCAGAGTCCTGCGGGTTTTGTGATATGCGGATATTATGTATGTACCTATGCTCACTGCCTCGAATGCTATGAAAAGAGTGATGAGATTGTAACTGTAGGCAGCAACGAGCATTCCGGTGGTAACGAAGAGGAGCATTGAATAGAAGATTTCACTCCTTGCGCCAGCATTCTTCAGGGCAGGATATGTTATGAATGCGCTCGATACTATGAAAATGAGGGCGAAGTAAATCGTGAAGTTATTCACTACAATCAACTGGCCCAGATCCGATGAACCAGGAGCTAACAGTATCATGAGAAAGGCAACCACGAATGCGCCAAAGGTTATGCTCGCGTATACATACGACCGAATACGGGCCATTCCAAGCGCCAGGATGATGAAACCTGCTGCGCCGAGTACAAACATGGGATAATAAACCTGCAAATCAGAGGGGAAGATCATAATATGCCTCCTGCATAAGATTGAATGGGTCCGAAGAAGAGAGATGGAAATATTCCCAAAACAAGTATGGTGATAAACACAAGAACAAGCAACGCAAGCTGGCCCCCAGAGACATCGCGGATCCTGCCGAGGTTCTCGTTATATGGTCCGTACAGCGCACGCTGCGCAGCCCAGATATGATATGATGCCGTGATGAGCATACCGAATATCAGGAAGAAGATCCAGTAACCAATTGCCTGGTATGATCCAACCACTATAGAAAATTCACCGACAAAACCTGCCAGACCCGGTAACCCCAGAGACGCTAGGAGTCCTCCGAGAAGAAGACTTGAGAGCCTTGGTGCTTCCCTGTATATCCCGCCAAGACTTGGTATCCTGTCGCTTCCTGTGTATTTCATTATGTAAAATATGCTTGCAAAGATAAGGAGCATAATCAACCCATGCGTCGCAGTCTGGAACATGCCGCCGGATGCATCAATCAGCATGTTCGAAAGACCGGAATCAAGTAGCGACGTTGCAAAAGCGAGAGTTACAAATCCCATAGACGCAGCGCTGGCGTATGCCATCATCCTCTTAAGCGAGAGCTGGAACATTGCAGCTAGAGCGAAATAACTTATGCTTATCAATCCAAGGGCGACGATTATGTCGAGACCGATACTTCCTATCAGGTATCCGAAGGGAAGGATGATCCCGAAGAGGCCAAATCCTCCCATCATGGTGAGAGCACCTGCCAGTATTATTGTTCCCGGATACGGCGCCTCCTCGTAGGAGTCGGCGAGCCAGGCATGTACGGGGAAAGACGGAAGCTTGACGAGGAATGAGAAGACAAAACCGAATAATATGAAGTATCTTGAAATCGCAGGCATGTAAGATGTGAATGCATTTGTGGACATTGCCTGCAGAAGCGGGGCCATCTGGAGTGTCAGGGTTCCGCTATAAAGATCATAATAACTGTAGAGGGCAAATATTGAGATCAGCATGAAGATTGATGCAATGTGCGTGTAGACAAAGAATTTCAGGGAAACTGAATCCTTCCTCGGACCTCCGAACTTGCCTATTATGAAATAAGTGGGAACAAGAACCAGCTCCCAGAAGATATAGAAGAAAATGAAATTCCTCGAGATAAGCAGGCCAAAGAGTCCTGCTTCGGTCAGGAGAATGAGCATGTACATTGTTTTGCCGTAGCTCTCGTCTGTCACGAATGCAGCAGCAATGAAGATCAGGCCGGTTACGATAATCAGAGTATCCGTAAATCCGGATACCCCGACTGAAAAGTATATCCCTGCACCTGCGTAGAGAACTATGTTAGTGATCGAGACAAATCCACCTGTATATCCAGGCAGGAAGGTGAGCATGCTGAAGATAATTATCGCTAGGGCTGTTGCCACAGTAGAGAGGCGCATGAAGAGCAGATTACCGCGTCTGAGGAGAAGCGATATGAATGCAGAGGCGAGGACCCACAGGAATATGTAAAGAAGAATCACAGTATCCCTCCCAGAATCTCAACTATCACAAAGATGAGTGCCGCAAGCAGGATCATCACGACGAAATAGTTCTCTACCACACCAGACTGAAGCCTCCTGAACAGGGAGCCCAGCCTGCTCACTCCGGAACCGGCAACCTCGTTCGCCCTGTTGTACTTATACTCAAATCCGGATATTCCTGCAGAGAGGGGTAATACCATCCTAACAGCAATGATATTCGTGAACAGCTTATCCAGGTAATATTTGTACTTCACAGTACGATACACAGCATTCTTCGTTTCGTCCAGTTTTTTCCACCTGTTTCCAGTCCCCACGAGAACCCCTATCAGGACCCCGGCCGCGATAAGCGCGTATACAATCATCTGCTGAAGGCTGGGCGCAACCGGCGCCACGAACCCGCTTTCCAGGTACGTATAGAAATTCCCCTGGAATATTCCAAACGACAACGCGAGGATCGCTAACGGTATAAGAGGCAGGAGAGCCCATTTTGGGGGGTCCCGTGCATGCACGGCCAGATCAGATCTCGGTTTCCCAAGGGCAACCATCGAGAACATCCTGAATGTATAGAAGGCTGTGAAGAACTCTCCGGTTGCAAGGAACAGCCATGGCAGGAAATGCGAGACGGTGTACCCGCTTGAAGAGAAATACAGCCATGAGGCATCAACTATGGCCCCCTTTGAGAAAAAGGCAGCAGTCGGCGGTATACCCCCAAGTGTAATTGCACCAATGAACATCAGCGAGACGGTCCATGGCATCCTTCTCCAGAGACCCCCCATCCTTCTGAGATCGCGGAGATCCATCAGGGCCACAAGAATGGCACCCGCTGTGAGGAAGAGCAGTGCCTTGAAAAAGGCATGAACCACAAGCTGATATATCGAGAGCGAGATCGCTCCGCTCCCGATGCTCAGGATCCCCCCAATACCGAGAGCAGCCATCATGTAGCCAATCTGACTTATCGTCGAGTAAGCAAGAACGCGCTTGATATCATTCATTGTCCATGCTAGTGTGCCTGCATAAAGCGCTGTAAATGCACCAACAATAGCAACCGAATATAGGGCGACAGATGTGGAGGCAAGGAAAAGCGGGAATACCCTTGCAACCAGATAGACACCAGCAGTGACCATGGTCGCCGCATGTATTAGTGCAGAGACAGTGGTTGGGCCCTCCATTGCGTCCGGAATCCAGACATGAAGGGGAAATTGCGAAGATTTTGCTATAGCACCCCCGAGGATGAGCACGCTTGCAAATGCAAGCTTGGCCGGTCCCATGGCATTTGCAATAGCTGTAGCATTTGCAGTCAGGTCTGGGATGCTCAGCGGGTTTCCGTATAGTGATGATAGGGATGAATAGAGAACTGCAAGACCTATGATAAGGGACATGTCGCCCACTCTCGTGACAATGAATGCCTTCTTTGCTGCGGATGCGGCGTTGGGTTTGAAATACCAGAAACCCACGAGGAGATAGGAACAGAGACCGACAAGTTCCCAGAAGAGGAATAAGATGGCAAGATTGGATGCCAGGATCAGGCCCAGCATACCGCTCGTGAACATCGCAGTCTCTGCAAAGTAAACATGCTTCTTTGGATCATGGCCCATGTAATAGGTTGCGAAGATGTGTATCATGAGAGATACGAAAGAGACCATGAGGGCCATCGTGATCGCAAGGTGGTCTATGTAGATGCCGTAGTATATGTTGTAGAACCAGAGATAGGACTGGTTTACGGTTCCACTACCCAGTGTGTAGTATACGTATGCAGACAGGGCAAGCGAGATCGCAATCGAGGATGAGCTTATGGCTCCGGAGAGCCAGGATCTTCTTTTGCCGAATATCAGAGTGATCGGAGCAGCGAGCAGCGGAGAAAGAAATATGAACCAGCCTGCAAAATACATTGTTATCCCTTTATCTCGCTAAGCAGCGGTATATCGACCTGACCGAATTTCCTGTAAACCGCGATCAGGAGGCTTATGCCCACCACCGATTCTATAGCAGCTATGGCTATCACGAAAAGAGCAAGTACTATTGGATCTGCGGAGCCAGCGGCTACCGATATAAGGCCAAGGACAGCAGAATTGATCATTATCTCGATGGAGATCAGCATCTTGATCCCTATCTTCGATGACATAACACCGTAGAGACCAGCGCAGAACAGAAGAAGCGAAAGAACCTGAGCGTATGCAAGATACATTAATCCTCCCTCCCGGTTATGTAAAGCATGCCGATTATTCCACCCACGAGGATCAGGGACAGGAGCTCGAAGGCGACAATATAGGAAGAGAACATGGTGTTAGCAATTGTGGCTATATCCTGGATAGACTCCTGGAAGGAGAGGCTGCTGCTCAGTATTGTGGCGAAAATGACGAAGAAGAAAACTCCAACAGACAGAAATGCCTTCCTATTCAACTTCCTTACCTCCTGTCAGCATTAGAGTGAATGCAAGCAAAGTGACTATTGCTCCCACATAAACGAGGAGCTCGATGCTTGCAACTAGAGAAGAACCAAGGAACAGGAAGAGACCTGCCATGGTGAACAGGAAGAACATAAGCCAGGTCGCAGAATGCACAAGGTTCTTTTCCTGAACCGCTTTGATCGCGGTGGCAACCAGTATAACTGAGAAAATAAGGAAAATGATTATTGTAATGATCACTTCTTCACGTCCTCTTCCTTCATTGTCAATTCTTCTGGAGAATAGAGAAAGCTGTTCTTTGTCCTGGAAGTCTCGAACTCATGCGTAAGATATATAGCGACAGTGGGGCAGATCTCCTCGCAGTTTCTGCATACCGTGCAGGTTCCGAAATTGACATCGGGATAGATCTTCCTCTTGTTTCGCGGATTCTCCCTTTCAAGCTTCTCCATCTTAATGCTGCCGTTAGGGCATACCTGCTCGCACAGAGTACAGCCAACGCAGTCGTCGAGCTTTAATGATATCCTGTACCTGAAACGTTCAGGCATGTAAGGCTTCTCCTCCGGGTACTGCACTGTAATGGGTCTCCTGAACATGTGCGAAGCCACGCTAATCATTCCAGAAATGATGCCAACAAGCGGAAATCTCCTTTTAGGTTCTTTTACTTCCATTTTTTACCACCCGAACGCCAGCGTCAGCACGCCTGCAAGAACAAGATTGAAGAACGATATGGGGAGCAGGTACTTCCACCCTGTATTAACCAGTCTGTCAATTCTAATCCTGGGCATCGACAGCCAGACTGTGAATGCAACTATGACCAGGATACCTGCCTTGATGAGGAGCCAGAAGAAACCGATATACTCGGAATATGGGCCATTGAATCCTCCGAGATAGAGGAGTGATACAAGCAGTGATCCAAGGAAAATTGTCCCGAACAGGCCTATATAGAAGAGTGCGAACCTCATTCCCGTGTATTCTGTTGAATATCCGGAGACGAGTTCACTGTCGCTCTCCCCCATGTCAAACGGTGAATACGATGCCCTGGCGATCATGGCAATGAAGAATACAAAGAGACCAATCGGTTCGAGGATACCATAAGGCAGGAGTTCAGTTGTCACTATAGATTCTAATGACAGAGAAGAAGCAGTTCTGACCGAACTCATCATTACTATTGCAATAACAGAGAACATCATTGGTATCTCGAAGGAAACGTCTTTTGCGACGGATCTAAGAGCACCCATGAGCGCATACTTGTTTTTTGATGCTATACCCGCAAGCACTTCACCTATCGGCATAATCGCGAGTATCGCAAAAATGAAAATCACGCTTACGTCGGAATATGTGACAGTGAGATTGCCGAAGTAAGCGAGGTGGCCATACGGAAGAAAGGCAAATGAAAGTACCAACCCAAAAAATACGAGGAATGGTGCTACTTTGTATGGAAGATCATCCCGCCTGCTTGGGAGGATTACCTCCTTTCCAGCCAGCTTGAGGGCATCTGCAATCAACTGAAGCGACCCGAATTTGCCGACCCTGTTTGGGCCTATCCTCATCTGCACCCTGGCCATGTACTTTCTGAAAGCATATATCATCACGATCATGCTTACGCTGACAAAAATTATCATGATCAGGCTCTCGAGGAAATATGCTACAGCGTATCCCAGGTAGTGCCCGAAGAAACTGAAAATCTGATAAAGGCGCTGCAGCAGGTTCATCTGTCTATCTCCCCGAAAACCAGATCGATGGAGCCGCTGATAGCTATCATGTCTGCAACCATGGTATCCTTGGCTAGCGCAGGGAGTACTGAAAGGTTCTTGAAAGTGGGGCTCCTTACCCTCACGCGGTATGGCTTGACTCCACCATCACCGACCAGGTAAACGCCGAGTTCCCCTTTCGAAGACTCAGTTCTCGCATATACTTCACCGTCTCCGCGCAGCCGGATCATCATGGACTTCTTCGCCTTCGGGTTGAAGAAGGGTCCTTCCGGTATCTTTGGAAGTGCCTGCTTGATTATCTTGATGGACTGGCGCATCTCCTCGAATCTGACAAGGAACCTGGCAAGTGAATCCCCTTTTTTCGATATCGGGATATCAAAGTTCAGCTTGTCATAAACCAGATATGGCTCAGCTTTCCTGACGTCATATTCAACTCCTGAGGCGCGCAGCATGGGTCCGGTTACGCCATAATCTATTGCGGTCTCCCTGCTCATGACACCTATCCCCTTCGTCCTTGAAATAAAAACGTCATTCTTGGCGAACAGCTTATAGATGGATTCCAGCTTCTTTGGAAACGTATCTATGAATTCTTTGATTTCAGAGATTATCTTTTCGTTGAAATCCTGATAGACGCCGCCTATGCTCATGTAGTTTGTCTCCTGCCTTGAACCACATGCTTCTGTGAATATCGTGAGGACCTTTTCCCTCTCTGCAAAGCAGTAGAAGAAAGGTGTGAGCATTCCCAGGTCAAGGCCAAATGCACCGGCCCATACCAGATGTGAAGCAATCCTCCCAAGCTCGGCCATTACGACCCGGATCCACAGAACCCGCTCCGGAGGAGGGATGCCAAGCAGTTTCTCGGCGGCCTCGAGATAGCCGACCTCCATGTTCATGGCCGCTACGTAATCCATCCTGTCGAAATAGATCATGCTGTCACAGTAGAAACCCATCTCACACAGTTTTTCCGCGTTTCTGTGAAGATAGCCAATAACAGGTTCTACCTCCTTGATAATTTCCCCGTCAAGTTTTACTTTGAGTCTGAGAACTCCATGCATTGAAGGGTGCTGAGGTCCTATGTTGAGCTCGATCCACTCGTTGCTCACCAGCCATCACCCGCATCGAATGTTGCATAGTCGTTGCCGTCCTCATCCATGTTGATATACTGAACCTTGTTCAGGTCGTAGTCCTTCCTGAGCGGGTGACCAACCCAGTTCTCGGGAAGAAAAATACGTTTCAACCCGGGGTGGCCGATGAACTTTACACCCATTAAATCAAACTGCTCCCTCTCATCCCAGTTCGCGCTTGACCAGATTCCGGCAACACTGTCAATGGTGCCGTTGCGTGTGTTCGCCTTAACCACAACGTATTCATTCCTGTCCATGGAATGCAGGTGGTAGACCATGTCTATTGAATCCTTCCTGTCGACTGCGGTTACGAGTGAAAGATGATCGAAGCCCTTTGATCTCAGATCCTGCATCAGAGGCAGGAAATTCTCTAGGGTGACAGAGAGGATCCTCCTTCCATCTTTTCCCTTGGTCTCCTCTATTATGTCCACCATTGAATCACCTGTCGGTCTCTCCCCTGATTTTCTTCTGAAGTGTGATTATCCCGTACGTCAGCGCCTCCGGAGTTGGTGGACAGCCCGGGACGTATACGTCGACCGGGACGACTCTGTCAACGCCAAGAACCACTGAATAACCGCGGGCATATGGGCCGCCCTGAATGACACATACCCCCATTGCGATCACATATTTCGGATAGGGCATTTCGTCGTATATCCTGCGCAATCTCGGTGCCATCTTTTTTGTAACGGTACCTGCAACGATCATCAGATCCGACTGCCTCGGTGAGTTCCTGAATATCTCGCTGCCGAATCTGGATATATCGAGACTGGAAGCCTGCACAGCCATCATCTCTATCGCACAGCATGCGAGGCCAAAAGTGAGTGGCCAAAGCGAGTTGCTCCTGCCCCATGTAAGCGCATTTTCGAGTGTGGTGGTGAGAACGCCAGGTTCCCCTGTCTTCATCGAATCCACCTCATGTAACCTTCCTTGAATGCATAGAATACTGCAAATAGGGGCATGAAAAGGAATATGATTGTCTCTATAAAGGGATAAAATCCTAGGTTATAGAAGTTGAAAGCCCAAGGAAAAAGTAGGACCATGTCAACATCGAACAGGACGAATAAGAGGATGACAACATAATACTGGATATTCACGAAAGAGCCAAAGGAGCCCCTTGACACCTCTCCAGACTCGTATGGCTCCATGTAGGTGGAATCCTTGACTTTCGGAGATGAAGAATTGCCTAGCGTCTCGAGGACGTCGGAGGGTTTAAGACTGACTCCGGTTTTCTTCTTGTACCTACCTTCGCTGAGGCTAGGGAGCAGAGAGAAAGTTACGAACATAACCAGAATCAGCAGAATGAGTATTATGGCTATGGGCAGATAACCTTCCAGCATAGATTTGACATTGCAAGAAGATATTTAAAAATTTATCCAAACGTTTTCCCTTTTTCGTAGAATTTTACGATGTTTTTCGCTATTCCACACATCCGGCTCACCAGTCGCAGTTATCTCTTGATAGAGAAGGTGTCATTTTACAGGCACATCCAAATCATCCCTCGACCGGGATCGGCAGTGCATTCTTATGCAAAAAGATCGAAATCTAAAGCAAAGAGGCAGCGATGTCCATCGCGGTTTTTGCGTCGAAAGGTCTCTTTGTCTTCTCTTTTAGCCTTGGAACAACGCTCTTTGCGGTAACATTGCTCCCGGAGGCTTTCAGTTCGCGAACAAGCGAAGCAATCTCGCCTTCATCCATTGGGATAATATCTGGAGAGCTGAGGATCGAATGCACATTCCTACCGTTAGAGAGTGCTTCAATGGCAACACCAAAAGAGAGATCCGGGAGACCTTTTTTTCTGATTCCTTCCGCGATCTCGAGAAGATCCTGCCTGCCCATGGAAATGGAATTTTTCCTCTCAATCTCTGGCTGGATCTGTAAAACGAACCTTGCTGCATATCTTGCGTTCAGATGCTTTGAGAGCTGACGGAAGAGATCAAGCTTTAGCCCTGTAACAATCGTACCTGCATCCTGAACCGAAATTCCATAATCGTTTGCAATGGAAGCAATGTGATCCTCAGGACTCTTTTTTCCAAATTCCTTCGCTTCATCCAAGGAAGAAGGTCCAGGCCTGATTGTCTGCAGATCTGTTTCCGGATACATCCTCTCGGATCCTGGCAGGGGTCGAAGGTATGCGGTTCTCCCTGACGAGTTCAGGAACCTCGTCTCTGGTAGATCGAGGGAAACCAGCTTCTTTATTCTCGCTGGAAACTCCCGCTCGAGGATCGCAGCCTTCTCCCTGCTCGTGACTATGCATACGAATCCGTCTTCGCTGCCCGCATTGGAAACAAGCTCCAGATCTGACTTTTCTGCCTCCGTGATACCGTATCCGGGCAGTTCATCTGAGTGCAGAATCCCGCCGATTGAATATGCCCTTGCAAGATCCGCGAGCTCCTGGCCCATCCTCAGATCATCGTGTTTCAATGTTTCTCTCATATTCTCCAGCCTTGCACAGAAAATCCTGTTCCCTGCCTTTATGCCGTTCGATATGATTTTGCTCCCTGAATTCTTCATTTTCTCAGTTATGTCGGTAAACACGAAATTCTTGGCATGGAAACCGCCTCTCTTCTCTATAGTCGCTGATGCGTTCTCCAGCATCTTCTGCCTTTCGGTCTCGCTGTTGATAGCCTCCTCAATCTGCGAAATTCTTGATACTCCTTTTATCTCGACTCTTCCGTGACCCATTGAGAAATTAACGTCCTGTCTTATCGATTCGGCTTCATGCCTTACCATTCCGGTCACGATTGCAGACATACCGATGATCTTCGCCACTTCCATTGCATGTGCAGCGTCCTTGATGTCCGGATCTGTGGCGACCTCTATCAGCGGTATCCCAAGCCTGCCCAGTGAATAGCGCACATCTTCGCTCTTGTCATTTAGCTTTTTGGCTGAATCCTCTTCTAAGCATACTGAAGAGATGCCTACCCTGCCTTTCGATGTCTCGACATAACCGCCAGTCGCGACAAGAGCAGTCCTCTGGAATCCGGATGTGTTTGAACCGTCGATCACTATCTTTCGCATGCATTCTATCGCTTCGAAGAGGCTGCAGTTTAGTTCCGACGATACCTTCAGAGCTGTATCGAGGGCATCTGTGTTGATCTGCCTCGGAGGTTCTTCGTCACAGTCAACCAGGCAGGTGTTATCCGGGAGAGAATATGTGAATGTCCTATCCCTGAGCTCCTCATACATTGCGGCTCTGTCCACCATCCCCGACTCCCCGATGGTGGGCTTCAGGCGTCTCCGGATCTCTCGAACAGAGGAAGTGCCACCATCAACAGGGCATCTGCAGAAAAGTTTCCCGGTATTCAGCTGGATGTGCACCTCAAGACCTATCATCTGTCTCGAAATCAAGGAGAGTCACCCCATACATGCGATCTCGCCGAGATCTCGCCCCTCAGATCTTCAAGCATGTACCTGGCGAATTCTTCCGGATGATGGGCCAGCACATACATGGATTTTACCAGAGCAACTTCCGGGAGCATATCCTCAAGTGCTATTGCGCCTGCCTGGGCAAGTCGCCTCCCGCTGGCATAAACGTCGAGATCGACGCGGCCGTAGAGGCACTGTGAAGTTATCAAAAAATGCTTGCCTGAATCCGAGAGTTCCCTGATTTTCGGAAATAACCTGTCAGCGACATGCCCGAGGCCAGTTGCCATTATCACGACTGCATCCTTTCCCCTTGAGAAATTTTCCAGATCATCTGCATCCGAAAGAGGATTGAAGTAGTATATTCCGGCTTTAGTATTGATCTTGTCGGAGAAGATGTTAGCTGCATCGCCCCTCTTCCTGACGTTCTGCAACGACAGCTCCTTGCCTGAAATCGTACCAATCATTCCGTAACCGATCGCCTGGAATGCATCTCTTCTTGAGGTGTGCATCTTTCTCGCTCTCACGCCGCGTATAAGAGTGGAATCGCCATCCGAGATGCTGGAATGCATGCAGACGCCTACCTCCCCTATATCCTCTAGAGAGAAACGGATGGCTGCCTCAATGTTCTCGAAAGCATCACTGCTCGGCCTGTCGGAGCTTCTCTGGGAGCCTGTCATGATTATCGGTCCCTTCTGCTCCTTGAACATGAAGGAGAGCGCAGATGCAGTGTAAGACATAGTATCCGTTCCATGGAGAAGCACTATAGCGTCCTCTTTCTCAAGCGACCTGTAAACCTTCCTCCCAATGTCGATCCAGTTGTCAGGAGACATGTTCTCGCTTAGTATGCTGTCTATGATCTCCGCGCTCAGCGACATCCGATCAGAGATATCCTTTACGGAGTCACGAATGAACCCGAGATCTTTTGTTGGCTTCACCGCCCCGGTGGAATAATCGACTCTGCTCGCTATAGTTCCACCTGTAGAGAGCAGGCTGATCTTCCTCTGCCCGGAACCGAGTTTCGCGCTCTCCTGCATTTCGAACTGACCCTTGCCGCCTGTTGAAGAATCCTGAATTATCTTGACGGCAGATTTTCTGAGGCGGATATTGTAGCCGCTTGGGAGCTTGAAGACAAGCTCATTGCTGTCCTCCTTGATGAAGACTACCTTAAGCTGCTGCCCGGCATGTTCAATGATGAGCTCATCCCCGAAATCTGCAAACCTTTTTGAAGCCATCTAAGTACCAGTTGATCTTTCCATAGCATATTGTAGTATTCCTATCTTTTCAAAATCCACGGCATCAATAGCTGTTGAGATCCCTCTTTGAGGAGGTTTGCATTCCCAGTTGAATCTTCAGGTCCCTAGAGTTGGTAGTTGCAAAACCGTTCGGGTGGTTGTTGAAGTAAACGTAAAGATCTGAATATGCATCTGAGCTCTTCCTGATCATTTCGGCAAAAGCTGTCAATTCAGTGCTGGTATAATCGTATAGATACTTCTCCATTCCCCGGGAGTTCGGGTCTTCCCAGGCACTCCTGTTCCTGCCATGAAGCCGCACGTAACCCCAGTCCGTCAATGAATCGATTGAAGACAGGGGTTTCTCAGGACTGTCGAGATCGACGACTGCAACCCCCATCCCGGCCAGATCCTTTGCTAAATTTTTATCATGATAGAGATCCCTGTGTCTCATTTCGACCGCGTATCTCATCCTTGAGGTATCGACCTTATCAAGAAAAGCAAGGAGATTCCGCACATTGTTATGGCCGAAATACGGGGGTAGCTGTAGCAAGACCGCACCGATCTTACCTGCATTCTCTATCGGTGCAATGACAGAGGCATCGAACGATTCAATATAGTAGAAAGAGGCCTGAACATCTCGTAAAAGCATGTCATGAGAAAGGTCTCTTGGAAGTTTTATGGTGTACCTGAAGGTTGGAGAATTCTCTGCCTTCCGGACCCAGTTCTGGACAAAGCCATCTCCGGGCATACTGTAAAAAGTACTGTTTATTTCCACGGTGTTGTATTGTTTCAGATAATAGGAGAGCTTATCCCTTGCATTCTTAGGGTAGAATACCCCTTCCCACTCACGGTAAGACCAACCTGAACAGCCAATGTATACGGTCAATTTCCCCTGAGCATCTCCCTCGCTATAATCAGCCTCTGGATCTGGTTTGTGCCTTCGTAGATCTGGGTGATTTTTGCATCTCTCATGTGCCTTTCTGCAGGAAAGTCTGTGGTGAAACCATAGCCTCCGTACAGCTGCACGCAATCGGTGGTGACACGCATCGCAACATCGGATGCGAAGAGTTTCGCCATTGAGGATTCCTTTATGCAGGGAAGTTTCCTTTCCCACAAATCCGCAGCTTTATATGTCAGAAGGCGGGCAGCCTCTATCTGCGTACCGAGATCAGCAAGCATGAACTGGATCCCCTCAAATTCCGAGATGGGTTTACCAAACTGCTTCCTCTCCTTAATGTAAGCCATTGCCTCTTCAAGTGCACCCTCAGAGATGCCCACTGCCTGAGCGGCGATCCCGATACGGCCTGCATCAAGTGTTTCCATTACGACCTTGAAGCCATCGTTCTCCTCACCGACTATGTTCGTGGCTGGAATGACAGCGTCCTCAAAGACCAGCTCAACGGTGCTGGACCCGCGGATCCCCATCTTGTGTATGTCCCTGCTTATCTTTACTCCTGGAAATGTGTTTTCGGCCACGAATGTTGTAATTCCATGCGTCTTTTTCCCGAGATCCGTGACAGCATCAAAGACAAAGAAATCCGATATCCTTCCGTTCGTGACGAATATCTTGGACCCGTTAACGATGTAGGAGTCACCCTTCTTCACCGCTGTAGTGCGTATGGATGCAGCATCGCTTCCGGCTCCGGGTTCGGTAATTGCGAGTCCTCCGACGCTTCCTGCGGCCACTCTCCTCAGATATTTTTCCTTCAGTGGCTCGTTGCCAAACATGAGAAGCGGCTCTGCAAACAGCGTTAGTGCGCCATCAAGAACCAGCGCAGTACTTGGACATGCTTTGGAGAGCTCCTCTATCACCCTGACGAGAAAGGGGAAGCTAAGAGAATTTCCACCGTATTTCTCAGGTATGTAGGACGAGAAAAGCCCCATCTCTGCCATCTTTCGTATCAGGTCGGGTGGGATCGAAGCCTCTGAATCAATCTTGGCGGCTATTGGTTTGATCTCCCTGAGTGCGAATTCTCTCACATATTCAAGAACTTCTTTCTCTGCATCAGACTTCGATCTTTCATCCATGTTTCGTTATGCACGGAAATGAGATAATTGTTTTGCAAAGCCCTGTAATCTCAGGAATTCAGTTCTTTCTTGAGGATCTCGAGCAGTGGTTGTGGAATCCTTGCACTCTCGCCATACAGACGGTGCCTGGTCTCTATGAATGCATTCTTTGCAGTTAAAAAGCGTTCCTTCTCCTCGCCATTGAAGCGGAACTTCAGATATTGCAATGTCGATTCAAGTGTTTCCGTGGATCTGCCCTCTTCCGGAGTGGCTTTAACTTCAGAATTGTCAAATGTAAGATAAACTGTCTTTTCAATACCCGCGAGCTTTGGCATGCTCTGTATCATCGTCTTTTCATCAGGGAACTCGATGAACATTGTGACGCTCAGCTCATCTGCCCCGGGCAGTATTTCGCTGTATACATTGATGAGATCATCAATGTCTTCCGGATTCTTGATTTTCTCAAGAAAGATCATTTCATTTATCTGGTTTATCACTATCTTTGGGTGCTCAAACAGGAAGGAGAAAGTCCTGGTGGTCAACCTCCTGTTTCTCTCTATCTCTATTATTGACTTGTATTCACTATCCCTAATCTTCTCATAGTCCTCTGGAGTGTGCAGATCAGACCTGGTGATATGATACATTCAGCATCCCTAAATCCATTACAGTTCAGACGCCAAGGTCTGCCAGTGTTCTCTCGTATTTTGCAGCGTGAGATTTTTCCGCTTTGGATAAGACCTCAAACCAGTGGGCTATTTCCTCAAAGCCTTCATCACGTGCAGTCTTCGCAAAACCAGGGTACATCTGAGTGAATTCATAGGTTTCTCCTGCGATTGCGGATTTGAGATTCTGGGAAGTGGTCCCGATCGGTTCTCCTGTCACGGGATCCCCAATCTGCTTCAGATATTTCATGTGACCAAATGCGTGTGAAGTCTCTCCATCGGCTGTGGACCTGAAGACCGCAGCGACTTCCTGATATCCCTCTTCGTCTGCAGTCAATGCAAAGTAAAGATATCTCCTGTTAGCCTGACTCTCTCCGGCAAAGCCTGCCTTAAGGTTTTCCAGTGTCTTGCTATTCTTTAAATCCATGTGTATCGGTTCAGTATCGATAGCATATATTTTACCTTTTACTATTTGATAGAAGGTAAAAGAATTAAGTGAAGCTGCCGAATTTACCAGCCACCGCGAAGACTGCAAGGTATCTCGGTACAACTGCGTCGCCTTCCAGCTCGAACTCTTCATCCTTCATGGATATTTTCAGCTTTCTGTTTACAGTTATTCTATCCTCCTTGTCCGAAAAGGCGGCTGGTATTGCGTCATTGAGAGGGTTGAACCCTGGCAGCGCATCCAGGCCGATTCGCGTGACAGCGAGACCCGACTTGCCATGCAGACTACCGGGAAACCTGATGAGCCTGTGCAGATCTGTTGTTACCGGCTCGTCTATCTCGCATTTGTAATCAGTCATTGCTGCGTTCGCAATTTCTGACGCAACTTCTGTGTCTCGCACAGCAAGAGCCCTGTACTTCTGCAGTCCGGGTTCGCACAATATATCTATTTTCTTGACAAGAACGTTGCCTCTCTTTACCAGGGAACTGAGGCTCTCTGCATATCTGCGGGCAGAATCGCTTCGCGGGAAATACCTCCTCAGTGACTCATATGCATCAGCACCACTCCTGATTGAACTGAAAACCTCGGTCACGGAGTTATCTAGTATAGAGAGCCACCCCCTGCTCTCGTTAGAATCTTTTGGGTATGTTGAAAGCAGGGACTGGAGACTTAGTCCTTCACCTCTGACCAGGTTCGATATCTCTCTCCTGGAATTCGAATCAAGCGAATAGATGCTCTCCTGCTGCACGTGCACGTGATAGCCTCTCCCCCCGGAAAAGTAGAGTTTTATTGAGTCGTCGGGAATGCCCATCATGCCACGCAGGAATGTGTTTAGAAGACGCAGAGTATGCTTCTTTACCTCATCAAGGATCTGCATGTAAGTCATCTTCGATGCACCCTCAATGTGGTCTGCATCCAGGTCGAAGATCAGCTCTGCACCTTTCCATTTCTTTGCCTGCATCGATCTGTTTGTAGGATCATCATAGTATGCAACGCTGTGGTAGAGATGCCTTGGCACTATCCTGGTGAGGAATGAGTTGAGTTCCTGCCGGTTCTTAAGTGCTCTGTGCCTGACCATGGTCCCACCAAAGGGTATGAATCCTATCTCGCGTGAACCCATGAGGTCAGGTATCTCATCATTCAGCGTAGCGTAATATTCTCGAAATATGTCCTTGAGTTTCCTGTCAGAATCAGGCAATGTGGCATTGTCATTCATTAATGATATTAATTAGATTTGTATTCCCATCGCATTGAACCGTATACTGGTTGTTCTGCTATCCTGTATTCTACTCACTTCCGGGGTTGTTGTACTTACTCATCCCTATCAGGGAAACCCTTCGAAGTCACCTATTTCCATGGCGGAAAATACCGAGTCATTCCAGAATGTGACCCTTCAGTTCTATTCTGATAACCCACAGGTTGCATTTCCTCTTTTCCTTTCATCGGCTGGATCTCTGGTATCCGTGGTCGCTAATTACGGGTATATTCTCAAGGTTTCTGCTTCAGCTTCTGCTAACCAGGAAATCATGAAGTATGCCGGTATGGTCAACAACTATACCGGTTCTTTCTCCTATCTTCCCTTTGCACAGAATAATGCTTCTTCTCCATGCTCACTGTTTTCTCCTTTGAGTGCTTCCAGCGGCTACTACACCCCGACAGATATATACAATGCTTATTCTTTCAACTCAGCGAATGCAGCAAACCTCACAGGCACAGGCATGAAGATCGCAATAGTGGATGCATTCGGAGACCCACTCCTCGCTTATGATCTGGCATCATTCGACAACGCATCAGGATTGCCACCTGTCAACCTGAAAGTAATATACATGAACAATACACCAAATCTTTACAATCAATCATGGGCGATAGAGACTGCCCTCGATGTTGAGTGGGCACATGCTGCGGCTCCTGGTGCCCAGATAATTCTGGTTATCACACCGGATGCTTCCAGTTCACTGACGGACGCGATCAGTTACATTGTATCGAACAGGATTGCTAATATTGTGACCTTAAGCTGGGGCCAGCCGGAATCACAGATCAGCTCAAACACAATGAGTGCAGAGAACCAGTTATTCAGGCAGGCTGCTGCGGAGAATATAACTGTGCTTGCAGCGAGTGGGGATAAGGGAGCTTATGACGGCACGGGCACTTTATCAGTCAATTACCCTGCAAGCGATCCCTATGTTCTTGCTGTAGGCGGAACTTCGCTTGATTACAGCAGTGGCTCCTATGTACAGACGGCCTGGGGCGGAACTGTTGCAGGAACATCATTTGGAAGCGGTGGTGGCTTCAGTACATATTTCAACAGACCATACTGGCAGTCTGGGTTAACTAACTCTTCATTCCGGGGGCTGCCTGATGTTTCCGCAGATGCAGACAAGAATACAGGTGTCTTCATAGTGGCTGATGGCCATTCATATATTGCGGGCGGAACAAGTCTTTCCTCACCGATCTGGAGCGGTATAACTGCCAGAATAGATCAGAAGATAGGGTCCAGCATTGGCCTGATTTCGCCTGTTCTTTATCAGCTTTACAGGTCTCCTTACTATGCAGACACATTTACACAGATCACAAGTGGAGGAAACGGATATTACTCCTCGACTGCTGGTTGGGATCCTGTTACGGGACTTGGAGCGCCGATAGTAAGTGGTCTGCTGAAATACGTTCCATTGATAAGGAATGATTATGGCTCCATAGTGGAATACAACAATTCTTACGGTTTCTCTTCACTCTCCGCTACCCTGACTCTTTCTGCATGTAACGGAAAGATGCTCTACAACGGCTCTGCTTTCTATTACCTCGCATCATATTACTCAAACACTTCCTATGTGAAATTCGGCATTGAAGAGAATTCCACGGGAGTTTACACACGATTGAGTGAGGCGTGCGGCTCGAATACCTACGTAAATGCAACAAGGTTGGGTACAATAAAGAGTGCTGCTTCCTATGGGTTAAAAATGACTTTCAACGGCACCTCGCTCCTCCTATACCTGAATAATTCACTGGTAGACGAATTCCCTGTTATGCTGCGATATTTTGGATCGTCTTTGGCTGCAGTCGGTGCAGAGATTATCGATCCGGTGGATAACCTCACGAATATACCACAGGCCAACTTCACTTCAATTTCACTGCTGAACGCGACCGGTTCTGCTGTGCCTGTGAACACCTGGCAGACCCATTATTCCGGGCTGTCAGGCATCAAGACGTATTCAACCATTAACGCGAAGTCCATTGCCGGGAACATAACCTTTTCTTCGGGTGCTTCAACAGGCGACGGCAGACTCGAGGGATCGTCGACGACACAGCCTTACATAATCTTCCAGGCTGCTTTCACTTCCATTGTTACATATACATTCAGTTTGAGCCAACCGGAATCATCGGTAATCTGGTATGTGAATGGTTCTAAGCAGACATCAGGGGTCATCTCTTTTTCTGAACCGGGTTCGTATATTGTTTCGGCACAGTTTGCCGGAGGGAATGCATCGAGGATCATCCTGGTGCCAAAAGTGGTTTCTACCACTGCAAGAATCCTTAACCCGACGCCTTTTTACACACCTGCATATTCTTACCTGCTTGATGGTTCGATACAGGGGAATGCTACCTTGTCAACAGGAAATCTCACTTTCAGCACAGTGTCCGGACTGAACTTCATTGAAATATCGGCACCAAACTTCTCACCTGCAAAGGCATCCTTCACAGCTGGGTCCAACTTCACAGTACCACTGGAACCGGTGAATGCGACAGTTTGTGTTTTTGCGTACCCGGGAAATGCGAATGTAACAATCAACGGAACCCATGTAAAGGGCAGCAGTGGCAGGTACGAGAAAAATATCTATCCGGGGAACATTCAGATAAATGTCACCGCTCCCGGTTACACAAACTACAGCAGCACAGCCAGGGTCATTCCCGGTTCAACCTACACGCAACAGGTCATTCTACAACCAGCTGCGGGGATGCTTGAGCTATCCGGGAACGTCTCCAACGCGATCTTCAGCTTTCCATTGAGCGGTGCGAATGTCAGCATTGCAGGCGGTGCATACAGCTATACAAACTTGAGCGGGTATTACGTGCTGTTTGCAAGCGCAGGCACCTATAACGTCACATATTCCGCGAACGGCTATAATGCATCCACCATTTCTGTAACCCTGAGCACCAACCGCACGGAGAACATAGGCCTTTACCCGGTGACATTGAATGCCTCGCAGACTTTCCTAACAAATGTGAGCTTCTTCTTCCCGATCGGTTACCTCGCACTCTACATTTCCTGGGGGCTCCCACAGACTCCTGGTGCAGTCAGTTTCATCGTCGACTATTCATCCTATTCAAATATGTCTGGTTACAACCAGATTATTGTTTCAGGTACCAGCACATATACGGTGATATTTCCGATAATTCCGCAGAGCACATATTATGTGCAGATACTGGTCGAATTGGCATCAGGGCAGGTGGTTCCGGGAGCAATCACGCCACTGCATCTTTTCAACCTTTTTGATGTACTGATCAATCTCGCAATATACGCGGGCATAATCTCATATCTTGTAATAGCAGTGGGAGTCCTGAGGCGAGCCTTCAGGAGAAAGCGGGCCTAAATCGAGTTCCGTATGCCGTTGACAGCCAGAACCATATTCTTGAGCTTTGCACCGCCGATCTCTCTCGATCGGGTGCGCAGTCCGCAGTCCGGATTTATCCTCAGTTTTTCCGGATCTTCCACGATCTTCAGCGCGTAATTTATCCTGTCCGCAATTAGAGATACCGGTTCAACATAATCCACATGGACATCTGTGACACCGAGCCCCAGGAACTTCGTGCTGTCTATGTCCCAGAGTCTCCTTATCTCTTCGTAGGCCTTCCGCTTCTCACTGGAATCACCCTCAAGGAGCGTATCCCTGTTTGCAAACTCCAGGTTGTAACCATCAAGTTTCAGCTCAGATCCCTTGTCAAAGAGCATGGCATAGTCTGTGCTGTAGCAGACATGAATCGTAAATTCACACCCCTGGATACCGGATATCGCTGCATTGACGGATTCCGTCACTATATCCATCTCGCCGGGATGCGTCGTCGCTGCGGGTTCATCTATCTGCACCTCGAATGTATAATTCATCCTGGAAGACCAGAGATCCCTGAGGTGAGTGATCTCCTCCCTCAGGATATCTGAGTATACGAGCGCAAGCTCCCTCTTGTCCCTGTAGTATTCATTGAAAGACCAGTCGGCCATCGTATACGGGCCAGTCACGGGGAATTTGATCTTTCTCTTTGCATTCTCAATCAAGAAAGAAAGCTCTTCCTCGTGGAAGCTGAACTTCTTCTCAAGCGGAGATATCACGCTCCCTTTCCTGTAATACCTGTTGTCAAAAGACCGTACAGGTCCAAAGAACTTCACGCCTTCGAGGGCGGCCGCGAAGTGTTCGTACATCTCCCATCTGAACATTTCACCTCCCACACCTATATTTTCCAGCCCAGCAGAATAGAACAGGTTCAATGTTTCTTCTGCAGCCTGACGTTCCAGTTGTGACAGTTCATCACGAGATTTCTTTCTAAATACTGAGCTGAGATAGAGAGGTTTACGGAAACTACCTATCTCCTGCGTTATGAGCGATTCCTTCATTCTGATGTCACTCCTCCTAACATTTTCACCTTAGAATCTGCAATACTCCTCGGAAGGAAGTCCAGGTATTCAGTATGTGTGACAAGGATCCTGTCCCTGGATACCGATCCGGCAAGATTAAGTGCTTTTGCACGCAGACTTGAAACATCCTCCAGACGGGTATTCTGTGCATCTACGAGAGAAATGCCAGGGAGCGCACAGTGCTTCGCCGCTATCATGTAATCCTCCTCAGTATGGGAGATAATTGAATACGGTTCCCTTTCCATAGAAAGAAAAGGATCCTTGCCCAGACTTGACCTGATGTAGAACACTTGAGCTCCTCCAAAAATCTCTGAATATCCATTAAAAATATTTGAGTCCGGGTATGGTTCGAATACAACGAGCCTCTCCATCTTGTATCTTTTCATAATCTCCTTATATGCATCAAGCAGAGAGATCTTTACCTTATCCCTGTCGAGATCCGGTGACACAAATGACATATTCACAAACGACTCGATTCCCGGGAGAAAATGACAGTATGCCTCTGTTTCGTCCGAAACATAGGTGTTCCCTGGCAGAAAGGTATCAGGTCTCGCCCCATTTCTGTCCAGATCCTTAAGCGTAGGGTATTCGACTATCTCAGGCTGCCTGTAGAATGTGTTTGTCTCCTTGTATCTGGCGAGCCTTTCCATATCGGGCCCAATGGTCATTGAAGCCACTATTCTGAGAATATCCTGCCAGTTCAAGAGCGGATCAGTGTAATAATTTAACCCTGCATTCCTGTATGATGATAACAGGGATTTCTTTTCTGAGTAGACTTTATTCTCTAGGTCCTCCATTGACAGCGACTTTCTCTCCCATTTGCTAACCGAGAGGCGAAGGTCGTCGCTTCTTGGATAAATCCCATAAATCATGCTCTCTATTGTAACCATTCAATTCCCCGCATCTTCACTGCATATCCTTGGAGAATCATGCAGATATTTCCGCCCGATATTTCGCTGCAAGGTATAACACTCTGCATGAGAACCGATCTCTCTGATTTCCTTCGTTCCCTATCTGTATCCGTAGCACCGGTAGCGGAGACATGTTAAAATCGATGTGGTGTGAAGAAATTACCTCAGGTAATATCTACACCTTGAATTCGACACCCTGTGCGAGCGGAACGTCGTCCCCGTAATTGATGGTGACTGTTTCCCTTCTCATGTAATTCTTCCAGGCGTCGCTGCCGCTTTCCCTACCTCCGCCGGTATCCTTTTCGCCACCAAAAGCTCCGCCTATCTCTGCTCCGGCGGTTCCTGTGTTCACGTTCACTATTCCACAGTCTGATCCTCTGTGGGACAGGAAGTATTCGCTCTCCCTGAGATCCTCAGTGAATATAGAGGAGGAAAGGCCCTGAGGCACCGAGTTGTGAATCCTGACCGCGTCTTCCAGTTTCCGGTACTTGAACAGGTAGAGAATGGGAGCGAAGGTTTCCTCTTTTGCGATCTGGAGGTCCGCGGCGGCCTCAATGAGCGCAGGCCTGACATAGAATCCTTTCTTATCTCTGCCTGAAACACGTTCTCCGCCCGCCAGCAGTTTCGCACCTTCTTTTTTCGCGACCGATATCGCATTCTCGAAAGATCTGACAGCGGCATCATCAATAAGTGGGCCCACCAGTGTTCCGTTCTGTCTCGGGTCACCTACTTTGACGCTGTTGTATATCGATATCAGCTTCGCCACAAACGCGTCGTAAATGCTCTCGTGGATTATGCATCTCCTTGTGGAGGTGCACCTCTGCCCTGCTGTTGCGAGAGCTCCAAATGCAACACCCTTGAGAGCAAGTGACATCTCCGATCTTCCGGTTACGATCGCTGCGTTGTTGCCCCCAAGTTCCAGTATGGTCTTGCCGAGGCGCCTGCTCACAGTCTCAGACACATGCCTTCCAGACCGCACGGAACCGGTGAACGAAACAAGTTTTATCCTCCTATCTTCCGATAGAAGGTTACCCACTTTCTCGCCGCTACCGGTAACGAGAGAGAAGATCTGAGGTGCACCATTTTCCTCAAGTGCCTCACCGATCAGTTTTGTAATTGCAACCGCTATAAGAGGAGTTTTCGAGGAAGGCTTCCAGATCACACTATTTCCACAGGTCGCAGCGATAAAGGAATTCCAGGACCATACTGAGCTTGGAAAATTGAATGATGTAATAACTGCGATCGGTCCGAGTGGGAGGTACTGCTCCAGCATCCTGTGGCTCGGCCTCTCGCTCGCTATTACGAGACCATGGAGTTGCCTCGAGAGCCCAACGCACAGATCCGCAATGTCGATCATCTCCTGGATTTCGCCGTTTCCTTCCGAAACTGTCTTTCCGGCCTCTATCGTCACAAGTGAACCAAGCTCTTTCTTCTTTGCCTTGAGACGCATGCCCAGATCCTGAATTATAGATCCCCTCTTTGGAGCAGGAATATCTGACCACTCCTCATACGCCTTGATAGAATGCTTGATAACCTTCTCAAACTGCGCCGAAGGAGTCGAATAAACGTTACCGATAAGCTCACCGTCGATCGGACTTTGCGAGCTTATCACATCGCCTTCTCTTGAGTGAACCCAGTCGCCTGCAAATGTTCCATAATTCTCTTCACTTATGGAAAGTGACTGCAAAACATCGCTATGATTCTTCATCTTTAGACATCGAAAGAGGGCTTATTATGATAACCTACTCCTAAGCGAGGCTGCCGATCCTGTCAATTATGATCATAGCGAGATCCATCAGAAGGTTCACATTCTCTGATTTCCCGCTCTTGTTGAGTGCCTTCACAGATTCCTCGACATAATGTTTAGCCCTGTTGAATGCGTAGTCGATTGATCCGGTCTTTGTGAGTATATGCTTAAGCTCATCCTTATAGCTGCCGTCTCCTGTTGGAAACTTGATGATCTCAAGGAGTCTGTCCCGATTTTCTGAAGAAGTGCCAAGCGCGTGAATGATCGGCAGAGTGATTGCATTGTGCTTGATATCCGCGAATACCGCCTTACCAAGCTTCACCTCGTCTCCGACTATATCCAGGATATCGTCTGTGATCTGGAATGCTATCCCTAGATTGTAGGCGAAATCGGATAGCGACCGTTTCAGTTCAATCGGCGAACCCGCAACCGTCGTTGCAGCGAGCGTGCATACTGAGAAAAAGTAAGCGGTCTTTTTTGAAATGATTTCCAAGTAGGCGCTTTCACTCAGATCGATCTTTCCGAGGTTAAGGTATTCAAGTATCTGACCCTCAGCTAGCATTGAGGCGCAGTCTGACATTATCTTTGAAACCTCATAACCGTACCTTGCGCCGAGCTCGTAGGCCTTTGCGAAAAGATAATCGCCGACAACGATTGCATTGTCCAGCCCATAAAGTGAATTCAGAGTCTTCTTCCCCCGTCTAGTCGGCGCGTTGTCTATAATGTCGTCATGTATCAGGCTCGCGGTGTGAATCAGCTCGCATGACGCTGCCAGGTCAAGAATTTTCTCATAAGAGCCGTCCGCAGCTATCTCATATGCCAGAATCGTAAGTAAAGGGCGGAACCGCTTCCCTCCCGCTTCAATGATATACTTTGACATCTGGAATAGCTCTTTCTGTTCAGTGAATACCGATGCCTCCAGAGTCTTGTTGATCTTAGAGATCTTTTCAGAAAGCGTACTTTCCCATTCAACGAGGAAATCTCTCATCTCAGCCTGCTATACCATATAGCAACGGATAATTTAACATGTGTGACAGTTTCACCTGAGCTTCTGAAAGAGTGACACAGGCTATACACAGCGTGCATCCAGAAGCTCAATAATATTGAGCTTATGCTTACTTTCTTATCAGAACTATCTGCTCAAAACAATCTCTATTGACGATACGTTTGATTCTCCCCTATCGCCCTCGAGTACCTCTGTATTTATCCGTATGTCCTGGTATTTGATCTCCTTGATGAACTTGTGCTTTGTTATCTCTGCTATGTCAACCGCTTTGCTTATGGATTTTCCTCGTGCCTTTATCGTTATCTGATCCACGTTGTTGTTGAATTGTGTCACAATCGCAAGAACATAGTTCATTGTTGGTTTCTTGCCGACATAGATAATGTTGAGTTCTGGCATAAGTAACTCTTTAACTTAAACTACTCTCTCTATATAATTATATCGCGAATGCGGCGCTCTATATATTACGAAGTGCGAGCGGAGACTGCATGAGGTAGTATCTTCTCATGCTCCCTCAGTCAACTCCCTTCCTTCATGTCTCTTCTGAGTCTAATGTACCGTCTTTTTCCTAGCTCGAAACCGGTCCTTAAGCGTTTGTAATAATCCTATTAGCGAACAGATAAGGTATCCCGCTTAAGAATAGCCAAGGGATCATTAACTGGTGATAGTATGGCGAACGATGGCTTGAACGTTATAATGTTCTCCGGGACTGCTGACAAGTTCATACCGCTAGGAGTACTTGCACAGTCTGCGGTGAATCTCGAGAAGCCTGTTAGGATATTTGTAACCGGATGGGCACTAGAAGGATTTAGAAAGGACGGCTTCAAGAAGATAACCAAAGTCCCAAAGGAATACGAAGACCTGGCTCCTGCACTTATGCAGGGGATGGCCGAAATGAGAGCACCGTCCTGGTATGAGATGCTCCAGAGTGCGAAAGAGATGGGCGATGTAAAAATCTACGTATGCTCTATGATGGCAAGCGCATTCAAGATAGATACAGAGCATGACTTGGATCCTATGGTTGACGAAGTGGTCGGGGCTGCCGCTTTCCTGAAGATGACAGAGGGCAAGCCCGTGCTGTTCATCTGAGGTTATCATGACAATACACAAAGTTGACAGCAGGGGCACTTCCTGCCCCGGACCAATAACAGACCTGATAAGGGCGTACAGGAAGAGCGTAAACGGAGACGAGATTGAGTTGCTATCCACGGATCCAGGCGTCAAGGCAGATTCCTCGGCCTGGTGCGAAGGGACAAATAACCAACTGCTTGGCATCACAGAGGAAAACGGCGTCTTCAACGTGAGGATAAAAGTTACAGGAAGAAAGTGAGGAGGTAAGAGAGATGAAAATCGCGGTAGTCGGTGCAGGAGCGGGTGGGTTAATCGTATCCAACAGGCTGGCCAAGGCCCTATCAAGAGAGATTGAAGCAGGCAAGGTCAGCATAACCATATTTGACAGCTCCACCACGCACGAGTTTCAACCAAGTTATCTTGGAGTAGCTTTCAAGGGCAAGGACCCTTCAAAGGTATCCAGACCGGTCAAGGATCTGCTGCGCCCAGAGGTTAAGCATGTGCAGAGAAATTGCGAAGTGATCGATATCGCAAACAGGTTCATCATAACGAAGGGCGACGGAAAGAGATACGACTTTGACAAGATTGTTATCGCGACCGGGAGCAAGGGTGTTCCCGCGATGATTCCTGGCCTGATAGAAGCAAATCATGACTTCCACACCAACGCCGAGCTTTCTTCTGAATTATACAAGAGGCTAAACGAATCGCAGGGAGGGAAGTTCGTGGTCGGAATCGCCGGACTGCCGCACAAGTGCCCGCCGTCTCCGGACGAGAGTGCCTTCCTGCTTGAGGAATTCCTGAATAAAAACGGCCTGAAGAGTAAATCAGAGATCTATTTCATAACACCGTACACAAGGGCATACCCCGCTGAAGTCATCAGCGAAGTCATCGCACCTATCATGGAGAAGAGGGGCATCAAGGTAATCACGAACTTCAACCTCGATTCCGTAGACGCGGAGAAGAAGGAGCTGGTATCCATGGAAGGCCAGACATTGAACTATGACCACCTGATGCTTGTGCCTCCGCACATGGGTGCTGAAGTCTTCAGGAAGACTGATTACGCGGATGAGGACGGGTGGATAAAGGCTGACAAGAGGGATCTGCACATCAACGGTTACGACTACGCATTCGCTATCGGTGATGTAACAAACATTGCGATCTCAAAAGCAGGCGTTGAGGCGCACCTCGAAGGCATTGTAGTTGCAAATAACATCATTTCAGAGGTCAAGGGATCACATACCAGATATCTCTTCACGGGCAGAACTCACTGTTCGATGGAAACTGGTTACAGACAGGCTACCTTCGTAATCGGCACGTATACTAGAGGTGTCAAGAGACTCAAGCCAACGATGTTCAGGTACCTTCAGAAGAAGTTCATGGAGAAAATATACTGGGCGTCATTGATGGGGCGCTTTGAAAGAGTCTTCAAACTCTACTTTGGAAAGGACTACTACGATAAGATACGGGTAGAGAAAGAAAACAAGAAAGCACCCAAAAAGGAACCAACCCCAGATTAATTTTTTTTTATTTTTTATCCTAAGTCAGGCGAATAAGTGTATCGGTTTCTATCACACCGTCTATTGACCTGATAAAATCAGCAGCCTCATTTATTCTATCCAGATTTGGAGCTATCACCCTGACAGACATGTCGAAAGAACCTGAAAGTTCGTAGACTTCTTCGAACCTGGTCTTGATGACCTGGAGTATCTTCTTGGACTCCTCGGGCTCAACTTTAACAAGTATCAGGGAGTTGAAAATGCCGGAGCCAAGAGAGAGAGTAAAGTTCCTGATTGCACCAGACTTAAGCAGTTTATCCACGCGAAGCCTGACAGTTCCTTCGGAAATGCCAAGACTCCTTGCAATCTCCGAATTAGAAGTCCTTGAATTTTTGTTGAGTATCTCAATTATTTGCCAGTCTCTGGCATCCACGTAAGGATATAATCATACCAGAAAATAGCATTTTCCATCATGCATCTATCGATACATGGATTGCTGCCGCTGGTCTTCAGGTAAACTCTTCTTCTTCGCTATAAGTTCCTTGGGAACTTTCTGGAGTCTTATTATGTTAGTTGCCTGAACCATGTATATGGGGAGACCTGAATTGACGTCATTTCCTCCTCTTGCGATCGAAACAACCTCCATCTTGATCTGTATCACCGATCCATCGTTGAGCCTTACAGTAAGCCACTTTGGCTCCTCGTCTATATCGAATCCCACAAGTTCTGCATTATCGGGATACCCGCCCGGCATTGCCATGCATCCGTTATTTCATTCGTACTATATTGTTTATCGGATTTCAGTTATGTATAATTCGTGAGATGTTTGAATTGGGAATAAAACCAGACTTCATATCTAGACCTATGGCGACTGTTTCCTAAATTCCACGCAGAATCTGCCTTCCCTTCTCCGTTTATCTCCTTTTTTTCTTGTGATCGATGCTTGTCCTGAATGCCTCTGAGAGTGGACAGAAAAAAGAGGTTATAACAATCTGCTTGTTGTTAAATGTATATAAATATTCTTATAACGTAGTATTATATGGAATCAATGAGCCAGAACAACACTGAATACCGTAGAAAACTGATCAGACAAGGTGGGACTTTTATGGTCTCACTTCCCAAAGACCTTCTTATCGAGTTGGGATGGAAATCTGGAGATAAGATACTAGAGGAACAAAACGGTCGTTCTATAGTCCTGAATAAAGCAGAAGAACCTAAGGTATTCTCGGTAGGATATGAGGGTAGGGAAAGCAATGATTTTGTCAAGCTACTGAAAGAGAATGAGATAGGAGTACTGGTAGATGTTAGAAATCATGCATTTAGCTGGAAAAAGGAATTCTCTATGAAGAGTCTGAGTGACAGACTAACCGCATCAGGAATCAGATACGTTAACCTACCCAAACTTGGGGCGCCTAGAGATATGAGGGTCGAAATCAAAGAAAATGGAAATAGGGAAAAATTTTTTTCCGAATACTCTGCGTGGTTGAACTCTAATATCTCTTATCTGGATTTGCTCGATGTACAAGCTAGGCAAATAACCACCGCAATAATGTGTCTTGAAGCTGACTACAGGGATTGTCACAGAAAGATTATTGGGGAAAAGCTACACGCGAGAGGATATGAGGTTATTCAACTATGAGTTACGAAGTGAAAAGAGTTCTACTAACGGTTAAGGCTTATCCAGAGAAGTCAAAGAAATATGGTGCTTGCGTATGTACAGCCGGTATTACGGACACTGGAGAGTTCATTAGATTATACCCAATCCCCTTTGAGTCTTTTAGGGGCGGAAAGAAGATTCCGAAGTATTCTTGGGTCACTGTACAATGCGAAAAAGCCTCTGAATATCTCGACAGAAAAGAAAGCTTCAAAGTTCTATACGAGTCTCTTCGCGTTGTGAGTACAATCTCTACGGGCCCAAATAGGACGTGGTCAGAGCGAAACGGTCTAGTGCTTCCCCATGTTTCCCCATCTTTGGAAGAGTTGGAATTGAAGTCCACAAAGGACAATGTTTCGCTGGGATTGATAAATCCTAGGGAACTCACTGACATGACTATTGACACAAAGCATGACGTAGAAACGAGCGAATCAGAGATATTGAAAGAAATACAGATAACTCTGGACGGTGAATCAAGGACTGATTTAGAGAGTATTGAGTATAATTTCAGATATCATTTTCTCTGTCAGAATCCTGAATGCAAAGGGCACAACATAATGTGCGAAGATTGGGAAATGATCGAATCTTGGAGAAAATGGAAGACAAGATATCCTGATCGAAAAACTCTGGAGCAGAAATTTAAGGAGAGATATCTAGATTATTTGATGACACGAAATCTACACTTCTTTGTTGGGACCCACTCCAAATTCAACACTTGGCTTATTATCGGTCTTTATTATCCACCCAAGGCCTTGTAAACTAGTTAAATTTGCACTTTTAATTCTGATTCTGCACTTTTAATAGACTAAAATAGTGAATTAAAGTGCAAAGCCCGTTCTTCTTCCTGTTCTGTTTCATCAGATCAAACCTGTAATTTTCGATGTCCTTGAGGGCAAAGATATCCTTCATGCGCCTGACAAGCCATTCGTTGTAGACAACCCATATCATTTTATTACTGTTCTTTCCGTGAACACTTGGGTCGTTGTCTGTCACAAACAACACCCATCTTATTTTCAAGAAGAATTATTTCATGGGTTATGCAACATAGTTGAAATCTGGAAAAGGCTAAATGCTGCATATGGTTTTCAAATCATGATGCGCCTTACTTATTATCTTAACCATTTTGGGTTAAAACGAATGGTCAACAAAATACTCTTATCCTCCCTTGGGCTTTCTACAATCTTACCAGTCATGACCGCATCTGAAGTTACATCGGCTGATACGACTAGTTACAATATTTTTTCTCCAGGTGGGAGCTTTGAGTATGCTGGGCTCCAATACCAGTTTAATTCGATGTTTTCTACAGAACAAATAGATAACTCCCACTGGGCTGGTTACGTGGTGGTAAATTGTTTTAAAAACCCTAAAAGCGTATTTAATTACGTTAATGGTATTTTTTTGGTACTTACAGTATCTACCCCACCTAACACCGCTTCATCTGCAGAATGGGTGGGAATTGGTGGGTTAAATAATGGTAATTTAATTCAGGCCGGAGTACAGTCCTACGCTCTAAACGGCAAGCCCTCTTATCGCGCTTGGTATGAAGTGATAACTAATTCTAATTGTAATCCTCCATATTATTTGCCTGCAGCATCCTATTCTGTGGCCCCTGGCGATGCGATATGGATTAGTATATATACTTGTTATTATGCTCCCAACTTGTGGATAATAAATATAGGAGATTTAGGCAACAACGGAAATGCTGTGAAGTGGTCGTTCTGCGAACAGTACTGTTGGGTGGTATCAGCGGGAAATTCTGCGGAATGGATCGAAGAGAATGGAGGATGTATCAATAATAATTTAGCTAATTTTAATACAGCAGAATTTGGCCCGCATTATGTTACTGGGATGGATACCGCATACAATTTGGCGGGAGAAACTAATGGTAACTTCTTTAAAATATCCCAGCTCCCGAACATTTGCATTACCATGAAGGGCAACTTTGAGTATTCAGGGAATGCTGTTACTTCCCCTCTCTCAAGTGACGGGCAGAGTTTTACCGTAAAGTATGAAGGTTAGTGATGTTGGAGCGGATGAAGACTTCAAAAAAGGTAGTTGTGGTCGTAATTGTCGCAAGTCTAGTTGTTATCGGACTAACTGGCAATTTACTATTTCTATCTTCGTCTAAACCAAAAATAATGGTAAATAACGTGATCATTAAGATTCCGTCATACAACGGCTTCTTTGAGTCAAATAGCAGTATTTTTACTAATGTGACGAAAGGCTTTATCTCATCAGCTGGTTCGCAAATTGAATATAACTTTTCTTGGAAATACATTGGTTTCGGAGCGCCGCCTAACATCGACAGTGCTCCCTGTGGAATGTTCCTGGAACAGATAATAGCTACCTCTCCTGGGTTCAGTGTAACTAGTGTATATCCACAACTTCCCGTAATCATTCAAAATTTCAGTTCTGGTTATAATCTGAAAATTGGCCTTCAGATGCCAGACTATGCGTACAATGGAAACGTATCTCTTGAGTTTATACAGACGCCATACGGTTAACTCTCTCGACCTTTGTTCTGACTTTGGTATTGAACACTTAAACCTAATTCAGGACAAGATTGACACATAGTTCAAACTAGTTACACTTAATAGAGCTGTTTTCGGTCCGTAAATGAGACAATCCATCCACATCTGGTCTAATTTTCCTTTCTGTCAAATCCACTAGCCTTCGAAAATGAGCAGTTAAACTCTAAATCCCGCCATTTTACATAATAGGTATCACAAGGGCGGGGGGGAATTGTAAAGAAGGCGCATGCTTGCGAATACGAATATCTCCTTCCACTCAGGGAAGTCTTTCTTCAGCTCTTCAACGATATCATGGGCAATGCGCTGCAGAAGGGGTTATGCACCGTACTCCTCCTTCACCGATGTCTGATCGAAAAGTTTCATCACCCTGTTGATCCTGGGCTCTGCCAGGCCATCGGGAGTGATCTTTCCAAGATATTCACCTGTGATGAGCTGTGCTCTTCTCTTCTCGGGATTCCGTTTGATGTGCGCCCTGTAAAGATAAAACAGATCATCTTTTTTTTATGCACGAGTGTGCCTTTCCTCTTGTACTTCAAGACCCACTCAGAATAGCTTGACATATTATACAGAGACATAATATCCAGGTGTATAGATATTTTCATTCAACCTTTAGAATTGCGGTGTTCACCAAAATATATTATGTAAAAGGGCCGAAGGTAAAGGTCAAACATAATGTGTTTAATTCAGCAATATGTGGGATTCTTAAGTTCTATGAAAGGAGATGAAGCTATCCTTCAATTTGCTCAAATACAGCAGTTAATGCCATGCATTCTGCATGTTTTCGCATGTGTCTTGTCCCATAGAAGGAATGCATGGCATTCTGGAACTTCTCTTCAGACGAACATATAGTCCTCGGGAAAAGATCTCCGTAACTCTGAAACCTGGTACTCGCCGGCTTTTTTTGCATCCTAATTTTCAATGGCGTTAATCATTGACTGCTCCAGCTCTGTGAAATCCCGGGTCAGGTGTGAGGAAAACATTGTGTTGACACCCATTGACAACTGTTTTCTATCTCGGTCCCTCGCTCTTCGCCCTTAACAGGAACATGTTTGGTGAGTCTTTCGAATAAGAGCTTACCGGGATCTGCCTTTCTGGGTTTCTTCCGATTTCTTTCCCCGGCCTTGCATCCTCGATGGAATGCCGGAATTCAAGGAATTTTATCAACTGCAGGTTGCATTCCGCGATGCCGTTCAGTATATCGCTCAACCTTACCATATACTGGTAGTTTGGACTTGCATCATACTTTTCACCGCCCAGATAATCCAGCCCGCGGTATTCTGTTGGATCTGTGTAAAAATAGTCGAATTTGATTACATCAGGATCGTCGCTGAATTGATCAAATATTAGAGAGAAAGGATGCTGATCGTAGATGAAAAGTTCACCACCGGGGCGAAGCAACTTTGAGGAGTTTCTGATCAAGAGATTGATATCCGGGATCCAGACGAGTACACCTATGCTCATGTATACAAGGTCGAATTTCCCACTATACACATCTGGAATGTCAAGGACATTTGCCCTTACGAATTCCGCTCTGATGCCGGTTTCCTTTGAAAGCTTTTTTGCCTCAGCGATAGCTATTCCGGATTGATCGAATCCAGTACAGTTTGCACCAAGCCCCGCAAGGGAAAGAGTGTCTTGTCCGCAGTTGCAACAGAGGTGAGCAACATGCTTGCCCTTCAGGTCAGGCAGGTTTTCTAATTCATATCTATCTAGAGTGGATCCGCCCTTTCTGAAGAAGTCCACCTGTCTTGATCTGTAAGATTGATGTATCGGGACTACTTCGTCCCAGGCCTTTTCATTTGCTTCAACGTATCTCTTGTGGTCAGAATGCACCATTCAATATCAAATCTCAATGGGAATTTACAACTTTAACCCTATCCTATGATAGAAGAAGATGTGAAAGGTGGAGGTGGAGGGATAAACGCCTAATTTTCTATTACGTTCACGCCCTGAATTCTTCCTACCCCAGAGCCAATGCTGCCCCAAGTGTTGCCAAGATCCTTCGAGAAATATACTTCCCCGGTGGTAGTTCCTACATAAACTCCCGGTTCTTTCTCACCATCATGGGTTAGGCAATCCCTCAGTACTGTGGTGTGCACGTTGTCGGGAAGTCCGGTGGCGTGCTTCTTCCAGCTCTTACCATTATCGGATGAGCTGAAGACTGATAGCTGGCCCTTAATGCATGCGTTGTGATCCTTGCAGTCGTTTGGAACCTCATCGGAAACGGGAACAACAAATACGTTAGTCGAAGCAGCATCCACGACATCTATGGGAAGACCGAACCTGTGCCTGTTGTCAATACTTATATCACTCCAGTGGTCTCCATGACTGTCGGAATAGAAGATACCGCAATGATTCTGCTGGAAAAGTTTGCCATCCCTGGCGGAAAGGGAAATCTTGTGCGTATCGGAATGGAGTTCCGCAAGATGTCTTTTTAGCTTTGCCTGTGGAGGGGAGTCAGAAGGTTCGGAAGAGATCAGTTTTTCCGGATCTATATTGCAAGATTCGTTAGTACCGCTCTTTAGCGATAGCCAGGTTTCACCACCGTCGTCGCTCCTGTATGTACCATTGCCTGCCGCAACCAGGTATATCTTTTTTGGGTCTTTAGAGTCAAATTTAACAGTGTGGAGAGTCAGGCCGGCAGTTCTGTATCCCCAGTCTATGCCCCAGTTCAGGCGGTTAGGCGCTTTATGAAGGCTCTCGACCTCGTCCCATGTCTCACCGTGGTTAGTTGACTTGAAGAGGTGACCATATTGAGTTCCTGCAAAAATGGTACCCTTGCGATGAGGGTCTACAGCAATTTCCCAGACCTTTCTGACATGCAGTCCCTTGCTGGATGGCTTCCATGTTTTTCCTCCATCCGATGACTTGAATACACCCTCTGAGAGTGTGGCGGCGAAGAGATTTCCAGATCCATCGCTGACAACCTTATTCACATTCTCCCCGACAAGGAAGGGCTTGCTCAGATCCCATTTCTTCCTTGCCTCATCTGGAGTAAGGAAGTAAGCTCCATTTTTAGTCGCCAGCGCAACCTTAAAACCTTTCTGCGTCAATTCATTCTCATAAGGTGTGGATATTCTAATAGTTTATGTTTTAATTTAGAATCCATTATCGAAAGAGATAAATTCTTGCCCATTTTGTTTTATTCAAGAAAAATGTACGTTGAGTGCTTTAGCAAATCCGACTTAAACCCGGTTTCTCTCATCTTCTAAGCTCCATTTACCAAGCTCCATTTTCAATATTTTCGGTTGAGCTTCTTAGCTTCTGATATCATTGACTGCATCATTCCCATTTGAAGTAACGAGCAGCTATGTAAGTAAAGATTGCAGCGTATACAGTCATCGCGACAAGTTCCATGTATGGGGGAAACATGTTATAATTCGAATAGAGTATTGATCTTGCTCCAGCACCGATGGGAGAATACCACATAATTGTTCGGAGCGGGTCACCCACTTCGAGTGGTGAGAACCAGAGTCCGCCAAGCAGGAGCAACGGAAAAAAGAGTGCCCCGCTGATCCCCCGAAGGATTCTTTGATTCGTTGCAAGCGCAGCAACCATCATTCCGAGAGAGAACATCACCCATCCCGAAAGAAGCAGCGAAATAGCAAAGTAAAAAAAGTCAATTGTCAGAGAAGCTTTGAAAATGTAGATGCTACCTGACACAATGATGCTTATCCCCACGGCAGCTATAATTACGTTTATGACCACCTGGGCGAAGAGCAGACTTGCTGGAGATACAGGTGTGGTTGATATGCGCCGGAGCCAGCCTATTTCACGGTCCCTAACAAGGGTAATGGGGATACCATACATTCCGATGGTGAAGATGCAGATGACTATGATTGTTGGAAGCCAGACCTCGATTATAGATAGGCTGTCAATCCCGGGGGAATAATCGCTGATGATTCCAAACACCACCATGAAACCACCGGGTAATGCAAGCCCGAGGCCAAATCCGTACGGCTCCCTTAGAGCAAGCTTCCACTGCAGCCTGAATAGTTCCGAAAAGTTTCCCTGAGGCTTTCCTCCTATTGACTCAGAAGAGGCCTGATTCATTTTCCAGCATTCCGCTTTTCTTTGGCTGAGTCTCCTTTCGTCAGCATGATGAAAGCATCGTCCAGATTCCCGGGCTTAACTTCCAGGTCAGATACCTCAATCCCATTCTTTTCAAGGTAACCAGACACGGAGTCGGAAAGATCTCCGGTTCCGCTCACTGTCACATATTTCCCCTTCCGATCTATAATTTTCACGCCTTGAATTGAATAAAGTGAATCATCATTCAATCGTACTGAAGGCCTGAAGCTCACTCTTGTTCCTCCCCACTCCTTCGCTATTGCTTCTGGTGTGTCTAGTGCGGACACAGAACCTTGGTTGATCAGGGCTATTCGATCGCACAGCCTTTCAGCTTCGTCCATGAAGTGCGTAACTATGATGACGGTTACTCCCCTGTCCCGTACCCCCTCAATCAGAGACCATGTTTCTCTCCTTGCTTCCGGATCAAGACCAGTTGTGAGCTCGTCAAGAATTGCCACTTTTGGATTGCCCACAAGGGCAAGTGCAATAGAAAGCCGCTGTTTCTGTCCACCTGAAAGGTTTCTGAACGGTCTGTCTCTTATATCAGTAATACCAAGGGTTTCTAGTAAATCATCTCGATCCAGAGGGTGTGGGTAGAAGGATGCGAAGAGATCGAGTGCCTCCTTAACACGAAGGCGTGGAGGGAGAGCGCTCTCCTGTAATTGAACACCGACGAATTCCTTAATCCTCTTTCTGTTCTTGTCTGGTGAATGACCGAATATTCTTATTGAACCTCCATCTATTTTACGTAGTCCGGAGATACATTCTACAATGGTGGTCTTACCTGCCCCGTTTGGTCCGATAATTCCAAAAATCTCGTCTTTCTTCACGGTGAAGGAAACATCCTTTACTGCAGAGAAACTGCCATAGTTCTTGCGAATTCGATCCACTTCAATTGTGGAAGAAGATTTTGTGCCTTCTTCTTTTTCTTCGCTCGTTTCCGTTTGAGGCATACGCTATTCCCTGATTTCGATGCGAGATGACATACAGATATGCTGTATTAGTTATTTTACCCTTAATCCGCTAACTAATCATTTCCTGAAGCCCCGATGGAATGTCTTCCATATGCCCGGTGAGGAGACCCTTCGACCCTCTTTTTCTTAGAATCGGAGACAACGCATCTGAAGTTGCACGTGCCCTGCTTCCAGTGTCATCGGGCCAGATCCCGGTTGGATAATAAGCTAGCTTTCCCTGAATACCGTAGGCAGAATCGCCTACCACCAGGTATTCCCCATATTCCAAGGCCATCTCATGTCGGGTTGGTATAACATTTGCCCTGATACCTAGTGGAAGATTTGTTGATTCGTTATACTGCTGTGCATGTTTCATTTGGTATAAGTCAATGAACATATTCGCAACGGTCTCGTCTTCGTCAACATCCTTTATTCCAGGAATGAAGAGTGGTATGCCAAGTTGCCTTGAAATCAAAGGCGAGCCCCGTATATGCGGGTGACATGTCATTATTACAGCAAGAGGTTTGCCTAAGATTTTGATCATTTGATTTATTCCAGGCATTGCAATGGGGTCAATCAATACAACTTTACCGTCCTTCAGTAGCAGATGAGAGTACATCATTATGCCAGTTTCACCATCTATGGTTCCCCACCTGAAAATATCCCTGGTAATGGGCTCAAACATATTTTCCTGATTTAACCGTAGGCATAATAGCTTTCATTTGGTGTTCAATGTAAACTGTTTTGAGATTGGCTTGATGTGCAAGAGACTGCAGTTTCATTAAATATGCTTTCCAGGAGAATCGGTTGTAGAGATAGGTTGCTATTCCCTAAGGCTTCGAACCTTAGCACACTATTATATTCACCAAGTAAAGGCAGATTAATTGCGAAGGCAACAAATCCCGGCCAACTTTGAAGGCCGCCTAATACACACTCGATAGAAATCCACGCAATTTCCATTTACTCGGGGATACTTTTCGAAGTCATCGTCCTCAGTGAGGAGTGCAGATATAGATGCGTTTTTCATGTATAAGCTTATTTTCGGTAAGTTGAACTAAGCGTTGGGTATTCTCCAGATTGTGTTGCCACTTTTTGAGGGATAAAAAATATTTTGGAGTTTTGTATCCTGAAACTATGGTACATCCATTGTTCAAGTGTGAAGAATGTGGGGCTGTATACAATGAACTAGAAATAGCAACAAAATGCGAAGATCACTGTAAGGATTTCAAAGCCTGTAACATCGAGTATCTGAGAAAATCAATAGGCACTATTAGCACCAATAGATTTTATTACTGAACAGTTTACGTGGAGGCTTTTCCCATGCTTGGAGAGAATATTGCGAGGTCTCCTTGAAAATTGCTAACTTAGTTTGTAATGCAGTTCAATATTATTAGAAGAATTTAAGATGCCATCTGATCATATATTCACCCACATTCAAATCCCAATACAAGATACTTTTCTGTCAATCATCGAATTTCAGCACTTTTATTATATTCCCGGAGTATAGGCCGATTAATTGCGAGGGTAACAAAGCCTGGCCAACTGTGCAGGACTTAAGATTCTGTCCCGTAGGGGTTCGTGGGTTCAAATCCCATCCCTCGCACTGTCAGATTCGTGATACAATGTATTGAAAAACTTTATGTCAAAAAAATAAGGCAAACATTCTATCTCGACCCCTGCTTGTTTGCCGCGAACGAACCCATGAAACGAAATGCCTGCAGGAATAGTGAGTGAAATGGAGTGGTGACACAATATGAGCCGACTTCTAAAATAAAGGCCAATTTAAGTCCTTCAGAAACCAAATCTTCAGAAACTCAAAAAGACAAGGCTAATGGACGTCTGAAATGTTAGAGGTCATGAATTGAGCATTTGATTCAGATTTTGATGGTTAACGTTATGCTTTCAGACTAGATCTAAAATTAGCCTTGCAATGAGAAAGAAGGAGCAATTACAAAATTACTCAGTTAAAGAACTCGCCATGGACACATGGGATGATTTCGAACAGTTTTTCGCCAGATACAACGGTGTCCAGGCTGGTTGCTGGTGCATGTACTACCACCGGAAACATGAAACCCCAGGAAAGACTTGGAAGGAAAAGGAGGAGAACAACCACCGAGAAAAGGCTGACCTTGTGAAAAGAGGGGAATCTCATGGTGTGCTCGTATATTCTGGAGATCAGGCTGTTGGATGGTGTCAGTTCGGGAAGAGGGAGGAACTCCCCAGAATTGAGAATGGCAGAATGTACAAGAAACTTGACTCTGTCCCCTCTGAAACGGCGCTATGGCGCATAACTTGCTTCTTTGTGGACAAGGAATTTAGGAGAAGGGGTGTAGCG
>JBJKSG010000006.1:0-72501 GCA_046704325.1 Thermoplasmataceae archaeon
GGTTGACGTCTGGATAAAGATACGATGATTGGTAGTCATCAGGAAAGATCATTCACGGTAAGGCAACAAACATGCCTTAAAGGGAAAAACTAATTCATTTCCTCTTTCAAAGCTACAACTAATCATACAAGTTCAAGTTTCGGTATATAAAGAGGAACTAACTTTCATCCCATACGAATCCGCTATTCCACTGTAATAGAATATGCGGAGGGCCGGATTCGAACCGGCGAACCCCTGCGGGAATGGACCCTAAATCCATCACCTTTGACCTAGCTCGGCAACCTCCGCCTGTAAAATGGGGATACAAGGAAGGTATTTTAAAATCTATAAATGAAAATCATGTTAAGATTTCGCTACTTTCATAGTTGATGAAATAAGTGGTTATCGCGTAAATCAGCGTTAGCAATGCGGTTGAGAAATAACTGTATCCATTATAATAAGTCGGAGCATGTAGGTTCATGCGAGCCGTCATAGTAAGTATTGGCAATGAACTTCTTCGGGGTAAAACCGTAAACACAAATGCCACTGACATTAGTTTGAGTCTTACTATGGCCGGGTACGATGTTTTGCGCGATCTGGTTGTTACCGATGATATTGAAGAAATATCTTGGGCTCTGATGGAGGCTATCAAAGTTTCTGATCTAGTAGTAACAACCGGGGGTTTAGGACCAACCTTCGACGATATGACACTTGATGCGGTTTCACATGCACTCAAGCTACCATTGCAGGAGAACAAAGATGCGGTAGAAATCCTCTCTGCACGTTATCAAAGACTTGGTGTACAAATGACTCCTGCAAGGATGAAAATGGCTATGCTCCCCAAAGGTGCAATACCATTGAAGAATCCTGTCGGAGCAGCGCCAGGAGTAAGATTGAAGTTTGGAAGAACTACAGTCATCGTGCTCCCCGGAGTACCAAAAGAGGCTTATGGAATCCTTAGTTCAATTATAGATGAATTAAGGGTTCCAGGCACATTCTACTACAGTGAGAGCAGATTTCTAGAAAGTGGAATGGAAAGCGCATTAGCACCAAGGGTGAAGGACGTGATGCAATCGTTGCAGAACAGAGTATACATAAAAACACATCCAAGGCAGTCTGAGGCAAAGAAACCTGCCGTTGAGATCGAGATTCTGGCGCGCGCCCCTTCCGAAGATGAGGCTCGGGAGCTTGTTAGATCTGCCTTTACCAGACTATTAGAATAATCTACAACGCCTGCATTCTGCCCTTCTATTTGATTTTTGGATCGAGCAACCTGTCCTTCTTATCTCTCTCTTTTTCAATGGCGAACTTAGTTTCAGCCCAGTTGAGAAAACAGTTGAAAAGAAGTGTATTTTTCTCTTCTTCAGTCATGGTATCACTCCAAGTTTCTAGAGTAAAGAGCCTTGGTGCGTTCCCAAGCATCATCTGCAGCAATTTTATTGAAAGTTGGTCTTAGATCATTGAAAAATGCATGCTGTGACTTATCGTAAATTTTTACATCTATCTGCTTCTTTGCATCCACGAAAGCCTTCATCATAGCGGGAATTCCAGCGTTGACTCTAGCATCCTCGCTCCCATAGCTTGCAATTATCTCGCCTGTTATCTTGTCAATTGATTCTACCGGATCCGGATTTGCTCCGTAGAATACAGAAGTAGCGGTAATTGGCGCTTCAACAGCAAGCTGGAAAACAAGCCCACCACCAAGACAGAAACCCACAGTACCAACTTTATCTCCATTGGATGATTCGCGGGAAATCACATATTCACGTAGTGAAACCAGATCCTTTATCATTGTTTGGGTAGTATCTCCTCTCGATTGAAAAATTCTCAATATAATGCCTTTTTCAGCTTCGCTTGCATTCTTAAGTGCTTTCTCCATTCCTGATGGTCCCCACCTCTCGTTCTCAGGAATTGAGAAGAACTTACCCATAGCACTTTCTATGTTGACAGCTGTAAAGTCTCTTCCAAACCTGGAAAACAGATGTGGCGCATATGCGTTATATCCCAACTCTGCAAAACGATCTGCAATGCTTCTAATGTTTTTCTCAAGGCCCCAGATTTCATGTACGACGATAACCGATCCATGCTTCTTGCCGTCAGTTTGCTCAACAGAGTATAGCTCAATTTCAGCGCCGTCATAGCCATTGTAAGTGTGATCTCTCCTTTCTAATGACATATCGTGGGTACTGCGGAATTGTATTTATCATTTCATCTCGAGCAATCCTCTATCGAGATTAATCACCTATCTTTCTAGGTATTTTTGATCACTACATCCATTATCTCTCTCTGTTCTTTCTTCTGATCTACCAGAGAATTCCATTCGAAGCCTGTTCTGTCATCTTTAAGAAACACCCTGTATCCTGTTCGCAGCCTGTTAAGAGCATCTCCTCCTGAGATTTCTTTCCCGCTCAGGATGTAATCCAGGTACGCGAGAATCGCGTATGCAAGGTAGCAGATCTTTATGTGTGATTCAATGTGTGATTTTAGCCACACTCTGACCGGTCTCAGATCGAGAACACCTTTGAGCTGCTTGAAAGCTCTCTCCACTGTATCTTTGTCAAAGTACTTTCTCACCACTTCTTTCGTGCTCATCTCAGTATTGTGGAAAATGAGTGAATAGCCCAGGTATCGCGCAACATTTTCGTCATTGGAATGCTCGTAATAGTGGATCCTCTTCATGGCCTCAAACTCTGGATTGAACACTACTACCATCTTTCCAGAGCCGTATGGAACCTCTCGGCAGAATACCGTTGTGTTGCATAATTTGATCCGGTTATCCCTGGAGTATAGGTCGTCTCTCGAAATCTGATCGATCAGATCCTTGAGATCCTGAGACTTTCGTATACCTGCGATTATCTTAAACTCCATTGCTGTGAGATCTGCAAGTCTCCCGGTATCCAGCATTCCGCGATCCATGAGGATGCTAGTGTATCCTCGGAGGAAGAGATCCTTTGTGAGATCGTTGAATATCTTCCTGTTGTTGATATTGCCACCATATGTTCTGTGCATGAGTGGGAATCCATGCTTCTCGGTCACGACAAGGGCGATCTGGACGAGCTTCTTGATCCTGCCTTCCTTTCCCTTTCGCGGCTCAGAATCCAGTGAGTTTCCTGTGAAATATGTATCGGTGACATCGATGATCACCGTCCGTCGACTCTTCTCCAGGGGGAGAAAGAATTCTCCCAGTGAGTTCTCTAGAGCAGGGAAATCAAGATCCGCGAGATCTGTCAATGAAGCATAGAGTTCCGCTGTGCTCACCTGATCTAGTTGGAGGAACCTGAGGATCTCGGTTTCCTCCAGGTATTCGGGCATCCTGCTTATTGCAGGCCGATCCAGAAGCTGGGAATAGATCAGGACAGCTACAGCGGGAGGGATGCTGTCATTGATCCTCAGCTTCGTCGAGATACGGTGAACGGCCTCCACATCCAGAGATCTGCGAACCTCCATGATCCTGAGGTCATTGGAAGAGATCCTCCTCACAGGCACCGCATTGACATCTTTTCCGACATAGCGAATGAATTGCTGCTTCACCTTGCCGTTAACTCGCTTGTTCTGGACTTCTGCAAGATAAGTGCCGGATTTCGTGTTGATCTTCCGTATGAAAGACGTAGTGACTAAATAAACACTACATTGTATAAACATGTTTCGGTAGGATAGGCCATAATTCCGTATCGAACAGCGTAGTGTTCAAAAGTGGTTAAAAAGATAGGTAATCAGATGACACAACGGTCACATTCAATAAATCGCAATGAAGAGCAAATGCTACTCTCATCGCAGAAGCTTTTTCAATATACACAAATTATATATCGAGACTTCAAATTGGAACTCTATCGTAATCATCTCGATGTCATCAGTAGAATTCATTAGATGATCTAAACAAGCAGAGAGAAATATATTTATATGATTAAGCTCATAGTGTCAGGAATGACCACTATTCTTCCAGCGTTTCTGGAACCATATAAGTCGGAGTTGTTGTACATTGTATTCTTCGTTGATGGACTTCTTTTTGGGCTCGCAATTCGAAAAGGAGCTACAGCATTTGTCCTGGTTATAGTAGCAGTTGCCATCGCGGGCTTTGCGGGAATTACATTTGTGCCCGCCATATCGATTTCAAGCATATGGAATGATATCTATAGTTACATAACTACTGTGCATCTTGGTGAAATTGTATTCTCCGGCATGGTAATTGCGTTTGTAGTTGGCCTAGTGCTGGGATTGCTCAAGAAATAATATACGTGGACGGAACTGGGTTTAATTAATTCCCAGACTCCAACCTATGTTTTAGCGCGTAATATTCCTTCCATAGGGCATCGGGGAACTTATTGCCGAAAGAGTCGAAGAAAGGCTTTACCTGCTCAAGTTCCTTGAGATACCCGGCTGTGTCTACACTAAGAAGTTCCTTGATTTTGTCTCTGTCGAATCCGAATTCAACGAAATAATCTGGCTCAGGCATGTATCCAAGTGGAGTCTCGATCCTATTGCTACTTGATCCGGCAACTTCGTCTAGGATCCATCTTAGCACATACATATTCTGAGAATACCCGGGCCAAAGGAACTTCCCTTCTTTGTCTTTACGGAACCAGTTAACGCTAAACACCTTCGGAGGCGACGTCAGTCTGGATCCAACTTCCAAATGATGTGAGAAATAATCCGCCATATTGTACGCGAGGAACGGGCGAATAGCCATAGGGTCATTCCGTACTATGCCTGCCTTGAACTCTGCTGCCGCCGTGGTTTCAACACGCTGCATCGCCCCTAAGAGGACACCATGGGCCCAACTGTAAGTCTCGAACACAAGAGGGACAAGAGTTGCCCTTCTTCCTCCGTATAGGAAAGCAGAAACAGGTGCGCCATCTGGCTTGTTATAGTAATCAGAGAGTTTAGGATACTGGTCAATGCGCGTCGTGAACCGGGAGTTGGGATGAGCAACGTTACCTGTACCTGAATATTTTGACCCGGTCCAGTCTATCATGTTCTTGTCTGGGGGTCTTAATCCTTCCCAGAAAGGTTCATTGTTGGAATCCAGGCCCACATTAGTGAAAATGGTATCATGCGAAATTGTATTCATCGCATTTGCGTTTGTAACAGCATTTGTGTTTGGCGCAACACCAAAGAACCCTGATTCCGGGTTTATTGCATTAAGCGCTCCATTTTGATTAAAGAGCCATATGATGTCATCGCTAATCAGAGAAGTGCTCCAACCTTCCCGCCGCAAGTTCTCGGGCGGTTCTATCATCGAAAGATTTGTCTTTCCACTGGCTGAGGGAAAAGCTGCAGACACGAATGTCTCCTTCCCTTCTGGAGACTTAATTCCAATCAACATCATGTGTTCGGCGAGCCAACCCTCTTTCCAGGATCTAGCTGATGCTATCCTGAGCGCATGACACTTCTTGCTAAGGAGGGCATTACCGCCGTAATTGGAATTTACGCTTATGATAAGGCCCGAACCCTCATTTTCCTCGGGAAAGTGGCAGATGTACTTATTGTCCGGATCTAGGTCCTTCATTGAATGTATACCAAAAACAAAGCTTCCAGCACGTGCCATCTCCCTTGCGATATTATCCCCGGCTTTAGTGATCATCAACAGATTTACGACAACGTAGGGGCTGTCTGTGACTTCTACACCAGCCTGTCCGAATGGAGATCCCAACGGTCCGAGCCAATAGGGCACAACGTACATGGTCTTTCCATTCATCGATGAATGAAGTAACGGGGTGAGCTTTTCCTTGGCATCTTCAGAGTGCATCCAGTTGTTCGTTGGTCCAGCATCATCTTCGGAGCCACTGGTGCATATGTAAGTGCTCTTTTCCGTTCTAGCAACGTCGGATTTCGAACTTCTCGCAAGGAATGAGTTCGGAAATCTCTCACTTAACGGTATAAGCGAACCCTCATCCTTAAGCAAGTTAATGAGCTCTGAATAAGTAGTTGAAGCATCTGAGACCAACCTGATATCAGAAGGCTCCAATAGTTTCACAGCTTCAGCAACAGACTTAATCAGCTTTTCTGCCAGTCCAGGTGAAGCCTGCCTGAGATTCGAAATGAAACGGCTATTGAGTAGTTCCTGACCAAGTTTTCGTGAAATGACGAATTGTGTTTCTGACTCAGAAATGTCGTAAATCCCTAACATTCAAGAACAGAATATATGACTATAAATAATATTTTCCATTCGGCATATGTCGAACTTTTTCTAATATATCCGTAGTATATTTTCCAGCATTAGACAGTTTTCGCAACCGATTCCAGGTGATGGTAATTCACCCGATAGAAATTTGGAAGCGTTTTCCGCAAGCTTCAGTATCTGATACTGATCATCCTCCACTATATGCGTGAAAGGTTGCATTTTCAAATACAAGGCATCCGAATTTAAAGTAATATTATCCAAATCCTCGTCGGCTGTCTTAGGCTCTAGATAAACTAAAAGCAACTTTTGCACAGGGTTTATCCCATTGTGCTGAAGGATGTATGAGTACGATCGCAGTTGCACTTCATACATTGGCAGAAAGGATTTCTGAGCATTTGTGAAACGAGCAGTTTTATAGTCAACCACTGTATAATTTCCACTTGAGTTATGAAATATGGCGTCAGGAATTCCAGATAGGATGATTTGGCCGACTTTGGTTTCAACCAATACTTCACGACGGTATTCTCTTACCAGTGAATCTGAACTGGTCAACTCAGGTAGGAAGTCTTTCAACTTGCCCGACATCAACTGTCTTTCCACATACCTCTTTGTGTAAGAATCTATAGAAGAGAAAATTCCAGGGGGTGGGGTCCTGTAAGGCAACCTGTTTCCCAGTCTGAATCTTAACCAGAAACATCTCGGGCAAAAGCCGGGGAGCACCATTTCTCCCAACTGTTTTGCGGATATTCTCAACGGTTCCATGCTCATTGTAGAGAAGATCGGCAGAACCTATTAATATTGAGAGCATTTCTATCTATGCCTATAGGAAGGCTTGATCTATACGGTAACATAAACGAAGGGATGGTCGCTAGGATCGGACCAATTCTGGATTATCTCGCTACAAAGAAAAAGTATCGAGCAGTCCTTTTGGCCATTAACTCTCCTGGCGGAGCGGTAACTCCTTCTGAACTTTTGGCAAAAAAGATACAGAGAATTGGAAAGAGTAAGCCAGTTTATGCCGTTATCCAGGGGATTGGAGCCTCAGGAGCTTACTGGGCGGCAGTTTCCTGCAACAAGATTTACGCCTCAAGAACATCGATAGTAGGCTCAGTTGGAATAATCAGCATGATGCCATCCGTAAAGGGGTTGCTGGAGAGAATAGGTGTGAAGATCGATATCGCTAGGATTGGAGATTACAAAACGCTTACGTCACCTTTTGAAAGCCGTTCCGAAGAGGAATTGAACCACATGACTCAATTGCTTGGTGATCTTTTTGAACCATTCAGGTCGGATGTTATCTCCAAGAGGAATATACCTGAGGATAAGGTATCTTCACTCATCAACGGTGATATATTTTCAGCAAGTCACGCACTCCAGAATAATCTTATAGATCAGATAGGGGATGTTGAAGATGCTATTCGCGAAATTATGGACACTCTTCACGTAAAGCACAAAATAAGGAATCTCACTCCAAGACCTCCGCTACTCAACAGAATGGCTCGCGTTGCGTTGAATGCAGTTGAAGATTACCTTTAATTTACGAGATTGGGTAATGGAATGTAGATAAGAATAATAAGCAGATTTATATTGTAAATGGAGTTGAATCGTAAGAGCCTCTTGATACTGGTAGTCGTAGTACTCCTACTCGGGTGGTTTGTTGTTTCTTCAGTGAATTCATTCCATCAGCTATTTCCTGGGAACAATAATACTTCCAACACCGGAGGTTCTACAGGGTCATCACATTCCTCTGGTTCGACCGGAACTGGTTCTGGAGGTAGCGGCTCTGGTTTTTCCGGATTTGGTGGTCTCCCATTTTCCTGGAACTTTACAGGCGGGTTTCACTTTCCAAATCTAACTTTGCCTCCTCTAAACCTTTCAAACGTGCATTTACCTTTTAATATTACCTTCCCTGGCCTCTTCGGCTCTGGCAGTAACGGAAATAATGGGACAGGTGCCGGTGGTACATCAGGAAGTGGATCCGGTGGAGGAGGTTCTGGCTCTAGCGGCAGTTCCGGCACTGGTGGAACTTCGACAAATAACGGTGGCAATAGCGCGCCTATTATCCCGTTCAAGATTAATCCAGTTATACTCATCGCGTTGCTGGCAGTAGTAGCTGCCCTCATAGCTTTCGCTACCGTGAGGCATGTTCACTCAACAAGATCTGCTAAACAGGATAAAGAAGAAGAGACACCAGAGGATGCTCTGGCCCTTGCTGAGTCAACAGACGGATCAAATCCACAAAGCTATGATTCTACTGCACTAACCGGAAAGGAAGTAATATCCAGTTTTTCCGGATGGGGCGGGACTACAAAGCTCATCCATCCGGACATAAAACCAGAGCTTCCTTTGATCTGGGGCTCCGAAGATCCGTTGAAAATATCAGTTGAAGAAAAGGCGCAGATCATTGTTCCTGCATCATTGGAACGAGGGGAAAGCGGTGACTATACTGTCACTTTTGCGGACAGATGCAATCTGATCTCAGCCAAGGAGAGGAGAAGTTCGGAAACGATATGGTTGAGGGCGGTGAACTATTCTGAGGACGTGAGAAGATTCTTCCTGCTTAACTTTGTGAATGCGGGTCAGGAGAACCGATACCTGACTGCTAGAGAGCTGATTTCTGGATTGAAAAGGAATGCTTCCGGTGCCGAGGTAAGAGATGTCGGGAGCCTCGACGCAGTATTGAAAGCATTTGAAAAATCATTTTATGGGAAAAAGGCAGTGTCAAGGTCCGAATTTGAAGATTATATGCTAAGACTCTCTTCCGGGCTCCCTGACGCGAAGATTATTGTTTGCTCGGAGACCTGATCAGTTAATGGCTTCAAAGAACAGCCAGATTGTCTCCGCTACACTGAGATATGCCATTGCGATTGTATTAGTGGCATTTGTCATCCCTCTCTTAATATCTTCAGTAACAAGTTCGTCGGTGCTACCTGATGTATTGGAACTGCTGCTCTTGCCGCTGGTCATAGCCCTTATCGGAAGCATACTCATGATACTTGAATACAGGACAACCGGTAGATTCGTGAAAGGAGTTGTTTCCATTCTTGTGTATGAATATCTCCTTCTGGATCTTGTGTTTTCTACAGCAGCACGCATATATCATGATGCATCAGTGGTTGGTTATATTATACCTACCCTGATCTTATTAACATCCGGCTCCCTGTATTTCTACGGCTACAATGAAGTCGAAAATGGCAAGCGATTCGAACTTGGCCTGTATGCAGAAAAGACTGCAGAGTACATGTTCATCGCTTCTTTGGGTCTCTTTCTCTTAAATATCCCTGAACTGAGTTTTCTTTCTCCATTCTTCATAGGGATAGCGATCGCAGGTGTCGTAGTCAACATCTGGATTTTCTTTTATTACAGAAATGAAGGCAAAGCCGCTCATCCCCTTTCTAATTATCTGAAGCGTCATGGGACCGCGTGGATCTTCTTGCCAGGGGTAGTTGGCCTGATTTTTGGAGCACTGGAAATTCCAAAGCCATCTTATTATAATACAATCCTTATAGCTGCGCTCCTGATAGTTATTGGTGCCACTGTCCTGATACTAATCCTTCGTCTCTACGTTGTAACTTCTCGCTTTGTGGAGAGAACCTCATTTAATGTCTTCAAGAAATATGAATATAAAGACGAGATAATGACCAATCTTGAAATGAACTATCTACTAAGCTCCATAAACAGGTTCATTTTGTCCTCGGAGAAAGAACCGCTGATAATAGCACTTGCCTCAATACTGGCAAGAGGAGATAGGGAGATACAGGATACCGAGATTGTATTATCCTCAGTCTTAAATTATCAACCAATAGATATCTCAGATCATGGCCTTTTTGAAGTAAAGGCTATTCTCGACTCAGAAATGTCCTCGAGAAAGGAGATAGTGAAAAGAGTAATTTCCAGAATGACGGAACAAGAGGAGAAAAATGTATGGAAAAATCAGAAGAACATAGTACAGAATTGAATGAAGCATTCGACTCACTTAGCTCAGCCACTGACGAAGTCAGGAAATATTTCCTTGGAAAACAGGAGGTTGTCGACAGAATCCTTGCTGCCATTATCTGTTCCGGGCATGTCTTACTGGAAGATAACCCCGGGGTCGGAAAAACATTTCTTGCCAAGCTTTTTGCCAGAATTCTAGGCCTCACATACAAACGTATTCAGTTCACCCCTGATCTTCTGCCGAGCGACATCATTGGTACGAAGATCTGGAGGCAGGATAAAGCTACTTTTGAAACGGTGCAAGGACCGATATTCGCCAATCTGATTCTTGCCGATGAAATAAACAGGGCACCTCCAAAGACACAGGCGGCACTTTTGGAAGCTATGGAAGAAAAGCAGGTTACTATTGAGGGTGAGACCTATAAGTTACCAGAGCCTTTTGTAGTTCTGGCTACACAGAATCCAATAGAATTTGAAGGTACCTATCCACTTCCGGAGGCACAACTAGATCGATTCATGATCAGGACTTCAATTGGATATCCGGATAACGAAAAGGATTTACTCAAGAGGAGGGTCGTATGGAAATCCGATGATCCGAGCTCCAAGGCAAGGAAATTGCTGGATGGTGAATCTTTAATAACCATGCAAAAACTCGTCGAAGATACGATATCTGTAAGCGATGACATGATTGGCTACATCACGAGCTTCAATGGCATAAGAGAAGACGAACGAGTGTCGGCTGGACCAAGTCCCAGGGGCATCATATCTCTTCTGAGAATGAGCCGGGCAATGGCTGTCATAGAGAAAAGAGATTTTGTTGTCCCGGACGACACCAAATCTATTGTGAAACAGGTCTTATCCCACAGAATTGTCCTCAAGCCTGAGATCTCTCTCGAGGACATAAAGCAGGAAGTAATAGTTGCAGAATTTCTAGAAAAATTGCCCGTACCGAAATAGGTGTGTAGATGGAGAAGAGCTGGACTAAGGGACTCTTTGGTTTCCTTGCCGTTGCTGGATCAGGGGCCTTGATAGCCTTCCTGTCCGGGATTATAGAAGCAACCCTGATAGTGATATTTCCAGTGCTCCTTGTCGGTATCATATACATTAGCGACGAGGAGAGCGAACCGCAAGTTCAAGTTACGATTCCGCTTAAGATGAAGGTTGGGGATGAGATTGAGGTAAAAGCTTCGATCTCGATTTCAAAGGGCCTGGGTTTCTTTCTCTTTGAATTGCCGTTTTTTGAATACTTCGAAACTATTGACAAGGCTAATGTGGCCGTCATATTCAAAGGATTCAGAGAGAAGAATGCTGAAATTTCTTACAGAATGGTCGCGAAACGAAGAGGAAAGTTTGAGTTTAACGAAATTAAGTACACATATAATCCTGCTATGGGTGTTCTAAACTCGAAATCGGGAAAGATCAGCTATTCTGTTAAGGTCGAGGTTCTGCCCAAAGTAACTCTCCTCAGCAAGAGGAGCTTGAAGATCCGTGCAACCCGTTTGAATCCAAGGAATGCAAGATCCAGGATTGGACCTGCTTCAACTGATTTCGACATGGTTCGTCTCTATACTCCAGGTGACCCTTATAGGGCAATAAACTGGAAAGCAACTGCGAGATCCACTATTGCAAGCACACCACTTGTAAATCAGTATGAGAGGGAGGGGATCCATACCAGCATGTTCGTTCTTGATAACAGCACTCCGATGCGCCAGGGCACCAAAGAGGAGAATCTGCTTGAATATGCTATTCGACTCATCCTTGCCTTTTCCAACCTGCTTCTTACACATCAACACAATGTTGGTCTCTGGATTATGCAGGGACCAAACACGAATAGGAGGAATTTGGTTCTTCCGCAATCAGGACAGGATCAATATTTGCGTTTGAGAAGAGAACTCATGTTGATAGAGACTCCAAAGAGCAAAACGCAATTCTATCCGGTAGACAAAACATTTGCATCTATTGCCAGGGAGACATTGCCTACAATCTTTATGATTACGAATGTTACTGAGAAAAATTCACCTGGACTCACTAACCTTATGAAGCGTTTGCACACACTTACTAGAAGCATCAGGTTAATCGACGTTCTGCCGTACAGCATATTCGCAAATGCATCTATTTTTGATCTTGTTTCACTGTATACTGAAACATACGCGATGAAAGCGAAGAGGCGGATTTATGCTGGTATGGGGGTGGGGAGTTCAGTCACTCCCTGGGATCCTGGATTAACCAGTTATGGAAGGGTTATTGCCCAGCTTACGGAGAAATTGAGGTAAGAATGAGACCTGTGATAGCTCTTCTAATAGGATCCATTTTACTTGTTTTACCAGGATTATTTCTGGTGTCTATAACTGGTAGCTCAATTGTTCTTCTGCTTGGATTGTTTTCACTCATCATTGCTGCGGCAGGTGGATTCGCGTCAACGAGGGCGGAAAAAGGTAATCCCTTTAAGTTCCTATCTTTTTTTCCGTCTATACTTCTTATAATTCTCTCCAAGGGTTATCTTGCAAATTACCTCAAGGGATCCGCATTCTTGTCCGGTTCGGAAATTACCCTGCTCCTCATGTTTCTATTCCTCGCAGAGATAGGCTTAATTCTCATTGTCTCATTCGAATCCTCTAATAACCTGATATTTCGTTTGAGAACGAATGGATACGAAGAGGAATCTTATCTTGGGGAAGTGAGCAAATTTACGGATCTGACACTCGCTTTCATATCTATTGCAATCGCCCTTTCAATTGGCACATATTACTTCATAACTTCTATCCCCTCACTCCAGATCAACCCCATCTTTGCATTGATCTTTTTCGGGATCCTCTATCTTGTTGTCACAAGGTACTTCGGCACTGCAAGGAAGAGAGAGCTAAATGATGATAAATGAAACGATTACAAGATTGAGAGCAAGTTTAACTGCATTTGAATAAACTAGCCAAAGATTGTCAATAATCCTAATGTTTCCAGCCTTTTACTAGCGAGTCGGTGAGAAGCTATATAAAAAATGAATCCAGTTTGTGAATATTACCGCTTTGACATTTTCAAATTAAAGCACTTCAATAAGCATTTTCTTAGGGTTCTAAAAAGCGAAATAACCTCGCAGACTGCGAGAAAAGTGTTTAATACTATCATTATATCAGTGAGCAAGCTTTTCAGGTGTACTAAATGAATGAGGTTTTAAGTACCGGAACGACGACAGTTGCTGTAAGCATTAAAGATGCTGTTGTACTTGCAACAGACAGGAGAGTTACAGCGGATCACTTTATTGCTCACAAAGACGGAAAGAAACTGTATAGACTCGATAATAACGCTGCAATGACCATAGCTGGTCTTGTAGGAGACGCCCAGGTTCTCGTAAGATATATGAGGGCTGAATTGGAACTTTATAGACTGCAAAGAAAGTTTGGTATGCCTATTGAGGCTGCGGCCACACTGCTATCCAACATACTCAACCAGTCGAAATATTATCCATACATGGTACAGCTGATTGTTGCAGGTTGCGATAGTTCTCCACATATATTCTCGATAGATGCTGCAGGCGGGGCGGTTGAAGATACGTATGTGAGCACTGGTTCTGGGTCTCCCTTTGTTTACGGTGTTCTTGAAACTCAGTATGCGAAGGATATGAAGCTGGAAGAAGCCAAGGATCTTGTTATAAGATCTATTTCGGCGTCCAAACAGCGTGATTCAGCTTCTGGAGGAATGATCGACGTTGCCGTGGTTGACATGAAGAGCGGCTACAGAGATGTTCCTGAGGATGAAGTCCTTGGAAGAATCAAGGATTTAAAACTTAAACTATAATTATTTTCAATTTTATCAAAAGATAACAGGGAGCCTTTTTAGATGGCGGTAAGGGATTATTTAGAGGAGGCTAGGACGATTTTTGATCGTCTCTATCCGGATAACAAAATCACAGAGGTAGACTATGAAGGTCCAACAATAGTAGTCTATACGAAGGAGCAGGAGCTCTTCTCAAAGCGAGATGATATTGCAAGATCTATTGCGCAGGAACTTCGCAGAAGAATTGCGATACGGCCCGATCCGAGCATAATGTCCCCCGAGGATGAGGCAACCGAAACTATCAAAGAAATAGTACCTGAAGACGCTGGTCTCCAGGACATACTCTTTGAGAGTGATACCGGGGAAGTGATCATTGAAGCAGATGAGCCTTCAATCATTACTGCTAGGGTATCCGATTACATTACACAGATTAAGAGCAAGACCAACTGGTTTCCAAGAGTTGTAAGGGCTCCTCCAATGTATTCCCGTACTGTGAAGGAAATGCGTGAGCTTTTGAGGGAGACTAAGCAGGAGAGAAAAGAATTCCTGCACAAATTGGGTGAGAAACTGAACATCCCACCGATGCCTGGAGAGACCTGGGTTAGACTGACCGCTCTGGGGGGTCACAGAGAGGTTGGAAGAAGCGCTACCTTGATTTCTACAAACAACTCCAGGATTCTTGTGGATTGTGGCATGCTTAACACCAGCGAGGCGACAGATCATCCATGGGCAGGGGCGCCATATCTATATCTTCCGGAGATACAGCCTTTTACGTCAATAGATGCTGTTATCCTGACGCATGCACATCTCGATCATTCCGGCCTCCTCCCAGTACTGTTCAAATACGGCTATGAGGGCCCAGTTTACATGACTGCACCCACCAGAGACCTTTCCGTGCTTCTGCAGAATGACTTCATAAAGGTTGCTCATTCAGAGGGTCATAGAGGAGCTTATGAATCTAAGCATATCAGGGAGATGGCTAAACGCACTGTACCTCTGAGATACAACGAGACCACAGATGTGTCGAGCGATGCGCGCCTGACTTTTTACAATGCGGGGCATATCCTTGGGTCGAGCTCTGTACATCTGCATATCGGTGACGGCTTATACAACATTGTTCTGAGCGGAGATGTAAAATTTGAGAAATCATGGCTCTTCAACCCTGCAAATAATAAGTTTCCGAGAGTGGAGGCATTCATGACTGAGTCAACATACGCTGGAAGGGAGGACTATCAGAATTCTAGGCCGGAGGCAGCGCATATCCTTTCCGACATTATAAGCAGAACATTTGACCGGGGTGGATCCATCCTCATTCCTGTATTCGCGGTTGGAAGAAGTCAGGAGGTCATGTTAGTCCTGGAGCAGATGATCAGAGAAGGTCGCATACCGAAAAACAAGGTGTACTTAGATGGCATGATCATGGAGGCAACTGCAATCCATGCTGCATATCCAGAGTATCTGAACAAGGATCTGCGGGAGAAGATTATGGTTAAGAAGGAGAACCCCTTCCTGAGTGACATCTTCTCGAAAGTTGAAAGCAGGGATCAGCGGCAGGAGATCTGTGACGCGTCGGATAGCAGGATCGTGCTAGCAACTTCAGGTATGATGAATGGAGGCCCGGTAATGGAATATTTCAAGTCCTGGTGTACTTCCCCTAAACATTCTCTGGTATTTGTAGGATACCAGGCTGACGGCACAATGGGCAGGCGTATCCAGAGAGGTGCACCTGACGTCACACTATCCGACTCTGGAAGACAGGTAAAGTTTGAGATCAAGATGAATGTCGAGACTGCAGACGGGTTTTCCGGTCATTCAGACAAAAGACAGTTGATAGCATACATTGCAACTATGCAGCCCAAACCAAGGGTTATCCTGGTAAATCACGGAGACGGGGAAAAAGCAGTTGCTTTTGCCAGAATGATTAAGTCAAAATTCAATATTGAATCACATGCTCTAAGGAACCTTGAAACCATAAGATTCGCTTAGTTTTGAGCTCAGAGTGGGAATTTACCATCCGGAAATTGCTTCTTCCAGTCTGAGAGGAATCTCGCCAAACCTTCGTCTGTCTTTGGATGTTGCGGTAGTTTTTTCAGGACATCGAATGGCAATGTTGCTATATCCGCCCCAATGAGTGCAGCCCTTACCACATGCATCGGGCTTCTTATCGATGCGACGAGTATCTCTGTATCAATTGCATAATTGGTAAATATGGTCTTGATCTGATCTACTAGCATCATCCCGTCTTCGGCGATGTCGTCGAGTCTTCCGACAAATGGTGAAACATATCTCGCACCAGCCTTTGCGGCGAAGAGAGCCTGTATGGGGCTGAAGATGAGCGTACAGTTTACGGGAATGCTTTCTGAAGCCAGTGTCTTAATGGCTCTCAAACCCTCAACAGTCATGGGTATCTTGACAACTGCATTCTTTCCGAGCTCCATGATCTTGTGTGCCTGCTCGATCATCCCTTCATAATCTGTCGCAACAACCTCAACGCTGACTGGGCCATCCGTCGCAGACAAAATCTCCTTGATTATTTCCTTGAAGTTTCCCTTCTTTTCCTTTTCTATCAAGGAAGGGTTCGTCGTAACGCCATCAACGAGACCCCAGGATGTCCCCTGCTTTATCTCCTCAATATTTGCTGTATCAAGAAATATTTTCATATTTTTTCTCCTCTCTAAATAGCACTTCCGCATTTCTCACGATATCGCCAACACCCATGTGAAAATAATCGAAAAGCTCCCAGGATTTACCGGATTTTCCGAATGAATCCCGCATACCGACCCTAGAGATCGGGACGGGATGCTCCTCAGCGACAATCTCTGCTACCCTGCTCCCCAGACCGTTGTAAATTGAATGCTCCTCTGCCGTCAGTATTCTCCCCGTCTCCACAGCAGCCTTTGCTATTGCATCCCTATCAATCGGTTTAATCGATGACATGTTGATAACCCTTGCATCAATCCCTTTGTGCTTCAGTTCTTCCGCCGCTCTAAGGGCAAAGGAAACCATCACACCATAGGCGAAAATTGTCATGTCGGAACCGTCTTTGAAGACAACAGATTGCTTTGGTCTGTACTCGTAGCCAGGTTCGTTTAAAACTGGAAATTTTTCTCTTGATAATCTGATATAATATGGAGTATATGTCTCGTCATGAGCATACCGGATCACGCTTCTGGTCTCCACGGAATCGACGGGAACAATGACAGACATATGTGGCAGCCCGGACATGATTCCAACATCCTCAACTATCTGGTGTGTAGCTCCATCCTCACCCACAGTAATGCCCGCGTGGGTAGTGACGAATTTCACATCTATATTGTTATAGCAAATACTCTGTCTAATCTGCTCGTATGTCCTTGTCAGGAAAACAGCGAACGTTGAAGCGAATACTTTTTTACCACTCAGGGCAAAGCCGGCAGCAGTTGTTACCATAGACTGTTCAGCAATTCCCATGTTGAAAAATCTCTCAGGGAAAGCTTTTCCGAAGATTCCTGTCTTTGTGGAGCCCGAGAGGTCTGCATCGAGAACTACAAGATCCTTGTCAACCGCTCCGATCTTAGCCAGTTCATCACCATATGCTTCCCTCAGGGATTCACTCTTCCACTCAGTCATTCACGATCCTCCAAGTTCAGCAATAGCTTTCTGATATTCTTCTGGGTTTGCAGGTGGAGCTCCATGGTACTTGTAATTCCCTTCCATGTAGCTCACCCCCTTCCCCTTTACAGTGTTTGCTACGATAAAGGTAGGCAGATCCTTTGTATCTCTAGCTTCTTCCAGTGCGGATATAATCTGCCTGATGTCATGTCCGTCTATCTCAATCACTTTCCAGCCAAAGCTGCGGACCATGCCAGGGATATCGTTTAGTGGCATTATGTCACTGGTTTTCCCGTCCAGCTGCACACCATTTCTGTCCAGAATGACTGTAAGATTATGCAGTTTGAATTTGAACCCAGCCATAAGGGATTCCCAGATATTCCCCTCCTCAAGTTCTCCATCTCCAATTAACACGTATGTATGGTACGATTTTTTATCGAGACGGGCCGCAAGTGCCATACCAACTCCCACTCCAAGACCCTGTCCCAGAGAGCCAGTTGACGATTCGATTCCAGGAACACCCTTATGTACATGACCTTCCAGTTTAGAGTTCAGCTGCCTGAATCCCTTCAGTAGATCGGTAGGGAAAAACCCTCTCAGGGCTAATGTTGAATACATACCCGGAGAGATGTGCCCCTTGCTCAGTACGAACCTATCCCGTTCCGGATCATCTGGCTCTACAGGGTTAATGTTGAGTATTCTGAAGTAGAGAACAGAGAGAATGTCAGCTGCACTCAGGGAACCTCCAGGATGACCGCTCTGTGCAGCATAAACCATTTCAACCGAATGAAGCCTAATCTGCCTCGCCATCTCTTTATAAGTTGCAAGATCCTTTTCCGAAACGACAACGTTAGCACTTCCGGTATCACCCAATAATTTTCCCCCCGAACAATCCCGCTATATATTCTCATTTAAAAAAGGTTTTTTAATTTTGAGAGTGAATAATAGGGGTTTTAGTCAATTATGTCTACTCCACCTTCATCTGTACCTTCAAGATCAATTATCGACGCAGGTATCTTCAGGCCAGTGATGATCAGAGTAACCTGTATTCTGTTCCCAAGGGACTTCTCAACACCGGTTCCCATGATAATCTTTGCCTTCTCGGCTATAAGACGTTTAACCTCGCCTGTTGCAAGATTCGTCTCATCTATAGTCGGGTCTGCAGCAGTTATATTTATGAGGACTCCTGTTGCATTTGACAGGTCAAAGTCCAGGAATGGTGAGGAGAGTGCATCCTTTACCGCAAGTTTCACCCTCTCTCCATAATCTCCACTTCCAAAACCAATCCCGATTACCGCTGCCCCAGAATTGTGAACTACCTCCTCTAGATCCTTCATGTCGAGGTTGATCAGGCTTGTGTAAGATAATATCTCCGTTATCGCCTTTACCGCCTTAACAATGACCTCATCTGCAGAGCGGAAGGCCTTATCCACCGGGAGATCAGGAGCTAGGTCTAGGAGCTTTTCATTCGGAATCAGGATGACGCAGTCGCAGTTGGGAATCAATCGCTTGAGCCCCCAGACGGCTCTCTGCATTCTACGTTTCCCCTCACTCTCGAAAGGAAGTGTTACGACGCCAATGGTTAGGGCGCCCTGTTCCTTTGCTATCTTTGCTGTGAGGGGTGCAGATCCGGTACCGGTGCCGCCTCCTAAACCGGCAGTCACGAAAATAATCTCCGCTCCTTTTACCATGCTAAGTATAGTCTTTTCAGATTCCCTTGCAGCTTCCTCGCCAATTCTAGGGTCGCCACCTGCTCCCTGCCCTTTCGTGATATTTTCTCCAAGAAGTATCTTGTTTTTAGCCTTTATCCGTAGAAGGTGGTTCGCATCCGTATTGCAAGCAATCAGGTCAACTCCCGGTATCTTTTCTCTGTAAAGCCTGTGTATAGTATTCGATCCACCGCCACCCATGCCAAGCACCCTGATGGTGGATCCAGTTCCGATAGCGAACTGATCTATCTCTTCATCAGTTGATCCTGTAAATCCGTCTGAATATTCGTTATCTGGGTCATGATAGGACATAATTCTTTCATTAATAATTGATATGGGGATATTAAATTTACTTGGTTTTATCCCTGCATGAAAGACCAAACCGACGTAATGCTCCTAACGGGTTAGCCAGGAGCCCTGCTTCCAGAACGTCAAAAGCCCATAAATTGAGCAGATAAACATTATGGTCAGACCAAAAGCTCCGTAGATGAATGTTTTCAGCCTATCCCTCGTCATGTTGTTTGATATGGCTAAGCCGAAAACAAGTATGGCCATGAAATTCGCTAATGTGGTTGTCAACCTGGCTATTCGGATAAACTGGAAACTGAAAAATGCTGCTGTGTAATAACCTATAAGACGAAGAAGGTCTGCGCTTCCATCAAAATGATGCGCAAAGAGGAAGACGTAGCCCTCAGTAAGGGTCAAGCCAAGGAACATCAGTGGAAGCATGTAGACATAGATCATCTCGAATGTGTAGAATGCACCAGCTTTCCTCGCTGTTCCACCAAACATGTCCTTAAAGAAATAGTACCAGCCGTTACGAGACCATCTAACTTGCTGTCTAAAATACGATTTAAATGTTTTCTGTGCCGGTGATTCAACGTCTGCACCGTAGTTCTTTACCGCTCTGTACCCGCTCTTTATCGTGTAGCTTGTTAGCTGTCTGTCATCTCCAGCAACGCTCTTTCTTCCAAGCACCTTGTAATCGTAAAATTCCCTTGAAAGAATGAATGGTTTTACTATGCTTGTCCTGTAAATGGAGCAGCCACCATCGAGGATCATCACGTACCCGCTTTTGTTCATAGCGCGCAGTATGACTTCTCTAGATCTCTCTACAAACTCGGAAGCGTAGGAGATAATTCTGCGATCATTCAAAATCTTGAGGTTAGCTCCAACTCCTCCCACGTCTTCAGTAAAACTTGAAAGAAGCTCTTTCAGTGTATCCTCATGAATAAGGGTATCACTGTCGAGGAACATCACGAAAGGGGTATCAACGTAATGCATGGAAAGATGCATTGCCTGTCTTTTGCCACCTCTCTGAGGTGAAAGAACAAATTTTCCCCCGTATCTTTCCGTTATTTCCTTATAAGGCTGGAAACATCCATCACCAACCACAACAAAGCCGGCTTTCTGGAGCGAAACCTTCTGTATCACCTTGTCAAACAGTTCCGGGTCTTCATTGTACACCGGTACCACTATAGTTACTTCCGACGGAAGATGCCCTATTTCAGATTTTTGCTGTACATATCGTACAGAACGATAAGAATTGACGAAATAGAAGATGGCGGAAATTATAGAAAATACTATACCTACTACAATCAGCGCCAGCAGAAGATGCATGCACAAGTATATGTAGCAAGGATATTTAAGCGAATAGGTACAAGCTGTAAGGCATGCCCTTATTCAATCTCGCAGCGTGATCGGACTGGAGCCTATTTTCCTCGCAATTATACGAAACAAAAGATTAATTACGCCTCAGCATTTTCGTTATAAATAGATGACTAATAGAACTCAGAATAGGAAAGCGAGATTCTTTAGCGCGTTTCTGGTTGTTTTGATCAGTGCGATTGTCCTTTTGACAGCATTTCAACTTGGAATCAGTGTTCAACCTGAAAAATCACAGACTACCACTAAGTTGAACCCATCTGCGGTTCCTGGCGTACCCTCTTATCTTGTCACATTTGAGGAGAGCGGCCTGCCAGCCACGTTGCCATCGGGATATTATGGAGCAGTATGGGGTGTCGATGTCGCGGGAACAGTATACAAAACGTCGTCCGCTGACCTGACATTTCAGCTTGCTCCGGGCTCCTACACATATTCATTGCTTAGTTTGAACAGTTTTCAGTCGTCTCCATCCAGCGGTTCGTTCAACGTAACAAATTCAAACGTTTTCATTTCTGTTACATTTAGCGCAAGTGTCAACAGCGTTGTTTTCACTGAAAATGGATTGCCGTCTTCATCTGCTGGAACAGAGTGGAGTGTGGTATTCAACGGCACTAGCTTCTATTCTAACACGAGTGTCCTTTCTGTAACGGTGCCCAATGGGGTGTATCAGTATCAAGTACCATCCAATGGTCCATTCAATGCAACCCCAGCTAATGGCAGGGCTGTTGTTAATGGTAGTAATCTAAATGTACCAGTCACATTTGTCAGCACTTTCGATGTCCTTACCTTCTTCGAGACCGGGTTGCCGACATATCAGGGAGCGATAGATAACGCATGGAGCGTTAACGTTTACAATCCAACTAACGGCTTTAATGTGACAGAGTCGTCGGGGATTGGTTTCCTCAACTTCTCAATGCCCTCAGGTACATACACATACACAGTATCTCCGATCCCTGGATTTTCAGTTTCACCTTCTAGCGGGTCAGTTACGGTCGATAAAAATTACGTATCGGTGACACTCAATTTTACTAGTATGTATCAGGGAATAAAGTTCAACGAACAGGGCCTGCCGGTCAGTGTATCAAACGGTCCATCTGTCACTCCGCTCTGGAAAGTACAGTTACTTAACAGTTCCCAGGTTCTCAACTTGGTTGAATATTCACAATCTCAGGATATATTCTTCAACGTTACTAATGGCATATATCAGTATATAATATCTTCAGTTTCAGGGTATTCGCCATTCCCAGGCACCGGTTACGTTACTGTCACCAACGGTTTCTATCAGGTCAATATACAGTTCTCAAATTCTTACGGCTATTTGAAATTCAAAGAGAAGGGTCTGTTCAGCAATACCACAAGTCCTTCGAAACCAGTTGGATCCTCGTGGTCTGTTACCGTTCTTAACTCGGTAAACGCGCAGTTTGAGAAAGAATCGAATTCAAACACCATCACCTTCTGGTTGCCCTATGGTTCTTATACCTATTATGCGACAAACAATACTGGTTATTCTGTCGCAAATGAGACCGGAACTGCAACTGTGGCCCTCCAGACCAAGACATATAACGTATCCTACACATTCACAAGTGCATTATCGCAGTCATCTGGACAGACTGCAGCATTGAACGTATATGAGGTTGGCCTACCCGCCTCTACAAACTGGCAGTTTGCAATATCGAACGCGACCAGATATGCTACCTTCGTTAGCACAACGTCTGCGCTCTCAACACTATATGAGCCAAATGGCACATATTACCTGAGATTTCTGGACGTCGGGAACTACCACCCGACTACAACGGCTAAGATCCTTACCATTGATACATCAACGCAACTGACATACAATTTGACAATAACATATACATCTCTGCTAGGTTCATTAGTTTTCAACGAGAATGGACTTGCAGGCGGTCAGCAGTGGAGCGTTGTGATTATGAGCCTCTCAAACATCTCAACTGTATCTACAACAGTCTACCACAGCTTATCCATTCAGTTGACGAACGGCAGCTACTTCTACAGGGTGATCGCACCTTACTCCTACCTGTACCCGAGCGTCAATTCTTCAGGTTTCGTATATGTATCTGCACTCAGATCAGTTCAGATCAACCTCTCTTATGCATACGGTGCATATGCAGTCAACTTTTCTGAGTCCGGACTACCTTCAAATTCTCTCTGGGAACTTCTCCTTAATAATCCAAATGGCACTGTCTCATTACTGAGTTCGACTTCAGGCAGCCTCTCTGTGGCTCTACCCAACGGCACATACCACTACAGCGTGATTGGCCCTGCAAATTACCAACCTACCACCTCAAGAGTAACATTTACGGTGAGTGGAAATTCCTCTGTTATTACACAGAATATCACATTTTCGTCTAACCTGTATTCGGTTAACTTCATAGAATCTGGACTCCCGAGCGGTACCACCTGGTCAGTTTTCTTCAATGGTCAGATGCAGTCTTCTAATCTCGGGAAGATAACTTTCAAAGCACTCGGTGGAACCTATACCTACCAGTTGGTTTCGACAGGCGGTTACTTACCGTTATCCTCAACGGGATCTGTATATGTTTCTTCTAAGACTATTAACGTCAACGTAGATTTCGTGAGCTTCTTCAGCACTGTTACATTCACAGAATCCGGACTTCCAGCCAACTATGCTTGGTCCGTTGCATTTAACAATGTAAAATATGATTCTACCACATCTACACTCAATATTACTGTTCAGAACGGTACTTATCTCTACGCTGAAATTAACCAGGGTAATTATTACCCTGAAATTCCATTTGGCTATCTTACAGTGAGTGGGAGCAATTCTAAGATAAGTGTAATTTTCCAGTCTGATCTGTACACTGTCTCCTTTGAGGAATCTGGTTTGCCAACTGGCCAGTCATGGACACTACAGGTAACAAATTATCTTGGTGTTGCAACTGACTATACGTCAACATCAACATTCAGTAACGTGAGCTTGGAGAATGGCGCCTATAACTATCAGATCCTGGTATCAGATTTCTACGTTCCGACACCTAGTTCGGGAACTGTTCAGGTATCCGGTACAGCAGTTGTGCAGCATGTTTCATACAAGATATACCAATACGCTCAGTACTTCAACGAGACTGGTTTACCAGATGGCAGTATCTGGAACATTACCTTGATTTCTTCTTATGGACAGAAATACACGCTCTCAAGCGATACAGCAAGTGGAACATTTAATTTGGTAAATGCATCTTATACATATTCAATAGTGTCTGCAAACAAGAGCTGGAAACCCTCCGCGTACACTGGCTCTTTTACAGTCAACGGAAACACTAATTCGATAGATTTGAGCTTCAGCCAGATAGTATTTACCATTGCATTTGAAGAGTCAGGACTCCCTTCAGGGACCAGCTGGAGCATCGTGTTGAACGGAGAGAGATACGCATCCAATACCAGCTTCGTAAATATTACGATGCCAAATGGAACGTACGACTTCGCTTCTCAGAACATAACGGATTATCATGGTAATACACAGACTGGAAAAATAGTCGTGAACGGTGCCAATGTCACAACCACTGTTACTTACGCAGAGAATGTAACAGTTATTAAACCACCACCCGTAAGCGCGCCAGGAAGCAATTACAACACCTATATTGTGGTTGGAACTCTGGTCGGAGTAGGGGTTATAGGTCTGGGAATTATCATGACATTATACTTCCAGAGGAAGAACTCATAATCTCCCTTCACTTTTGAATTACAGAATAGGATTCAAAGGAGACCTGGCTATAGGGAGAGAGAAGCCTGGTATGAGAGGTAGTTTACTACGAATGAATAGATCGAAGGCACAGTCGCAGTACTGGTGAATGCAATCGTGTCTCCAGAAATACTGACGCTAATGGGCAACTGAGCAAACTGCCAGTTGGTCAACGCGTCTATATATGCACTGGACGCCGAGCTATTGTTATAATACCGATAGAATATTTCATTCCACATATTCACGTTCGGGGTATTTATCACGTAGTTGAATGATTTCAGGTTAATGTTCAGCACTATCGCTACGATGCTCTGAGTACCGTTTACAAGGTTGACATTCTGCCCGGAGGTAACCTGAAGTGAAGTGGAGAGCGAATTGACCACCCTCAGTGCAACAGATTGCGTTGAAGAATACGAGACGTTTCCACTGCTTTCAAGATTGATCAGGTTAAAGTTCGCACCGAGGTATCCGCTCGTAAGGTTAAAGATAAATGGCAATGCAGTCTGGGCAACAGGTGGCTGTCCGCTTGCCGCCTGTATAACCGTACCGTCAGAGAGAATGACTTTGTTGACGGTTGAGAAGGCGTTCGCAGAACTAAGCTGCAGGGAGCCTGAGCCATTGAAAGACTCACTCAGACCAAGCTTTGATCCCGTGATACTCCATCCCTTAGACACGTTTATGTTTCCCTCAATCACACTAACGGTATTTGAGTTTACATTTGTAACGTAGACGTTACCATTTACTCCATCGTAAGTCATCGCATTGAAGCCAGCACCCGGGCCATTTCCAACAGAAATCTGCGCAATTGCGGGTGTGTTTGCAGTCAGACCATTGTATATCGAGATGGAATTCGAACCGTAATTAGCAACGTAGATGTATCTGTTAGACGGATCATAGATAATTGCTGCAGGCAGCCGCCCGGTTGCAATGGTGGAAGTTATCTCGAGATTATTGGTAGCGTTGAATTCATAGAGAACATCGCTGCTGCTCGATGGCTGAATGGATGCAAGACTCCCTCCAGTTCCGGATACAAAGCTGGCGGTAGCGTAAACGATACCGTTAGATGAATCGAACGCTATATTATATGGGGAGCTTATCGTCTGACGTGACGAAAGGGTCGGATAGTATGTTACCAGCTTGTATGACACACCATTTAGGGCCCATATGTGGTAACCCCCGGCGACATATATCAAGCCATTAGAAGGGTCATAAGTCAGGGCGGAAGGTATCGTTCCCGACGAGGTTGCATAATTGAGCGGTGGTTGTATCGTGAGGAAATTTGTTGCGTTATAGACAGCTATTCCAACAGCCCCTCCTGATAAGGACTGGAAAGAGACAAGTGCGGCGCCGGTGTTCTGGTCATATGCAATATCATAGAATATATCCGGAGCGGAAAGAGTCTGTTCTATGAGTCCTGTCGCTGTACTGACTGAAACTATCTTGTTTGCTGAGCCACCATTGAAGATTGTAATCAGGAGATCATTGGTTGCAGTGTCAAAAGCCATCGCATACGGATGAAGTCCTGCACCAAGGCTGAATGTATTTACGACCTTGTTGGTTGCACCGCTTATGACGTTGACTTCACATGCACTATAGTCGCCGACGTATAGGAAACCGTTCACCGGGTCACATACTATAGAGATAGGGCTTCTGCCCGTGTGTATAGTCGCGATCACTTTATTGTCAGGGCTTGCAACGCTGCTTTTGTATCCTTCGATCTGTACATTCAAGGATATATCGTAAGAGAGAGAAAAGCTTGGATCAGATGAGAAGAGAGATGCAGTTGTGGGAGAAGTCGGAGTAAAGAACGATCCCTTGACTCCCATTGGAATATTCTGGGTGTATTGTGTCCCGACCGACGGATTTGCATAGGTGATATGAGTTTCGATTGACGATAATGAACTGAGAGCCTGAGACTGGTAATTGGCAAGGTTAGTGTTGGAAGAATATGGCACGTATACAATAACGAACGAGCTAACAGTAACTACAACCATCGCAAAGACGAGTATGTACCCGATAATCTCGGCAACTGCCTCATCCTTCTGATCAGATCTCAAAGCACGCATCGTTCTATACCTCCAGCAATCCAATATTATAATATAATATCGACACAAAGTAAAGTGGTAGAATCGCATCGATTGGCATTGAAACGGTGAGAGACTGTCCAGCCAGATTTACAATAAATGGAAATCCCTTGAAATCCCAGTGATTCGTTGCATTTCCAGTTTTTCCAGAGTAGATACTATACATGTAGTCATTGAACAGTGAAGCATACCTACCATTCAGATTTAGGCTGAAATTCTCAAGATATACATTGGTGGCTGCAACCTGGTACTGATTTCCGTAGATATCTGTAATAAAGAACTTCGATCCCTGGAAGTATGTTGCATTGACTGAACTCACGACCTGCATTTTCAGGTCAGTGGGGGCTACAGACCCTGCTGTGGAGTTGGTCAAGCCATTAGAAAGGCTCAATTTGAATGAAGTATCTGTGAAATAGAGATTACCGCTATCATTAAGCAGGGTGAAGGGCAATCCCGATATGAGGTTTGATTTGCCCGCTGCAGTGTAATTCTGGATCAAAGCTCCATCCTCAATGGTATAGCTTATGGGCTGCACGAAGCTTGTACTCGCTGTTGTGTGTATGCTCCCCCCGACAGGTACCGAGCCGCTATGAAATACCCCAATCCTGCCATTGTAAATGGTAAAACCGCCATTCAAAATGGTGATCTTGTTCAGTGAGAAATCCGGAACAAATATGCAGCCAAGCTCAGAATCAAAGGTTCCGAATTGTGGGCCCGTACCGATCCATATTGTTGCAAAGAATGTGTTATTCACGGTATTGATGATTGTCAGATTATTCGAAGCTGAATTGACTACATAAAGGAGATCATTTGCCAAATCGAATACTGAGCCCATAGGTCCAGATCCTGTTAGAATGAACTGTGGAGAACTCGGTGTGAAATCTGAACTGCCAAAGAGTGAACCTGTGGCCTGTTGAAATAAGTAGACCCTATTTCCACTATACGACGTGGCGTAAAGTATTCCATTATAATCGTCAAAAGTCAGTGAAATGAGTTTGCCTGAAGGAATCGATAACTGATATCCGTTAAATTGCGAATTGATGGACAGATCATATAAGAAATAACCGTTGCTAAACTCAATCATTCCATAAGTAACATTGTTCAAGCCATTAAGCGCAACCTGGCAGGCCTTTCCTCCCGAAAGCAAAGCACTGTTGATTCTTGTATAGTTCCCGCTTTCTGATATGTTCAGGAAGTAGGCACCTGTCTGGGTCGAGCCCTCGTAATTCACGGATGAGTATACAGATTTTGTGTTAGGATTGTAACTGACGCTTACAGGGTAGCAATTTGCCCCAAGAGATATTACACGTGAAAGGGATAAATTTGTTATCACGGCAATTGCGTTGGTGGCCGACTCAGCAACATATACAGCGCCTGTCCCAGTATTAACCGTCAAGTTGGTTGGAAAAGTACCAGCACCTAGATATATCAGGCCAACCAGCCTATTGCTTATGGGTTGCAGAACCGAGACGGAACATCCGAAGTAATCTGTAACGTAAATGTAGTTATTAACCGGATTATATTCAGATGCATATGGCCCGTTAAAATAATTATCCTGAATGATTGTGGACGCAGTCACGTACCCTGCGGAATTCAGCGTTAGCATGGTTTCGCTGTTGCTTTTAGTGTTAGTTACGAAATAATATCCAGACACATTCCCAAGGGATGTAGCCTGTATTGAAATGATGCCTTTTGCCTCCTTGCCAACCTGGTTGCCCGTCAACACAACTGGATAATTGTTTGGCTGAAAAGTGAAATTATAGACAAAATCGTTGGCTGGGGTATTGGTTCCGAATTTGTAAGAATGTATACTCGATCCAAAAGTAGAGTTTGCAACGTTTGCACTGTACGAAGTCAAACCGTTCGGTGCTAAGATGTAGCCGGGGGTAGAATAGAACTGTGCTAACCCCAAGATCCCCCCGCTATTTGTAGTTTCGACTGCCCCAGATGCCGGATAGGCAAGGTTTGGAGACCCAGTACCGACCGTCTTAGTCTGGTTTGTAATGTTAAAAGTGAAAAAGAGATTGCCGCTGCCTGGTGACAGTGGGTCAGTGAATATACTAGTCAGCTTCACACCGGGGAGTCCAAGAACCTTGAGAGTCAATTCAGCGGAATACGGTAGCGGTAATAAGGATAAAGAAGAGGGTTCCACGCTTTTTGTGGAGGTGCAGTACCCATAACTTTTGTAGAAGGTTGAAAATCCTATTGATACATTGTAATACGATAGTGTGAGTGGATTGAAAACACTGTAGCTGGGGTTGTCTGCGTACTGCGAGAGAGGTGATTTCATAATCCCGATGAGCGAGTCGTTCGAAAAGTCACATGCCGAAAGGGAACTAACTACATAGTTTACCCCTAGTTGCCTATTAGTGAGGAGCTGGAAATTCAGTGCGCTGAAGACAGATACGTTGCTATATAAATGGTTCTTGTTTGTGGACGCGCTATTGTAATAATAGTTGTATGCTAAATCTATTGTTGGACCTGTAGTGGTGTTTCCAGGGTCGTAAGTCATTGCGGTGATGTTAAAGCATGTGTCTGGTCTTCCAGAATAAGTTGAATTGTCGCGAATGTAAACAGTCTGCACAACGCTGTTGCTCGTTCCTGATATCACGCTCAGGGTGACGTAGCTAGAACTGGTGGAATTAAGCGTAGTATTATCCGCGACTATAATGCTATTAGCTGCATAATCAATAGCGATCAACTTCGGGCCTGCACCGGCATACGCATATCCCAAGAGTGTCCCTGTAGGGACCTGGATTATGGCGACGTCGTTTGAGCCGAAACCTGCAACGTAAAGGTTTCCATTCGCCTTATCGTATGCTTCCGCGACAGGGTTTGAGAGAGAGTCGATAGGAATGGTCCCGATCAGCTTATTCAGTATTGCAGAAGTAGGTGCCTGTTCAGTATACGCAAATGATATGCCAACTCCAAAACTGAGTGACCCGGATAGTCCCAAGCTAGAATAAGTGAGTGAAGTTGATCTTGAAGGCGACAGAACCCCGCCCTGAATACCAAGCGGTACATACTGATTGATAATTGTTCCAGTGCTGTACCCGGGCTTGCTCATAAGGGTATTTAAATCTGACATAGCTGCAAGGGTTGATGACTGATAACTGGTTTCCGCAGCTGACTGAGTCGCGGGAATGTAATATGAAGAGACGGTGGTAAAGACCGAGATAAAAATCGCAAAAACCAGGACTGCTCCGATCACTTCCGAAACAGCGCTGTCCTTTCTTCTTACTCCTTTCATTTCATCTCCTCAGATATCAAGTAGCGAATATGTGAAATAGTTTAAATCCAATGCATTCAGGTATACATAATTCTTAACCAACTGAATCGTAAGTGTATCTGAAGCGTAATGCACAGAAAAACTGTTTGACCCCATAAACCAGGTTGAATTGGAACCGATAAGCTGTGAATTTCCAAACTTCTGGTACATTGAATAGTTGAACCCATTCGCTGTAACGCCTGAGATCGTATATTTGAACGATGTCAGATTAATTTTTGCAATTTGAGCCGTATATGGTACGAAGGCTGGCGAAAGTAAGCTTATAGTTTCATTCTTGTAGAAAATATCGGAAAGAAGGTGCGTATTTAAGAGCTTTATTATGCTCGAACCCTGTCCAGCAGCTGTTACATTCTTACCTGATAAGGAGACTGCGTTGACACCAAGATTGAGGTCTGTTCCATTTAATGTAACGTTTACCGGCAGAATGGAACTGATCACCTGCATTTTGCCGTTTGACAATATTGCGGAGCCATCAGACAGATATAGATCGGTACCCCCATTTGATCCAACATTCAGGTGTGTGGTAATCGTTCCTTTTAGAACGACAGAGCCCGAATACTCCAGTATGTTTGGATTCACCGCGGTGGAAGACTCATTCAAGCCCACCTGCACTGTGGGGAAAGTTCCGTTTGCAGGGTATTCTATCGCTCTGAGTAGGTAGAAATAGGCACTCCCGCTAGATCCAGACCAGACTGCAATTCCGGAATAGTTGTTTGTCGAAGGCAACGTCGTATTAGTTGTGGATGCAGTTGCGCTAAGAGTTCCTCCAAGGCTAGCTGGATAGTTGTAGACGTTAGAAGACAAGTTGCTTCCAGAGATTACACTTGAGACCCAGAACCATTGCGGCGATGGAAGACCACTTGAAGAGCCTGCAATAAGAGAATTAGAGCTTCCATTCTCTAATGCAATGGATGATTCCTTTCCATACCATCCCAGACCAAGTAAGTAATTTGTATTTGCGGTGAGATTGCCGCCCCTAGCAGCAAAGAGAGCGTTATTGTTTGTATTAATATTCATCCATCCCTGCAATATTATGTTCCCGCCAGTTGGTGTGTTAAACCAAGCAACCGTCTCAGCTGACGAAGAACCAACAGAACCACTCAATGTTATGACTTTTACGACACTACCATTTGGACCACTCACATTGGAAGTAGAAAGTAACGATGAACTACTCGTGGAAGTCATGCCTGAAGCGCTGCATCCATTATTGTAAAATGGAAAAACATGAACTCCATCATCATATTCAGCGTACACTGCGGAAAGATTAGGTGACTCACCAGTCCTGAACGTGTTCATTACATTCATAAACCTCGGGAGAAGGACAATGTTGATGTCTACACTTCCGAACGCTGGTAGACTGTTTAATGACAGCCAGAATACCGAGTTAACGGACCTGTTGTCTCCACTCTCAAGCCAGGATGGAACAATGGATCCGTTGCTGTATACAAATAACAGATTCTGCAAACCTTGGTCTTCATACTTCATGTATTCAGAGCTGTTAAAAGAGACATTCTGCTGGAAATTGGCAGGTTCTGGAGTAGATTGCGTATTAGTTACAGTGACAGGAATCGTAGTTATGTTGTCAATTGATACAGAACCATAGGTAACTGCCGGAATCGCACCATTTGTTGGAAAAGCCGGAGAGTAATATGTAAGCATGTTGTTAGACGACATAGATGTATACTCCTTTCCATGATCTCCAAAATAGTCCATCTCTATTGCATAAGAGCCGGAAAAGATCGTACCGTTTGCGCTCCTCAGGTAAGGTTCTTGGTTGTTATGCTTATTACCTGTAAAGCATTGGTTGTAGTCGTTCACAATGTTATTTGAGTTGCTGCCAAGGCCAAGCCAGTTTACTCCGTTTGAAGGTCCACTACAGACAGACCAGCCGATGCCGACTCCCATTGCATATGAGGCATTGATTTGAGTTGTAGTATTGACCTGCGCGAACCCTATCATCTTAATCAACCATGAAGCACCGGACGGATTAGCGACCGGCGGGTTCGGATAAGGTTCTCCGTTGCTATATCCGTAGTTGTAATTCATTATCACATTTGGTTCAGAGGTGGGGGTCGCCTGCAGAGTGCATACAGTCTGCGTATTTCCCGTAAAGTTGGTGAGAAAGGGAGCAGTACTCGATGTAAATGTATAGCGGCTGTACTGTATTGACGCTCCATTGCTAAGCGAGCCAAGATAGAGATTCGTTTGATACAGCGTACTGTCTACATTGCTTGAAGAGCTATAATATATCTGATACTCAAGACCCTGGTTAAACACTTGGGCTATGTCGTTGTATTGCCCGAATATGGGCGAAAGTTGAGCTGCTTCACCAGTCTGATACTTATTCATTACATTTATGTAAAGAGGAAGGAAGACCATGTAAATTGTCAAAGGATTATTCGCGGTGATAGAATTAAGCTTCAACCAATAATTTGATGCAACAGAAGTGTTGGTATTGTTATCTTCAAGCCAGGAAGGGATGACAGTGCCATTGGTGTATTGAAAGAGGATGTTTGTCAAGTGAGGTGCTTCCAACGACTTGTACTTACTAGTCTTCACCAAGAGATTTAAGTTGAAAGTGGCGGGCTCGTTATATGCACTCCTTATGGTTATGGGAAGAACTGCAACCTCATTTGCCGATAATGTCTTAGGCAGTGTGGAGTTTGTCAGCGTTATGTTGAAGGAGTAATTTAGCGACGCTGAAAAAATAGAGCTGTTGCTCGTATAGCTGATCGAGGTTGAGGTGGGTTGCGAGAATGGAGGTATCCCTCCATAGCCAAGAGGCATTGACTGCGATAGTGAATATCCAGGATAACCTGGGGAATACATCCCTTGTGAGAGTGATATATAGCCATTTTCCTGTGAAGTGACAGATGAAATTGCATTTTCCTGCGCAGCCGTTGGAACATAATATAGGATATAAGCCGATAAGAGTGAGAACATGATAACTGTCAGGAGGAGTGCACCTATGACAACGCCAACCGACCTGTCTTTCGTGCCTCTTTTCATAAACAGTTTCACGTTCAAGATAATCAAAACCTGCATTTATATCTAATGGAAACAATTTCTACAGAGGCTCTATATTCCACTGCAAACTTTGACATACTCGTTAGCACACTGATAAGCATGCAGATATTAATTCAGGTAATATCGGAGTTGTCATATTCTGTAATTGGTGTGTCTCATCAACAATTATAATAATATATCCAAGCCATTAAGGATTGTGGAGATTTCACCTATCGACTACAGGTACGGGCGAGAACAGGTTAAGTCAATTTTTTCTCAAGAAGTCAGGTTGAAATTTATGCTTCAGGTTGAACTAGCAGTGCTGGAAGCAAGAACAGAGTTTGGGCTCATTCCAAAGGAGATACCGGATAAGTTAAGCAGACTGATCGAAAGTAATGTAATCAAATATGGTGAAATTGCAAAAGAGGAGCTGAAGACTAGGCATGACATTACCGCTATGATCAATGTCACGAATGCACATTCAAAGGGTCTTGGAGAATATCTTCATGCGGGGTTGACATCAAATGATGTGAATGACACCGCAACCGGGCTGCAGCTTAAGACCTTCAGCATTCAGTTCTTACAATCAATGCAAACACTGATTGAAACCCTCTCTAAGCTTGTTTCTAGGTATAAAGAGACTCCAATGCTTGGGAGAACTCATGGACAGCATGCGAGCCCCATAACTTTTGGACTGAAACTATCTGTATTTCTGGCCGAATTTCTGAGACACTGTGATAGATATTTAGAAGCAACTCCGAGGTTTCTTGTTGGAAAAATCCGTGGCCCTGTCGGCACTGGCGCTGGACTTGGCCCCCGAGCTCTCGATCTTGAGGAGCAGGCCCTCACTATTCTAGGTCTTAATGCTGAAGAAAACTCAACGCAGGTAGTCAGCCGTGATAGATACATTGAGCTCCTGTCTATCCTGATAAATATGTGCGCAACCGCTGAGCGTCTTGCTACTGAAATAAGGAACCTTCAGCGACCCGAAATATACGAAGTCTCGGAAGGTTTTGAGAAGAAGAATCAGGTTGGGTCCAGTTCCATGCCTTCTAAAAGGAATCCAATCACATGCGAGAATATCACCAGTCTTTCCAGACTGGTTAGAAGCTTTCTTAACCCTGAAATAGAAGCGTCAGTGTTGTGGCATGAAAGAGACCTTGCCAACAGCGCACTTGAGAGATTTACAATTCCATACACATGTATACTGTCGGATTACATTGTCTTTGAGACAACCAATGTTTTATCTACACTGTATGTAAATGAAGAGAGAATGTTGTCCAATCTGCGTGGTGACCCGCTGGCAATGTCTGAATCCCTCGTCATAGCGATAAATGCAAATGGCGTTCCCAGAGATGAGGCCCACGAGATAGTAAGAAGAGCCTCTATGAATAGCAGTTCTGTCGATTCCTACATCGATCTGATAGTTAAAGCAACTAAGAACCGTGTCAGTCTCTCTGTCCTTCAGGATGCTCTCAATCCGTTGAACTTTCTGGGTAAATCTTCTGAAATATGTAAGTCAGCCATCCTCAGATCAAATTTGATGTTAAAGAAAATCAAGAAGAGAAGAGGGGATCTTTTATCATGAGCGAAATCGAAGATGAGACCAATCTGAAAGAGGTCATACTTCAGGAACTATCTGTCAAGGAAAACACAATTTCAGGACTGCACAGGGCGATGGTAGAGAGGGGTCTAAAACTTCACAGATTGGTGCTAACGGGATATTTGAGGGCTCTCACCGAGTTGGAGATTCTGGAGGAAAGGGATGTTACACCGTCCAAGCTCTACTCAATAGGAAAGAAGGTCTCATCTGATCTATATGCAACTATTGGCAAGGTAGCACTGAGCATGGACCCGGACGAAGCACCTGAGATTGCACTGAATATACTGTACTACCTATTTGGAAGACCTGTGTTTTTACGTGAAATAGAAAGGTGTGGTGTGCTGCCTCCCAGAAGTTACAAGAAGGTCATGCCAGCCGAACGTCTGAAATATATCTCTAAGCTTGGAAGGTCTGGGATAGCGATTTCTGCAAACAGTTTTATGCTTGAACCCGAGATTCCGGACCCGTCTATTCTTGGAGACACTTATATCAAGATATTGAATGAAGTGTTCGATCTTAAACGCTTCTCCAAGGATACTGAACACAATCCGCAGACCACTCTCCAATAGACCCATCTACGGTTAGCAACCCCTCTGTTATTCGCGGTTCGTATAGAAAAATTTGAGGTAAGGTTAAATTCTACCTTTATATCCGCAAACGGTGAAGAAGCTTGGCGGTGGATCCGCATATACTGGTAGTTTACCACTAGGATGCCAGCTTTGCGCCAAGGGCGGAAAGATGGTACTTTTCGTTTCCGGGATCTGCGATGCCAAATGCTTCTATTGTCCCATATCAACTGAGAAAAAGATGCTGGATGTAATGTTTGCAGATGAAATGCCTCTGCATAACATGAGAGATGCAATTACAGAAGCAAATATGATTAGCGCGACCGGAACCGGGATAACCGGCGGGGATCCGCTGAAATTCTATGACAGAACCTCTGAATACATCAGGATGCTGAAAAGCGAGTTTGGTCAGAGTCACCACATTCACCTTTATACCATTAGCGGATCAAAAGAGGCTATTGACGCCGTAGCATCCGCTGGTCTTGATGAAATAAGGTTCCACCCACCTGAGGAGATCTGGCGATACATGGACCGCTCCATATTCAAGCAGAGGATTAAATGGGCTAGAGATAATGGCCTGTCAGTTGGTATAGAGGTACCTTCCCTGCCGGATAGAGGAAAGGACATGAACGCGCTGATAGACTTTTCCGAGAGGATGGAGCTGGACTTCATCAATCTGAACGAACTGGAGTTTTCTGAGACAAATTTCAACAACCTTCTGGGAAGGAATTATTCCATAAAGAACGACTACGAATCAGGCGCAACTGGATCCAGAGATCTGGCGATCGATATGGTAAGATCACATCCTGAATTTACGGTGCACTACTGCTCTGCATCTTTCAAAGACGGAGTCCAGTTGAAGAACCGCTTGAAGAGGAGAGCTAAAAACGTAGCAAGGAGAATTGACGTTATTACCAAGGACGGAACGATCCTGAAAGGCGTTGTAGAGGGGACAAACCTAGAAGAAATAGCTGGCTCGATCAAGAGCGTCGGTGTCCCCGATGAAATGCTATTTATAAATAAATTCAAGAATAGAATTGAAGTCCCGACCTGGATCATTCCGGAACTCAAAAAGTTGCTCGATTTATCATTCTACGAAGTTGAGGAATACCCTACATGGGATGCAATAGAGGTCGAACGTCTTACTCTTTAGCTTCCAGGTAACATTCAAGCTCCAGTCTTCCAGAACTTCCTTCCCAAGCAACTCTGCTACTTCTTATCAAGATCTTGGATGATCCTGGAAAGCCTAGGACAAAAGTCTCGTATTCGCCTCCTTCCCCAGCGATGTTGATAGAATGCTTTTCTGCCACGACTTTCAGATCAGAGATCAGGTTCGCATCCAAGTGCCGCCCCAGGAAAGAGGAGTCTAACCCTTCTGCGGAGACAGATATGATAATTGCATCTATACTTCGCAGAATAATCTCATCCAGGATCGAAACCGGGTTCTTCCTCCACAGCGGTGTGAAGGATAACATCCCTGATTCTGTGCAGAGTCTTTCAATTCTGGTTGCCTGGTAATCTGAAGCTATCGCTCCGCTTACAATTGCCTCTATTCCTTTTGATTTAAGCGACAAAATGAATGAGTCAAATTCCTTTTCCGCGACATGAGCTGCAGGAAGGCCAAGAAGACTGGCCACCAGATCTGCGTTCTTCAGGTTCGGGAAATGAAACATGGGGGAATCCACGATAGCATCGACGATTAATGCCTCTTCCAGTTCCAAGCCACTCTCCATTGCGATCAACGCGGAAAGGAAAGAATCTTTCCCACCAGATAATAGTGCAACAGCTTTCGTAACACGCAATGACAACCTTTTATATTTTTTTGCCATCGTGAATCCGATATATATGGCAGCAAGCTTAAATGAGAAAGCACCAGATTTTACAATGCTCGATTCAAAGTTGAAAGCCAAGTCCCTGAAAGATTATGCAGGCGCGAAAACAGTACTTGCGTTTTTCCCGGGGGCATTCACAGGTGTATGCACGAAAGAGATGTGCAACTTCAGGGATTCTATGTCACGCTTTAATAACCTGAATGCTAAAGTGGTTGGAATCAGTGTTGATCAGCCATTTTCTTTAGCACAGTTTGCAAAGGAGAACAACCTTAATTTTGATCTATTAAGCGACGCGAGCAGAGAGACTTCGAAGCGATTTGGAATCCTTGATGAAAGGTTTGTGGGAGTAGAGGGACTCTCTGCATCAAAGAGATCAGTCTTCATTCTGGATAAGGAGGGCATTGTTCGTTATAAGTGGGTAACAGATGACCCCGGTGTAGAACCAGACTATGAAAAATTGCAGCAAGAACTTGCTGCCTTCTAGTGATTTTGCATGAATAAGGAGATGGCTCGACGGCTCATCGCCCTCGCTCTTTCCTCGAAGAAAGGGGCCGACTCAATCACGGAGAATGATCTGACAAAGGAGTTGTCGCTCAAACGCCACCTGTTGTCCCAGGAAAATGTAACACGGCTCGTCCAGGAAAGTGTTAACGATGGTCTTTTAACAGTGGATTCTGGGAAACTGAAGCCCAACTTCACAGTGTCTGGAATTTCTGTACCTCTGGATTTTTCTGTATCTGAAAAAGAGCTGTTTTCAATTAGCCGTGACAAGCCTCTATCTGACAGGCTACTGGAATATGCAACCTCTTCTGGTACAATTAGCAAGAAAGAGATAATAAGAACAGCCGGAGATTTTCTAAAGACTATGAAATTTCTGGATTTTGAGACGGCTCTGCTTGCAGTGATGCAAGATATGGGCCTAACAGTCGACGAATATATCAGAGAGATTATTTAGAAAGTATCTTTGTCATTCTTTCTGCAAGGCTGATCGCCTCGTCGACCTTTTCCAGTTCCATTGCAAGATCAGACGCGATATCGTACAGCTCTGAAACGTCATCGATAAACGCCTTCCTCTCGCGTTTGTTCTTTATTTCAAGGGCTATTGATTCCGCCTCATCAAGGAGCAGGATTGCATCTTTAAGGACCTTATCGGCTGGTTCCTGCATTCTCTTCAGTTTTAACTCTCCAGAAGCGGATTCAAAATAACTTGGCAAGAATCCATTCTTCTTTGAAGTTGACTTAGCTTCCTTGTAAAGCTGTTCAGCTTCCTTTCTTCTCTTTTTGTTTGCAGAGAGAAGATCTGCCTTGGTAGTCAGGAGCTCACAAAACGTCTCCTGATCTTTTATATCGCCAGCAATCTTAATCGCATCATTCAGTCTTCTCTCAGCCTCAGGCATTTTATTTGCATCCATCTCTACATATGCAGAATATGCAAGATCATTAATCATGGAGGATTTGTCATCTATCTTGCTGTGAATCCTGTAAGCCATGTCGGAATATCTGATAGAATTCTCATCCACTTTTGGGGTCATACCGTAATATGCTTGCGAGATGGCCATAAACAAGTCAGCGGCTTCCCCACTTTCCTTTCCTTTGAAATTTTCCTCAACTTTGGAGAGCTCACGGAGTGCGTCAAGATATTTTCCCTTCTCGAGAAGCGACAAACCTGACCTCAATATCACTTGAAAATCTTCCATTCTCTGAGAATATCCCCGATCAATATTTATTACTTTTTTCCAAAGACTCCAGAATTTTCTTCGCCGAGGAGTGGGATATGTCTTTCACCTGCATCATTCTTTCAACAATCAAATCCACAAGAACATCCGGTGCACCGACGCTCAAGGCTATATTTCTCGCATGCAGCTTCATGTGCCCTGCCTGAATACCTTCGCTGGCAAGTGCCCTGATAGCGGAAAAATTCTGCGCTAGACCCACACATGCGAGTACATATGCAAATTCTCTGGAGTCCTTAATATCAAGGAGGGATCTCGCGGCTCGTGCTTTTGCAGATACAGTAGTGGAGCCACCTACCGTGCCAATAGCTATCGGTATATCGATTGAGCCGATGATATCTCCAGAAGCAGCAAGTCTGTACTTTGTCAAAGAATGATACCCACCTATTGAGGCGAAAGAGTGGGCTCCGGCTTCAACTGCTCGCCAGTCGTTCATTGTTGCCAACAATACGGCGTCTATGCCGTTCATAATTCCCTTGTTATGTGTCGCTGCCCTGAATAAATCGAGATCCGCGAAGTTATACGCCTGTATTATTCGATCTGCGACTTCCCTTCCCCCGATAAGTTCACTTCTGAACGTCGCTGTCGCATATGATCTTCTGTGAATGGAGAGGTTGCTCAGTATCCTGAGATTCACATAACCACCAGTTATCTCTTCAATCAGCGGTGCAACATGCTCGCACATTGTATTCACAACATTGGCACCCATTGCATCCATTACATCCACAATCAGATGGATCACGAGCATCTTTTCATTTACCCCGATAATTCGAGTCTCAATGTCCCTTGCACCGGCGTTGTGTTCACGAAGTGTCTTGCTGCGTTCGTTTGCCATCTTAAGGATTCTTTCCTTATTTATGACAACCTTGGCGGACGCAGTATTTATATCCGTAAGACCCAGGACCTGGATCTGACCAATCATCAGAGATTCTGTGGAATAAGCTGCAAACCCTCCAGAAGCTCTCGCTATCTTTGCACCGTAAGAACAGGCGGCAACTACGGATGCCTCCTCAATTGCCATTGGAATGAGGTAATTCTTTCCATTGATCAGAAAATTTGTCGCGATACCAAGCGGAAGCTCAGATATACCAATCACGTTTTCTATAAGATTATTCGCCTTTTCCACGGAGAGTGTGGCACTTCCTGAGAGGTCTGCGATAGTATCCTCGGAGAGATCCGTTACCTGCCTGAGAAGTTTGACTCTCTGATCAATACTCAGCTTATGGAAACCCTGCAGGGCGGAGCTCTTTTCCATGAGGTATGATTTTTCCGTCGTATTTAATGTGTATTCTATCTTCTGAGGGTTCGCAATAACCGGTAACTGAAAAACTTCACATATTCGTGAAATATTAATAATACTCTAACGCTTCCTTTTTTTTTAATGATTAAAAATAGGAGTATTGTTTCAATTGATGACATCTCGACTGAAGAGATGATTGAGATTTTTTCCCTGACAGACAGGATGGCGGAAGCATTAGAGTCAAAGCGCGTCCTCAGTTCAATGACCGGAAAGGTTCTAGCTACGCTGTTTTTTGAACCCAGTACTCGAACGAAACTTTCCTTCGAAAGTGCAATGTTCCGCCTTGGAGGGTCGTCACTGGGTTTTTCAGACACAAAGACCTCGTCAGTTGCAAAGGGGGAAACACTTGCTGATACGGTGAGAATGGCTGAGTCTTATTCAGACATTATCGTGATTAGGCATCCCCTGGAGGGAGCTGCAAGACTTGCCTCCCGGTTTACCGCAAAACCCATAATAAATGCGGGAGACGGATCAGGACAACACCCTACGCAAACTCTGCTAGACCTGTATACAATGATGAAAGAATTTGGGAAAATCGATGGCCTCCGGATTTCTCTGGTTGGTGACCTGAAATATGGAAGAACCGTGCACTCCTTGCTGCTTGCACTGTCCAGGTTTAAGGTTACAGTAACTCTAGTATCACCAGTAAGTCTCAGGATACCAAAACATATTTTGACAGCGGTGGATGGAAAAATACAGATAAGCCAGGAAGAGGATATCTCCACTGTCCTCGAAGACACCGATGTTTTTTACATAACCAGGATTCAGAAGGAGAGATTTACTGACCAGAATGAATATATGAGCCTGATCGGTTCTTATTCTATAGATTCGATCACGGTATCTAAAATGAAAGAGAAAGCTATCATAATGCACCCCCTTCCGAGAATAGATGAAATTAGACCGGAAGTGGACACTCTACCTCAGGCTAGGTATTTCAAACAGGCATTTTATGGTGTTCCAGTAAGGATGGCACTAATTTCCCTTCTACTTGGGGGGGATCAATGATGGAACAGACGCTACGAATTGCGAAGATAAAGGATGGAACCGTAATCGATCATATACCTGCAGGGAAGGCACTGAAGGTCTTATCTATTTTGAATATAACCGGCAAGGAGGAATATACCGTGAGCGTAGGTATGTTTGTGCAGAGCAAGGTATCAGCCAATAAAGATGTGGTTAAGATAGAGTCCAGATACCTGGAGAGAAATGAACTGGACAGGATTGCGCTGATTGCACCTGAGGCAACCATAAGCATCATCAAGAATTATGAGATCACAGAAAAGTTCCCGGTAAAACTCAGTGATACTGTCATCGGAATAGTGAAGTGTTCCAACCAAAACTGCATTACAAATACGAGAGAGCCAGTAATACCAGAATTTCTTGTAATGTCAAGAAAACCGACAAAACTGGTTTGTATCTATTGTGATAGAGAGATGTTTGAGAGTGAAATACTCTCAACTCTTTAATAAATTAAAAAATACTTTTCTTCATTTCTGCAGCTATCTCAGTCAAGAGAATACCGTATGTTCTGAGGTCTCTGCAGATTACATCGTTTGCCCTGTCCATCGCATTGTATGATGCAAGCGGATCGAGTCGAATTTCCTTCCCAAGGAGAAGTTCATTATCGTAGATCTTTACATTCGAGTCATGAGACATTAAGTCAATTATTCCCTTGTCTGCAACAAACCTTGCCTGTCTCTGCGACTTCTGTGGCTTTATTACTACACTCATGTGTGGAATCCCACGCTTGTTAAGCAACTTTGCAAACTCAATGTGCATTGTCTGTCCGAATGATCCGCCAAAGCCGGTCACCAGGATGAAGCCAGAAGACCTGTTCATGTTCGATAGCAGCTGTTCAGCCATTAATCTTGGTGAGGATTTGTATTGGGTTGTACCGACATTAATAGTATTAACCTTGTAAAAGACACTCTCAAGGGCAAGACCATTTGAAGTTGTCTTCGAAATACCGTCTCTGTTGTCGTCCAAGTGGACTTCAAAGTATGAGGCTCTCCGCCAGAATGATCTCTTCTTTTTCTTCGGTGCCTCGTCAACTGCACTCTGCTCGTTCAATACTACAGAATGGAAGTTTATCTTTCCAGTCTCAAAAGGAAGCACCTTTTTCAGGATCCTTGCGCCAGCTTTTCCGAAAGACACGACTGTGGTATCATCTCTTTCCTCGAAGTACTCCTGCACTACACCTACTATCCTCTCTCTGATGTCCCTTGGGTCCATCATTTCCATTTCACCTGTTTCCATCTTTCAAACACCTCTCAATCTTTTCTATATTCCCTAACTTGAAACGATTTTTTATCATCGGCTGAAACGAAATCGAATTTGTCAAAGACATGTTCAGCCTCCTTGAATTTCTCGAGTTTCTTCTCAATGGTCCTAACAAGAGAGCCATCACTCTCAAATTCAGATATAATTGAGGTCACAGCATCTTCCAGATCACTGAATAATCCCATTGAGACGGACTTCTCAAGCCACTTCTCGGTGAGTCCTCTGAGTTTAACGTAAACTTTACCATTTCTACTGTCCTGGCCCATCCTTGCCTGTTGAATAAATCTCAGACATGCATTTCTTATGAATTCGGACCTTGTTCCTAAATCCTGTCTGGTTTCTAGGAACTCATCTATTTCAGCAAGAGCTTCTTTAGATATCCTAATGGTTATCTTTTCGTCTTGATCCATTGCCACAAAGAGTGATTACTACAGAAGTATATAAATATTTTGCATTTTGCCATACATTTGCCATACGATACATCAAAAATGTCTTACTTTTCAATATCTATCAATGCAGTAAAATATCGTATTTTTAGATGCACTGTCTGTTCATTAGACCATGTTATGTCTGGCATCATGATTCTTCTGTATGTAGTATAACTGACACTCAATAATAATCATTGATTCATACTAAAAAGATTAAGAATCTAGCTGAGATTTCTATGCATGGCCGAGGATGTTTATTCAAAGCTTCTGGACAAGGCAGAAGGTACTTTTTCAACTTCAATAAAGAGTGAGAGAAGACTGAAAGTGCCTGAACCAGATGTGATATATGAAGGCAAGGTAACTATAATCAGAAATTTTACTTCTGTCATTGAGATGCTTAACAGAGAACCAAAGGCGTTTGTTAAATTCCTTACAAGAGAACTTGGAATAGGTATGAATGTTGATGGTCCAAGGTTGATTATCAACAAGAAGGTTGATAACGAGACTATAAGAAAGAAACTGGACCAATATATACAGATATACGTGGAATGTTATGAATGCGGCTCTCCAGATACTGAAATAAAGAGGGTTGGCAGGGTTGATCTCCTCGAGTGTAAGGCCTGCGGGGCTCAACATGCTCTGAGGATGACCAAGGACATAAATCAGAATGAATCTACTCTGGAAGAAGGGAAGACTTACAGTATAGCCGTGAGTGATATCGGCCAGTCTGGAGAAGGAAGAGCAAATTTCAGGGGCTTTTCGATCATAATCCCTGGTGCCAAAAAAGGAGAGACATTAAAGGTCAGAGTCAAGAGAATCAGAAAGAACACTGCAATAGCGGAGATGGTTAAAGAGGAATAACCCTTGGCCAGTTCCTCAAGATACATTATAGTTGATGCAAATGCATTCATCTACGCTGTAAATTACAGATTAGACCTTAACAGAGCGATCCTGGAGCTCAAGGAAACCGTAACACCAGTCACGCTAAGTTGCGTATTAAAGGAGCTGGAAGGACTGGTAGTTTCGGGTAGAAGTTCTCCAATAGCGCTGAGAGTAGCCAGATCCTTCCTGAAACTTGAGTTTCATGGTTCCGGTGATGAATGTATCATAAATGCCGCTCTGAAGACAGGAGCTGCTGTACTTACAAATGACCGCGCTCTCACTGCCTTGCTCAAGAGCAAGTTGATTAGGACCTTTGCTTTACGGCAACAGAAGATAATCAGGTGATTGTAACTGAAGTCAGACATTATGCCATACTTTGTCCTTAAAACCCTAATGAGATTAATGGGGGGCAAAACATTTGTTGACATATCATCATCTGAACTCTCAAAAGAGATTGGTACAAGCCAGCAATCTGCCTCTAATTACATTAACTCTCTTGTATCCGACGGGTACGTGATTAGGAAGATGGAAGCAAGGAGACAGGTAATATCCATAACTGAAAAAGGTCTCAAGGTACTCTACGGCGAATTGAATGATCTTACTGCAGTACTTGATGTTGAGAGGAATTTAGCCATTAAGGGAAAGGTCACCAGTGGCCTTGGCGAGGGAAGATACTATATCTCCAGAAAGGGGTATTATACACAGTTTAATGACAAACTTGGCTTTATTCCATATCTAGGCACACTGAACGTAACGGTTAACGAAGAATACATGAACCATTATTCAAGGCTGAGTGCAGCTGACGGCATCCGTATTGAAGGGTTCCAGACAGAGGACAGAACGTTCGGAGCGGTTAAAGCATTCAAGGGAAAGATCTTCACTTCTGATTGTGCTGTAATAATGCCGGAAAGAACCGTGCATACAGATATCATTGAGATTATTTGCAGCGACTATCTTCGCGGAAAATATGACCTGAAAGATGGGGACGAGGTATTCCTCAAAATTGATCTTAAAGCCTAATAAGTAACATCCATTTTTCCTGATTTTATATCGAGTACTATTGTATCAAACCTCTTGGTAGCGGCATCGCTATCCAGACCGCATTCCAATATCTCCATGTAAACTTCGAACTTTTCTTCTTCCCTCTGGTGAGAATTATCAAATACCTTAATGTAGCCACAATTACGGTCTGCATCGAAATTAAGCCTGTAATAAATCTCGACCTCAACCCGCTCCTCGTTCAACATGATTCTTTTCTTCAGGATATCTTCCACGTCGCGATATATCAGTCCGGCTAAAAAACTTGCACCGGAAGAAATTACTTGGACTCGAACTGTTTCGCTCTTGTTAATCTTGCAAGCATATGCCTGTCGAAGGCTTCCAGCGATCTGAGGAATACGGACTGGACGTCTTCAGCCATACCAAGTTCTTCGGCATACTTGCATACTACTGTAAGAAACTCCTCTGAGAGAGGGCCCAAGTATTTGACGGACTCGCTGAGGAAGTCCTTAACACCCTCAGGGATCCATTCGTTCTCGAGTACAAACTGTCCAAAGTACGGGAGCTTAGCTCCGTTCTTTATCAGGTTTGGAGAATACACCAGATCCAGAAGATTCACCGAGGCTGCAATCTCCAGCCAGTGATCTGCTTCAGCGATTGAATTCCAGAGTCTGACTGAGTGGAGCGTCGGTGGCAGCGGCATGGAGGATTCAAGGGTTTCTTTTGGTATACCAACGCTTTCAGCCATCGCTTCGAGCAAACGCGTCTGGGAATCACTTCCATTGACTTCAAGCAACTCAGGCAGTATAAGCTTGGCCTCCAGCTTCTGCATTTCAACTTTATCAGTCTTGGCAAGCACATATGAAAAAGACTTGATACGCTGCTTCAGGAAATAGCCATACTCAATGGAATAGCCCTGGAAAATAGATCTTTTTGGCTTCTGCATGGCCTCTATAAAAGGGTGAGGCTTGGCACCAAAGAGTCTGTGTATCAACCTCTGCAGTATCCACTCGCTTAACTGTCCCTTTTCGAAGTTAAAGACCTGCTTCATGTCATTGGTAAATTCGCCGGATAACCAGTTTGCACCGGGCAAATAATACTTCACAAATTCAACGTGCGGTGTATCATTCCTCTCACAAAACTGAGCAACATGCCTGGAGAGCATCTGGTAGTCGAGTTTGTTATATTTTTCCCCACAGACCGGACATTTCATCTAACGCTCACCGTACTCCCAAGCCCCTTATATTTATACAGGATTTCTGAATTCGCGTATGTAAATACAGACTTGCATCCAAGACACGCACCGCTATGTGACGTAATCATTCGTGTATATTTATTTTTTTGAGTGCAAGTAAGTAACACGCCAGCCTTAAATAAGAATCTGAGCCTGCTATTTGTGCTCTTTCATGTGGTTGGGTTGGGATGTTGAATTACAAAAGATTCTATTAGGAACCCTTGTACCCGAGAATTCCTCTGATCTCTCTCTGTAGGTTTGATCCCAAATCTTCCTCTGACAGCAGGTCTTCGATGAATACTTCGGGATTGTCCTTGTAAGTGAACATTTTTCCAAGCAGTTTTACAAATCCATCTATCTTCCTCTTGTTCGGCTCAGTTCTATCTATCCATGACTTTACCTCGCCTGTGTTCACACGTCCAACAAGGTTCACATAAGCAGCAGCAATCTGTATCCTGGGTAAATCTAGCTTATATGCTGCAGAATACATTTTTTTATAAATATAGAGCTGAAGCCTGTGGTCCGAGATTGCGTTATCATATTGATATGCATCAGTCTTGTAGTCAACGATAAGCACTTTGCCATCAGAGGACTCGAAGACGGCATCAAGCTTTCCCTTGAAAGGCATCTTAGAATATTTTTCTGATATTCCTTCGAATAATGTCCCTACTGGAACATTTAGCGACAGTTCTGAAGATTGCTGTTTCATTCCTGTCTCTTTCATAATTTCCTGGTTGACAAGTTTCAGGTTTTCAAATGCCAGGAGATAATCTTCGGGAATATTTTCCACTTTTTCACCCTTGAACAGCTTTTCCGCGGAGGAGTGGATATAGCTGCCTTTCGTCATTCCCCTGGTCGGTTCTCTGATGCTGAAGATATATGAAGTGAGAAATTCAAAAGGGGAGCTGATCTTTTCTACCATCGAGAAAGAGAGTGGAATGCTTGCATTGAAGAATTCATTGATGGCATTTACGACCCAATCTCTCTTCGGTGAAGAAAGATCAAGAGCTTCGTCCGAATGTCCATGAAGGAAGAGCTGATAGGCGCGCGATAACCTGCCTTCCTCAGTATTTTCGTCGACCGTTGATGCATGTTCGCTGAACTGGCATATCTTATCAATATAGTACCGAGACCTGTTTCTTTTTGGAACAATCAGCTCCAGGCTCTTTTTCGCTCTGGTAATAGCGACAAAATCGATTCTTGACTCTTCATCCCTTAGCTCCTGGTTTACGTCGATATCCTTTGCGCAGAGGATTATGGCTCTTGCGATTATATCTATGTAGGATGTCCTGTCCCCTGAACTCGCCGGACAGTAAATCACATTATCAAATTCCATCCCTTTTGCTTTGTGTACGGTGGTGAGTACAAGCTTTTCATCGCCAATTGGAACTTCGTCTTCATATTCGGATATAGAGATATAATCAAGCAATTCATCCAGATCCGGGGCAGTTGATTCGGCAAAATACTCTGCAATCGCATTCTGGACTGATAATGCTGCATAGAAGTGATCTCTTCCAAGAGAGGCTGCAATTGGAAGGATCTTGTCCGTCATCATGGTGTTAATCCCGTCCACGGATCTCTTGCTGGTAATATCTGAATGCAGTGAAGGGGCAAATTCTTTCAGCGCAGGGATGGGGATATCTTTCCACTTGTACTTCGCAGAAACAGAGAATGCTCGTGAAATGATTGTTTCAGAATATGGGGTGAAGAGGGCCGATATGATGGTATCTCTCCCTGGAGATATGACAGATCTGAGATATCGAATGATATCGCCTTTTGAGGATTCGTTCAGGTTCCATGGGGTCGTGGTCTCATACCTGACTCCAGCTTTATCGAGATATTGAGCGATTTCCTGAACCTGCCTATTCCTCCTGACAATTATCGCTGTTGTGCCTGTTTCAGGAGAAGTCTTCAGAATGGGCATGAGAGCGCTCAATGGATCATCTGCAACATGAACCACTGCTACTTCACCGTTCTTATCCTTGTCGGATCGCAGGTTTTCAAGCTCAGATGGCATTGGTCCAATTGAGTTCTTTCTGTAAAATTCCTTTGCATAGCGGAGTATCTGTTCGGTGCTCCTGTGATTATTTAGAAGAGGCTCATTCTTTGCTCTGAGGCTGCCTATGAAACGAGAAAAATTGTAAGAGCTGCCGCCCTGGAAACCAAAAATTGACTGTTTCCTGTCGCCAACAAGAACGTGGTTCTCTCCAGCTTTTAATGCGATCTCAAATTCCATCTCGTTGAGATCTTGGAGTTCATCAACAAGCACCCACCTGTATATCCGTTTCTTCTCCGAAGGTAACTTCAACCAGTCCGCCAAGAGATCATTATAGTCCAGGAGTTGAGATCTCTTCAGTGCTTCGCTATAGTCCTTCATGAAAAAAAGAAAGTGCTCACCGAGGGCAAGGATCTCCTCTGTCTCCAGCGATTTACTTCCCCCTTCACTTATTCCTTTTAGGATGAGTTTCCTTAGCTTTGCGGGATCTATGCTATCAGCTTCTACGTTGAATGATTTAACGTATCTTATGGCGTTCTCTATCTTTGGTAGGAGTTCGTTTCTGATGTAATTATCTCCGTAACCGAATGCCTTTCTAGCCCTGATACTCTTCAATATAGAGGATCTAATGAAGTTGACAGATGCTAACCTTGGTCTAGAAAGCAACCTGCCCAATTGGTCCATTGCAAAGGCATGAAAGGTCGATACGTTGATTCTGAATGCATCCTGGATGAGCCCGGCTGCCTGAAGTTTTCCGTCTATCCTTTCCCGCATCTCGTCCGATGCTTTATTGGTAAAGGTTATGCAGAGTATATCTTCTGGAGAAGTTCCCTTCTTTATCAATTCCACTGCGAAATTACTGATATATTCAGTCTTACCTGCACCTGGATTTCCCATGACAAGTATGTTTTCTGAATTGGATTCACTGTCGGTATAGGAGAAGAGGTTCAGATCTTCAGTCATTCAATCAACATGCTAAAAGTATTCAAGTCTGATAAATGTTCCCTATCATCCACGCAGACTGCATCAGCGAACGAGTCTAAAAGACAAAATCTACTTTGAAATGCTTTTGACTATTTTGGATACAACTTTCTTGTATTCTTTACCGTATAATTTCTTGGCAGCCATTTCAAGGTTTTCCTGAATGGCATTGTACTCAGGAATCAGGTCATGCGACTTGAAAAATGAAGCAGATCTTTCAAAGTAGTCAAGAGCGGTTTCCATCTCCTGTTCATTGAACATAATTTCTCCAAGCTTGAACGAAGACAATCCCATGTAATTCAGGACTTTTCCCTTAATCTGCATTATGAGTGAATCCGGATAATCAAGAACCTGGTTAAACGCGTTAAATGCCTTCTGCAGGTATAGCGGTGAACCAAAGACGACTCCCATCTCTCTGTAGACTTTGCCAGAAACATAGAGTGCATTTATCTTTTCTTGCGGTGTTTCATTTTCGTCCTTCAGGATTAAATCGTAGCTGTCTATTTCGCTCATATAGTCATTTTTGAGGTTGTCAAGCTGCGCAGGGGTAAAAGTTCTCTTAATCCTGTTAAGGTCAACTTCGCTCCGTTCTCCTGGAGGTTTTACCAAAAGGTCCTCTACTTTCTCGATCCTGTTGATAAATCCAGTTACGGGGTCAACAATAGCAAGATATTTGGTCTTCACACCGCCCTTACCCACATAAAGGAATACGCGCCAGTCAATAGCGTCCTTTTCAAGATCAGAAGGGGAAATTGCGCTAGGATCTACATCTAGTCTTTTCGATAGTTCCTGTACCGCCATGTTAACAATTTCCCGAATGTCCATATAATACTGTATATAGATACGGGTTTAAAGCTTTATGGTTCACTTAGAACTCATGCAATGTCTACACAGACCCCACGAATCAGGTGTTTTCCAAGCAGAGAGTGAGAACACGCTTATAAATAGACCACATCTTATGCAATATCGTACCCGCAGGCGTTGTAACAGTCACTTTTCCAGAATCGTTTCAGGGAATTGAACACCTGTGACCAATCATTTCGGGATGTCAAGGTTCAAGTGTTCTATTGATCAGGTATGATAGGGGAATCGATATCCAGTCTGGTCTATTGTTTAATTCGTAATTGAGTTCATATATCGCCTTTTCAATCATGAATATCTCCAGACGCTCAGAGAACTGTTTGTCTGAACCGACATGGCCGAACTTGCCTCTATACCCTATGAGGAAGCTATCCGTCAATTTCTGTACCCAGCGCAACCGTTTCTCTCTATTGCGCAACTTCGCATGTTTTCTTTCTGCAAACGCGAATGCGTAATCAAATGACCGAAGCATGCCCGCCACATCTTTGTACCTCAAGGAAAGTGAATAACCGGAAAGGTTGCTTCTCATAGGTTCTCCCTCGAAGTCGATTACAAAATATTTACCACTGGAATACAGCACCTGTCCAAGGTGTAGATCTCCGTGGGTAATCATAACAGGTTCCCCGTCGAGTATATCGATTTTGGATAGAATCTCATGAAATATCCCTGTCTTGTTATCGAGAAGCAGGTGCATCTGGTCAACAGCTTCCGTATCAATGGTATTCTGTCTTGCACTAAGGCTCCTGTTGGCGGTTTCGACCAGCCCTTTTAATTCCGCGATATAACTCTCTTTAACTTTGACATCAAACAAACTTCCCGGAGGGCCAAGACTGGAAAGGGCTGTGTGCATTTCTCCTATAATTTCACCGAGTTTATGCGCATCATCTGCCAGATCTTCATACATTTTGGAATCGTCAGTTTCGATCATCGCCTCACCAAGTTGCCAGGTAAATCGGGACCAAGCGTCAACAGAATCCGGGATATACTGCATCACAGTCGCGATCAAATAACTATTAGACCCGATATATTCAATCTTGCCAACCGGCGCTGGTGTTGATCTAAACGCGGTGTCTCTCCAGAGTATAAGAGGGAGCATATAGTCAACATTTGACCCCGATACCAGCTTCCTGTACAATTTGACAATCCTGTCGCCGAATATTATCGAGGTGTTACTCTGTTCAGCGGTGATTCTCTTCATTTCAACTTGCGGAGGTATTACTACATCGAGCAGATTTGCTGAATCAGATACGAGCTCTCCCTTTCCAACCGGTATGCGTTCAGGAAAGTTGGCCAGCTCGAGAAGCCTTCTGACAAACGATGTATCAAACGTCGCATCCAGCAGGTTCACGCTTTCTTTTGTTTCTTCCTCGTCTATGCCCCCCGATGCCGGAAAGTTATCAATAAATGGTAATTGGTAAGTCTCTGCTCCTCCATCGATGTATTCTATCCTGACAAGGAAATCAAGACCCTTATCGTTTAACGGAAAATGATCTACTATGACCGCTCTCTTGATCGGGCGGCCCTTTGATGCGAACCATCTTTTGTCGTTGAGGAAGACCGGAATCTGCTCTTCGATTTTCTTCAGTATTGCTGCATCAATCGTCAACTACCCCATCCTCTTGATTTGGTGCTACGAGGCGCAGCCAGAAGAACCCCCTCGGAGGCAGGGTAAAGAAATATGGTAGTTCTCCCACAAATGGGAATTTAGTCTCAGTAATCACCTCTACCGGCCTATAACCGTTGTACTTCCTAAGATCCAGCTCAACGTAGGTATGTTTCACAGACATGTTGAATACGCAGAGAATCTGTTCGCCTTCAAAGTACCGGATGTAGGAAAGTACTTTCCTGTTGTTATGCAGAAGGAATTCTATCTCCCCCCTCCCGAATATCATATTGTACTTTTTCCTGACTCGGGTCATTTTCCGGACCCAGTTGAGAATCGAGCTGGAAATTCTAGATTCAGATTCCACGTTGACAGACTCAAAGTGGAAGTTCGGGTTTGTTATGACCGGTGAATAGAGCTGTTCGCTATCTGCTCTTGAAAATCCCGCGTTCCTGTCGTAAGACCATTGCATCGGGGTCCTCACACCGTTCCTGTCACCCAGGTATATGTTGTCACCCATCCCTATTTCGTCCCCGTAGTAGAGAATTGGAGATCCGGGGATAGAAAGCAGGAGCGCATGCAGGAGTTCCAGCGTGGCCCGGTCATTGTCCACAAGCGGTGCCAGCCTGCGCCTTATGCCGAGGTTTATCCTCATCTTGGGCATCTTGGCGTATTCGCTGTACATTATGTCTCGTTCCTCGTCCGTCACCATCTCTAGTGTCAACTCATCATGATTTCGAAGAAATATGCCCCAGTCACATGTTTTAGGTACAGGCAGGGTTTCACTGATTATCTGGATAATTGGTGCAGCTGACTGTTTAGCTAGCGAGATGAAGACCCTTGGCATAAGGGGGAAATTGAAGCACATGTGGAACTCATCCTCCTCACCAAAGTACTTCTTGGCATCTGTGGGCCACTGGTTTGCCTCAGCAAGCAATATCCTTCCGGGAAACTCAGTGTCCATCATTCGTCTGATCTCCTTGAAATATGTGTGCGTCTCAGGCAAATTTTCACAGTTCGTGCCTTCTCGTTCGAAAAGGTAAGGTACTGCGTCGCATCTGAAACCGTCCAGGCCCTTCTTGAGCCAGAAACGCATTACATTCTTCATCTCCTCTCTCACTTCCTGGTTATCAAAGTTGAGATCTGGTTGTGAGGAATAGAAGCGATGCCAGTAGTACTGCTTACTGACTGGTTCCCAAGCCCAGTTAGAGCTCTCCGTATCGATGAATATCACCCTGGCGTCGCTGTATTTTTTGTCAGTATCGCTCCATACAAACCAGTCTCTCTTTGCTGAATTCCTGTCTTTTCTGGCTTCCTTAAACCATTCATTCTGATCAGAGACATGGTTGAGCACCAGGTCTGAAATCACCCTGATTCCGATAGCATGTGCATCATCCAGAAACCTCTGGAAGTCCTCTATTGTTCCGTATTCGGGCAGTATCGAATAATAATCGGAGATGTCATATCCGTCGTCCTTCAATGGTGATTTATAGAAAGGTAGGAGCCAGATACAATCTACCCCAAGTGATTTGAGATAGTCCAGCTTCTGGCGCAAACCTTCGAAATCCCCGATTCCGTCGTTGTTGGAGTCAAAGAAGCAGCGCACATGGACCTCGTAGAAGATGGCGTCTCTGAACCATAGATTGTCTTCAGTATCCAAGTTTCACCTCGTCAGTTTATATATTCCTGCAGGTCTGGTTCCGGGAATGAGAGTGATCACGACGTCCCTCATGGAAGAGGATGTGCTGCCACCCATAAACATATCCTCCAGCTTGAACGGATCCCCTTCGTTAACTCCAGACTCCTCAATTGGGAAGCTTACAGTTGATGTGTGCGACTCAAATGGATTTATATTTATGGCAACATACAGAGCTTCTCCAGTAGTTGTATTCCTTCTCTGGAAGAATAAAATATTGGGATTGCTGCTCGGAAGGAACCTGATGTTAACACGCCCCTGGAAGGGGGTGTTTTCTGCCCTCAACCTGTTTAACTTCCCGATAATATCTCTTATATTACCCGGGGCTTTCCAGTCTCTCTTTCTAAACTCATATTTTTCCGAGTTTTCATATTCCTCCTTTCCGGTCAGCGCGTCATTCTCGCAGAGCTCATAGCCGCTGTATATTCCCCAAAGTGGTGAAGCGGTCGCAGCGATTATTGCCCTGAAGATGAAGGCATTTCTGCCGCCATTCTGCAGAACATATGGCAGAATATCAGGAGTGTTCACAAAGAACATAGGCCTGAAGAACGATGAAATTTCAGGAGTAGACAGTTCTGTGAGAAAATCACGGAGTTCGAAATCATAGTTTCTCCAGGTGAAATAGGTGTAAGATTCGCTGAATCCTGCCTTGGATAATGCATACATGAGCTTTGGTCGTGTGAAAGCCTCGGACAGGAAGACCACTTCTGGATTTTTCTTCTTGATAGAGGAGATGCACCATTCCCAGAAATCCAGGGGTTTGGTGTGCGGGTTGTCTACCCTGAATATTTTCACACCTTTGTCGATCCAGAATTCGAAAATGCTCTTCAGTTCCACCCACAAAGGCATTTTATCCTCCAGGTCGAAGTTGATCGGATAAATGTCAAAGTATTTCTTTGGCGGATTTTCTGCGTATCTGATCGAACCATCCGGACGATGGTTGAACCATTCGGGATGCTCTGATACGTAAGGATGATCAGGAGAGCACTGAAATGCCATATCCAGTGCTATTTTGATACCAATGTCCTCAGCTCTTTTCACCAGGATTGCAAAATCGGCAAATGTACCGAGTTCCGGGTTTATCGCTTTATGACCACCTGAGGAGTTCCCTATTGCCCATGGGCTGCCAGGAAAGCCGTTAACGGTGGAGCGAGAACCGTTTCTTCCAACCCTGTTAGTCTCTCCGATAGGAAAAATGGGGGTTAGATAGAGAACGTTAAAACCCATTTCTGAGATATCGTCAAGTCTTGATATGCAATCCTTCAGCGTGCCGGAAGTTGTCGTTTCCGATCCCTGCGACCTGGGAAACAGTTCGTACCAGGATGCAAAGCCGGCAATTTTTGGTTCCACAATAATTCTCTGTTCTTCGCTTGAAGAGAGGTTGACCTTCTTCTGGAGTCCCCTTATCTTGGAAGAAAGACGGCCGTTTCCCCTGTAAGCATTTATCGCCGAAGTCAGATCCAGCAGCATCAGATCCCTGAATGTCCTTATATTTGTGTCCTGTGCCTGCCCCAAAGAGTCGAGGAGACTCAAGCCTATCTTCAGATCGCTGCTCATTTCCTCACCTGCGAGCTTCCATTTCTCAGCATTTGATATCCAGGTGGAGAAGGTATCTACCCATGCCTCTATTGCAAAATAATAAAAGCCAATCTCCTCAACGTAGAAGCTGCCAGACCATGAATCATTGTTCACAAAATGCATTTGAGCATATTTCCACCTCTTCTGCTTTGGAGATCTGTATCGTATTCGGGCATCTAGAATTGAAGAGCCGTGGCTTATAATATCGCAAGTTACGTCTATCCGCTCTCCCAGTACTGCTTTAGAAGGATACTTGCCGCAGTCCACGCTTGGTTGAATTTTTTCAATTACAATCTGTTCCAAAAATCATGCCTCCTCGAAAATCACGCAAGCCAGCGGAGGCAGCGTGATTCTGATGCCCTGGTCCCTGCCATGTATCTTAGTATCCTCAGAATGCACACCTCCGAAGTTACCTAAGTTGCTACCACCGTAGTTTATTGAATCCGTGTTAATTACCTCTCTGTAGAAACCCTTCCTATCCACCCCAACGACATAATTCTGCCTGGGCACGGGTGTAAGGTTGAATACCGCGAGAAGAGCCTTGCCACCGCCTCTTCTATAAAAGGAGAGGACAGAAGAGGTGAAATCAGAATAATCCACCCACTCAAACCCGTTGGCGTTGCAGTCGTTTTCAGATATACCTGAATTGAGATACAGTTGCATCATGTCCTTTAGAAGGCGTGTCAACCCAGCATTCAACGGTTTTGAATACTCAGTCCAGTTCAGCGATTCCTTAACATTCCACTCATTGCTCTGTCCAAACTCGGATCCCATGAAGATCAGTTTCTTTCCGGGACTCATTAGCATGAATGAGAACATTGCCCTGAGATTTGCAAACTTCTGCCATTCATCACCAGGCATTTTCTGTATCAGACTCCCCTTCATGTGAACAACCTCGTCATGCGACAGCGGGAGAATGAAGGTCTCGCTGAAAGCATACCAGATTGTAAAAGTTAGGGTTCCCTGAAGATATTTCCTGTAAACCGGGTCCTTCGAAAAATAATCCAGTGTGTCATGCATCCAGCCCATGTTCCACTTGAAGTCGAAGCCTAGCCCTCCGGCATCAATGCTCTTTGTTACGCCAGGCCATGCTGTGGACTCTTCAGCGATAGTCAGGATTCCCGGGAAGTTTTCATGCATGAATCTGTTCATCTCCCTGAAGAATGTTATGGATTCTATGTTCTCTCTCCCGCCATAAATGTTCGGTACCCACTCTCCTTCCTTTCTGGAATAGTCTAGATACAGCATTGAACTCACAGCATCTACCCGTATTCCATCGGCGTGATACATATCTACCCAGAAGACTGCATTTGCAAGCAGGTAATTGATAACCTCATATCTCGATAGGTTGAAAATCCTGGTACCCCAGTCTGGATGTCTCCCTCTCCTTGGATCCGAATGGTCATAAAGGTTTGTCCCGTCAAACATGCTGAGTCCATAAGCATCTTCGGGAAAATGTGCTGGAACCCAGTCAAGGATCACACCTATGCCATGTGCGTGGCAAGCATCGATAAAACGCATGTAGTCGGCTGGTGCACCGTATCGGGATGTTGGGGCAAAATAGTTTACAACCTGATAACCCCAAGACTCATCCAGAGGATGCTCCATTATGGGCATCAGTTCTATGTGAGTAAAGCCTGCTTCCTTTGCGTATGATATCAGGTCATCTGATACCTCACCCAGCGGGATGAATTCTCTCTCATCCCAGGGTTTCTTCCACGAGCCAAGATGCACTTCGTAAATGGACATGGGAGCTTCTATGCCCTGATTCGTACTCCTGTTCTTGATCCAAGGTTCATCTGTCCACTGGAATTTCATGTCGGTAACTACGGAAGCTGTTCTTGGCCTTTTTTCCATCAAAAATGAAAATGGATCGGATTTCAGCTCCATATTCCCGTTCTGGAACTTAATGCAGTACTTATACAGGGCACCGGAGCCGATTCCCGGTACAAAGAGTTCCCAGATTCCAGAGCCCTCAACATTTTCCATCGGGTACTTGCTGTTGTTCCAGAATGTGAAATCGCCTGTTACAGAGACATACCTTGCATTCGGGGCCCATACTATGAACCTCACGCCGCTAATCCCATCCCTTACCGTGATGTGGGCGCCGAATGTCCTGTACGCAAATTTCAACTGCCCTTCCTTGTAAAGATACATGTCATCGTTGCTTATTTCCGGGGGGAATGAGTACGGGTCAATTTCTTCGAACTTATCCTTTCTGTCCTCATTGCAAATGATCGAATAATGAATATCATCAAAATGGCCAGAAAACTCTGCCTCGAATAGGCCGTTACCTATAGATCTTGCTTTCAGCGCTGTATTACCAAGTTTGACTGATATCTTATCCACTTCCGGTCTGAATACCCTAACAATTATCCCGGTAGGCGATTCATGTGGACCAAGAATGTTGAATGGATTTGCTGTTTCCTGATTTATGAATTCTGTGTCAGGCATTCTAGAGACCGCTCCTTTGGTGCAATTCCACAAAACCAGGACGTATTTATGCTGTTCGGTCTCCGCATTAACACATATTACATATCGTAAATCCCAATATTAAATCTGCTTTTCCATAGAAGTATTTTGCATGTTAAGATACGATTATATGCTATTTTATAGGCAATTCCCGAAGTCTTAATTAGAATTCACTTTTGATTGGTAGTGTCCTCATTATCATTGCCGAAATGAATCCATTCCCTATGTTTAACTAATCTTACCCGTACATGCTGTCAAGCTGCTTATCCTTCGAAGATTTCACCTTGACATAATCGCTCAATATCTTACGCATCTCTTCATGGAAACGGGTCGCTGCCTCTTTAAGCGGGTCGGTCTTAATGCCTGCCCCAAACAGGGTGTTGATGATCTCGATTGTTGATAATACACCGGTTGGATCGGGCAGGTCCGGTACCGTCACTGTTAGGAGGCTCATGAGCGGGATCTTGCGGACCACGCATTCGCTCAGTATACTTCCACCAAGGCCCGTTATTAGCGCCGAATCTGCCAACGGAATGTTGTTTTTCTTAAGAAGTGCCAGGGAAGCCTTGTCACCAAGGCCGAATGTCCGGGGACTCCTGGAGATCTGTGTAGATGCAATGCCATCAACGTTTACAACCATTTTAGGTGAGATCCCCTGAATCCAGTCCACGATGACTGATGACATCTCGTAATAACCGTCCTGATCTATCGGTATATCGCTTTGGATGATGCAGAATTTGCCCGCATCGTCGGAATAGAATCTGAAAGGATGTCTCAGTTTACCTGCCACAAAAACTGTAGCAGGCGGTACATAAGGAGAAGACAGATGTGCAAATTGATGCATATTCAGTGTTTCAATAACATACTTGAGAGTCGTTAGCCCTACTGTAGAGTTCTCCGGAAACCCGAGAAAGATTGTTGGATTCTGCAGTTTTACCTCTTTCAGGGCAACTATTTTAGAGACAAAATTGGCATGAGTTACCATTACAACCAGTTATTCATATTGAGGTATATTATAAGGTTATTCTCTGCAGCTTGTGATCAGTGATTATTCTTGGGCAAAGCCTTTTCCGACAAGCCTGAGAACAGCAATATTATCCTTAAATCCTTCCCTCGCGTAGAAGTTCTTAGCTATTATGTTGAATGCTGGAAATTCTACCGTGAGAAGGGTGAAACCAAGTTTACTCATCTCATCTTTCAATGCAGAAATGAGCCTATTTCCTAGTCTGCTCCTCCTGTATTCGGGTAAAATATAAAGATCGGTTATTCTGACGTCGACCGGAGGATCATAGAAAATCCTCTCCCTGAGATCCGCTTTAAGCATTGCGACTGGTCTAGCATCCACCGTTGCGACAAAGATAAGGCATTTCTGCTTCTCTTCAACTGCCTTATTCAGATACTCTGGTATCCGCTTATCTGCATCCTTTGAAACCTTAAAGTTTATGTCGAACTCCTCGTTCAATTTTTTCAGACGATGCATCAGCTCAGCAATTTCTTTCACATCTACTTTCTCTGCCCTTCTTATTTTGATTTCTGGTGACATTTTTTCAGTGCTCCGGCTCTTTCTTTATGGATCCACTTTCCAGTAAGTTGCGATACGCTGTCCTGTTGAAAGTGATGATTTCCTCTGCGGTCTGGAGGTATTTTGAATAACTTTCCTTTTTCCTTGCATAGCCTTTTTCTGCGCACTTGCTTGCGACGGCTGCTGCCACTGCAGGATAAAGCTCAAAATCTTCCATTGTTGGTATAATCCTATCCGGTTGCGGATCATCTATCCTCGATGCGATGGCCTCGGAGGCAGCTATCATTACCTCAAAATCAACCTTCTTCGCGCGCGCATCTAGAACTCCCCTGAATACGCCGGGAAAGATGAGACTGTTGTTAATCTGATTTGGAAAGTCACTCCTTCCGGTTGCAACTATCGATGCTCCTGCCGCCTTAGCATCGGAGGGCCAGATTTCTGGGAGGGGATTGGCAAGCGCAAAAACTATTGGATCGTCGCTCATCGATGAGATCCATTCCTTCTTGATTGTACCGGGCTGCGATTTAGATGCAGATACTACAATATCAGCATCTTTGAATGCTTTGCCCTCCTCGCCAGACAGCTTCTCAGAATTGGTCTCTATCGCAAGTCTGTACTTCCAGGGATTTGTGAACATTAGCTGATCGATATCATCACGATCCGGACTCAGGATACCTTTGCTGTCTGCAATAACAAGGTTGCCCATTTTGAAGCCTGCTGCCTCAAGAAGAAACGCAGTTGCAATGTTGGCCGCTCCAGAACCAAATAATACCACCTTAGCTGTATCCCGTTTCCTCTGCGTTATCTTCATGGCATTTATCAATCCAGCAAGAGTGATCGATGCGGTTCCAAGCTGATCGTCATGCCAGACCGGGATGGAAAGCTTCTTCTGTAACTCTTCCAGAACAAAGAAGCATTTTGGTGATTCAATATCTTCCAGGTTGAATGCACCGAAGGAAGGCTCCAGTGAAGAAGCTACGCTGACCAGTTCTTCCCGTGAACTGACTTGAATGGGTATCGGAACTGCATTGACTCCACCAAGGAAGTTGAAAATGAGAGATTTGCCCTCCATTACAGGCAGTGAGGCCTTCGGGCCAACGTTCCCAAGGCCAAGAACTCTGGTTCCATCCGTAATTATAGCGACTGAGTTCCATTTACCGGTCAGGTTGTAAACTTCTTCCTCTTCATCACGAATGCGTAACGAGACAGCTGCAACTCCAGGAGTATACCAGTGAGAAAAATCCTGCAGTTTTCTTACCGGCACTTTGGGCAGGACCATTATCTTGCCCCTGTAGTAGGCTGATAATTTCAGCGCTAGTTTGTTGAGTTCATTGGTTCTCTGGGAATCTGCTGTCTGCACGCGTACTTAAGTGCTTATATCTTTATAAATTGAATGAATACGAACCAGCTCATGGAGATAAGCAACGTTAAACTGAACTGGTCACAGATACTTGAATCTGAGATCTCGCACAACGAACAGTTATACCCGGAAATAAACGTCCGAGAAATGTATGCCTGGATAATCAGTGAATTGGATCAAAACAGATGCAAATCCAGAGTTATCGTATCACAGAACAAGGTTATTGGGTACGCATTCATCTACGCTCCGTCCGGATATTCAGACCGTTATTTCTTATCGCTTGGATTCGTCACCCCCGAAGATTCCAATGAAGAAAGGTTCCAGTTGCTCATGGATTGGGGACGCCTTGAAGCAAGATCGTCACACAAAAAGCTGCTATTCAACACTCCTTATAATTGCTCTAACATGCTAGACACGCTTTCCAGCAAATTTGATGCGATCAAAATACACCGGGTGCAGATGCAGCACAAGTCCCCATTTGCCGGTCCAGAGATAAACTACCCCGCTGGAATTAAAGCCGTTGCCCCCTCTGAAGTTGCACCGGAGGATCTCGCTGAAGCTGAATATTCCGCCTATGAAGACGAGAAAGAAAGCGTATTACTCAGCAGCATGCAAAAGGAGAGAGCATTTGAAATGTCGGAAAGATTATCCGGACACCGCCTTGGACCTGTTTTTGTTCCTGCATCTCCCATTCTCATCAAAGATGGAAAGATCATAGGCGCAGCACTTACGACTATCCAGGGAGCAAGTCCGCTGATTTCGGATCTCTTTGTCCTGCAGGACTACAGGAACCTTGGGATCGCCCAGAGTCTTCTAAAACAGATTCTCTCAGCACTGACTGAGAAATTCACGAACGTTTACCTGTGGACAGAAAAGAACTCTATCGCACATTCTCTTTACGAAAAGAATGGCTTCACTGAAACCGGGAAGTCGGAGACGATATACTTCATCCGCCAAGAATGACGAACAGTATGGACAGTGCGAACGGCACCGTAAGGTTGTCATCGAAGGGAGACATGGTTGCCGATTCTACAATCGTCCCGATTATCGGGTAAAGCAGCTGGAACCCGAAAGTTCCATTGAAGATGAAGATTGTGAATATGAGGCTACCAGCAAGCATGGCGACCAGCCCGCCAACGCTCTTTCCTCTGTTATAGGGGAGGCGGGCAAGTGGAAATCTCATTCCTATCAGACTTGATAAAGAATCGCCTATCAGTATTATGAAAACGCACACAATCGCTATCTTTAGATCAGAAACTATAGAGAGAACAAAAAGGGTCCCGGCCGCAATCAGGATTGAACCTATCCCGAGTGTTACATGCTCCCGTTCCATACTGAAAAAAAAGGCTCTCAGTTTTCTGGAAGCATTAAGAGAGGCTGTATTTCCTAAAATGAGAAGAAAGATTACGACGAACATGATTATAGTGTAAGAGATCCTTGGTGGCCATAGGTATAGAATAAGGATAAGCGCGACTCCCGCAACTATCTGGAAAATGTCCCTGCTGTTCTCTATTGTTAAGTTCTTTCCCTTCGATGCCTCGTTATCAAAGAGCCCTGCTTTGAGATTCGTGGAAAATACAACGCAGATGAACGCCGCAACCGATACGGAAAGCATGAAGCCATAGATCGAAGTGGAGCTTAGCAGGGCAAGCGAAAGCAGGTCTGCAAGCAGAGAAGCAGCGTAGAAGTAAAATCTCTTCGTATAGAGATTATTCAGTGTCAAGACAGTGATGAAAGAAGCCACCGCAGCAAAGATGTCAGTGGTTATCGCAACTATGAAGGCAAGAACGGTTGTGAAGAAGAAAAGTACAAGATATTCCTGGTCAGATGGTTTGATTAGAAACCAGAATACAACTATTGCTAAGACGAATGCGATGAAAGAGGATACGTTCGGGAAGAATACCAGACCCACAACATGAAATCTGTAAAATATATAAAAAGGGATATTTCAAGCTCTTTAACAAATCTAATTATCTTGTTAGCCCTTATCGTAAATGATGGAATACATCGCAACACTCGGAAAACGTCATGACAGGATGAAGGGATATTCTGTCGACTTATTCGTGAGTTTTGTGAAGAAACATCTGAAGAACAAGATAATAGTTGCATCTTACGACAGGGACGATGCTTATCAGCATGGACTTGCACCCGAAATAATAGCACTTGCAGAATCCACTGAAAGTGAGATCCAATTTTGCGGGACCGGCAAGTACAATTACCAGAGAGAATACGAAAAACTTCTCCTGGAAAAGAAAGAAGATCCATCTTTTGTAACCAAGAAGAATATTATGGAAATGATGGATACTACTATCTGGACATATCTTGAGGGCTTCTGGAACGGTCCAGAAAGGGTAAATTCTGAAACAACCGACTCAATCTTCAGCGCCAGGATGATGATGCTGTCAAGCTTTATCCCAGACGTGCATGAGAAGTTATGGCTGCCGTGCATGTCTGAAACAGTGCGTTCTGTGACCTCAATAAGCGGTCATGAAGACTGCCTGGTCCTGGCGGATGTTGAAAACCTATTCTATCTGAAGAAGTCACTTGGGAAATAACTCTTGCGGTGTCAATGTGCATCCATGCAGGGTGTGCGAGCAGGGGAAGACATATTAAAATAACACTTAGCAATTAGCAGCCAGATGACTCAGTTTCAGGGGAAGTCAAGAAAGAAGTTTACCGGTGGGAAGAGAGTAAGCTCCCGTACAAAGAAGAGATTTGAGCTTGGCAGAGAACCCACTTTATCCAGGACGGGCCCGGAATCAAGATCTGTGCTCAGGGCATTTGGCGGAAATACTAAGGTTGTTCTGCGCAGAACTGAATACGTGAACCTTTATGACCCAAAGTCAAAATCCATGAACAGAACAAAGATAGTTACGGTAAAGGAAAATCCCGCAAACCCCCATTATGTTCAGAGAAATATAATGAACCTTGGAACCGTGATTGAAACTGAAAAAGGACTCGCCAGAGTTACTTCCAGACCCGGCCAATCCGGTGTCGTCAACGCTGTCCTGCTATGAAGATAACACTTTATTCCACTTATTTTATGCCTACTGTCACAAGACGCCTCGGCAGGAAGATAAGGCTTCCCGCTGCCAGGAATTTTGATGAAAAGAAGATTGTCGAAATACTGAAATCAATGCACCTTGCGTATGATTCCAGGCCTGGAAAGTATCCTAGACTACCGCACCAGGAAGCTACCATTTACGAAATTGAATCTGAGATGCACAAAACCACACTGATAAAGCAGATTGAGAGAAGACTGGAATAATTACTTCTTCTTTTTGACGCTGTAATACTGCAGCGGATGTCTTAGCCAGTCCTGATGGCACAATCTGTCCTCCCCCCAAAAGCATATGTGATTGGATCTCAGCACCTCGCACTTGGGAGGAGAATATTCTGTGCCAGATATCTGACCGGTTACATGATCGACCTGGTACTCGGTTATCCTTTCGTTGAAGTCGGGCGCGGTGCTGAAGAGACCCATGATCTCTCTGTTGGTCATCCCTATTTTATGCAGAAAACTTGTGAGAGTGAACCTTGCCATATGAGCAAGATTGACGCCATCCCTCATCTCAGTCAGGTATTCCTTTATGCAAGGCGGGAAGAGTTCCTGTTCAACTTTCCCGAGATCGACAGTCTGTTTCCCCTTGATTGAGACCCACTGCCTGGCCAGGTAATCAACCATTCCTGAAATATCACCAAGAGACTCCCTGGCTTCCGTAATACTTAGTGAATCATAGAATTCCCTTAGCTTGGAGACAAAACATTCACGAAGTATCTTTGAGAGCATTCCCTTGTCCAGAAATACCTGCCCAGAATACAGTTCCTGATTTACCAGCCTGTATTTCTGACCGGATAACCTCGCGTTGTACCTTATGAAATCTAACGCGCTCACCTGAAACTTTTTTTCAGGTAAGAGAACAGTTGAGACGCCAAGGGCTGATGATGCTTCCTCAAGCGTTTCATCGTCATACTTCACGAGCAGGTTCTGAAATATGTCCCTTGTGAGTATTGTGAATCGCGAAAACAGGGCATTGTCGTCGATGGAGCGCAGCAGCCACATGCAGATAGCAAGTGATGCTGGAAATAATCTCTCAGGAGAACTCTTTTCTTCTCCTATGAGCAGGAACAGAAGATTAACGGACTCATTCCTTCGGGAAGACGAGGTTTCGTCGTAGCCTGAGAGCATGTCAACTAACCATTGCCTATCGGCCATTTCAGGTGTCAAGAAAGAAAGTTGAGGATTCCTGATCATAATTCAACAAGATCTTTTGGAGCATGCGTCAAGAGCTGGTGCCCATCATTCTTTACAACTATATCGTCCTCTATCCTTACTCCACCAACCCTGGTGATATATACCCCTGGTTCAACTGTGACCACCATGCTCTCCTTCAGCGTAAAATCCGACCCCTGTGAAAGCGCAGGGTGATCATGCACATCCATGCCGAGACCATGTCCCAGGGAGTGTATGAATTTTCCTTTGAATTCGGTTGCGTCAATAATGTCTCTCGCGACCTTGTCCACATACTTGCCATTCAGATTTGCCTTGACAGCCTTCATCCCTTCCTCCTGAGCACGGAGCACTACCTCATACATCGATTTCTGCTGTTCAGAGGCTCTGCCAAACATAAGCGTCCTGGAGACATCAGAGCAATACCTCTTGTACAGTGCTCCAAAGTCACAGAGCATGAAATCTCCTGAATGCAGCTTTCTGCTTCCCGGTGAATAGTGAGGCATTGAGGAATTCTCGCCGAATGCGACCATGGTGTTGTATGCAGGACCGGTGGCACCCTCCATCATCATCTCATGCACTATTTCTGCTGCGAACTCGTTCTCAGTAATGCCTTCATGTACCTTTTCCTTGGCTTTTTCGATGGCGTTGCATGCTATTCTGCCAGCTTCTCTTATGCGGGAAATTTCTTCGGCGGATTTGAAGCGCCTTGATTCAGATATAGACGCGGAGACATCTACGAAGGATTTCTCTGGGACCATTCTTAGCAGGTTCGTATACATGGAAAGGGTGATAGCTGCATAGTTCAGCCCAACCACATCCACTCCCTTCAGGTTATCCTTTATCAGCCCTTCGAATTCGTTCCTGGAGCGATAGATAATGACTTCATTTCCGGAGAAACGGGCCGCCTCCTCCTCGAGCTGGCTTGTAATTATCTTGATGCTGTCAGGTGTCGCTATCAAAGCTGAATTCTCGAACGAACCACCGACTATACCTGAAGTATAGAAGAAAGTCTTGTCAACCTGACTACCCGATCCGTTCAGTACGAGGATGGTGTCTGTCTCCCTCGCATAATCAAATATCTTATGCTCGTTCATGAAAGATAATGATCAGAAATCAGATAAACGTTTTCGGGCATAAAATGAATTAACCCGCTGCCGATTTTGGCCTAGATGCTGTTGACCGAGATGTTCCTGAGTATCCAGGGAGAAGGGCCATATACTGGAATCCCGATGTTTTTTGTCCGCACGAACAGGTGTAACCTTCGTTGTAAATGGTGCGATTCTGCTTACACGTTTACCGGCGGCACTGAATATAGCCTTGCGGCAATATACAGTGAGGTGGAAGATGCAGGGGCAGACTGGGTTTGCTTCACAGGAGGAGAACCCCTGCTGCAGAGGGATGCACTGGAATTTGTATCAGGACTTGCAAGTAAGGGGAAGAAGATACTGCTTGAGACAGGCGGCTCCCTCCCAATCAAAGAATATGCAAGAATCCCAGCAGTTCACGTGGACATGGATGTCAAAACACCGTCATCAGGCGAGTCAGAATCATTATATGAAGAGAATTTGAACATGTTGAGAAAGCAGGATTATGCTAAGTTTGTCATATCAGATCCTGCAGACTATAACTATGCGAAGGCATTTTTAAGCAGGTTGCCCGCGGAAGTTCCTGTAATTTTCCAGCCCGCCTGGGGAAGTGACCTGAAATGGCTGGCTGACTCAGTTCTGAATGACAGGTTGAAAGTGAGAGTCATGACACAGCTTCACAAATATATCTGGGGAAACGTGCCTGGAAAATAAGCTACGTATCCAAATGCAGGAGAATTAGCTTTTCTTCCTGCAGTCGCACCTTACACTGAATCTCGGGATCTTCTTTAGACAGAAAGAGCATATACGCGAGCTGTCATAAAAGTAGAGATAATAGCCAAACACACTCAACGGGACAACGATATAGGTTATTGGGGAGAACAGGATCAGATCGAGAAAAGATTTCCACGCTGGAACTTGAGTGACTTGCACAAAATTGATCTTTACGGTTTTTGAAGCTCCGTTAATCAAGATGCAGTAACTAGTGTTGGCTGTGGCATACCCTGAAGAATCTGCAGTCACTTCATATGTACCGTTTGGGAGCAACACCTCCTTAGATATATTGGTAGAATTCCAAACCGAACCGGCAACGGAAATGTTCCATGCTGCGCCTGCAGGCAGGCCATTCTCGGTAAATATCACTCTGAATTTGTATGGACTGAATTCTATATTGAGTACCTCGGAGGCATGTGTTGCAAATATCTTTCCTGAACAATTCGCAGCTATATACCCGGGAACCGGGCAGACACTGTATGTGTATATCCCATTAGTTACATTTTGCGAAAACGAAGTCTCTACAGAACTATAGGTCTGGCTTCCCAGGTCGATCGACCACAATGTTCCTACAGGCAGCCCTTTTTCTTTGAAACATACTTTCGAGATAGGATAGAAAGAGGTGTTTGTAGCAGGGACAAATGATATTGAAGCAGTGCTATTCCTATACACTATGCCCCTCGCACCAATAACTACCGATAAATCTATTTCTGTAAAGTTGGTGGCAGAGAACTGGAAGAAAAAGAAGTTCCCCTGTGTATAAGAGGATGCAGAATAACTAGAACATGCTCTCTGAAAGGACCCTGAATCATTATAGAATGTGACAGTAGCATTCGTAGTCGCATTGAAAGGTCCAGAATCAGCTGAGTAATGAACTGCAATGCCTAATTTACTGTCGTTTGAGAGCCACTTATATGTATACTGCACCTTCAACGACGCGTTCACATATAGAGACATGTTATAAGTTGAGTTGAAGACATAGCCTGATGAAGTTGGATCTTTTGAGATCGTTGTTATTTTGACCTCGATACATTTTGCTCTGATGAATGGGACGAAGAGAGATACATGCTCCAAATCGGATAGATTCGTGCTTACTGACAGATTTGTTTTTACCACACAGCCGATGGTCTCACTGGCATCAGTGAAAGAGATCGTCTGATTCACCGTTATATTCCTATTGTATATCATCGTATTTTTGTATTCCACTGTATCTGTACAGTTCATCTGGCTGGAAAGCGTGCACAGCGTTGTACCTAATACCGGGAGAACTATGCTATAATTCTTTAACAGAAGGCTGTTTCTTGAAAAATTGTACGGCGGCAGCGATAGATTATAAGTGCAGGAATATATGCTCACGGAGTAGCTATTCGTGTGCGTAGATGTATCATTGGAAATGAAGCATGTCAGAATCCCCCTGATGTTCGCATCTCTCTCACTATGGCCGGGGATCCTGCTCATCACCATTGAAGCTTCTGCGTTTACGGTGCTGGTATAATTAATGAAATCCTTTGCTGATAGACTGAATGTATAGTTTGATACCTGATGGCCATACGAATTCGCTTCTATCTTCACGAAGAGGATAAGGTTGATCTTGGAGTTGTCTATACTGAAGAAGCGGCAGTTTCCAGCTTGACCTGAAAGAGACGCATTCATAAAGTCTGCAACCGAATTATGCATACTGAGAGAATCATGCTCCGGGTTTCTCAGGTTCTGGTAAGAATATATGGCATTCCTGTCAAGATTGAGGCTGCTGTTTATCAGGTAGAGAGAAGAGGTATTGACGACATACGAAAAATACTGATTCCCTATAAGGTTGTACGTGTCATTGGATCCTATCGCTAAAGAGAGATTCTCGAGACTCGAATTCGAGCCTGCGGCATTTGCCACATACATCCTGATACTCATTGATGCGGTTAATAAGGAGAGATTGTTGTATGGAAGAGGCACAGGAAGCGAGAAAGAGGCGTGAACCTTATTGAATACAGACCCGGTAGAAGCAAAGGCATACGTATAATTCTTATTGTCGTACGAGAAGTTCAGCGAATTAAGGCCGGTAGGGTTGCTTCCGGAGAATTCCATCGAGACGTTGAGGTTCGTGATCAATTGATTCCCGGACTCCCTGGTGAAGCATATCGGCAGAATTGAATTGGAAGAGAACGGGCCGCCTCCGGTATAATAAGCATTTGAAATCGTAACCATGGAAGTTGAGTTAGAATGCATCAGACCTGATACCGAGGAATTGTATGCAATATAGGTTGAGTTTTGCATACAGGACCTAAGAGTTGAATTCGGTGATGCCGGATCCTGAGCTGCAGAAGATACGGTTGAAGAGTATATTGTGACATTCGCATTGCTGAAGTTCATGGCTCCAGAGATACAATAACGTGAATCGACGAGTGAGAAATTTGCCGCAGCATCTCTTAAACCAGAGACATGCAGGCACAGGGAATCCACCGCGCAAAGAGGGATGATTGTTGAATTTTTGATGGAAAGGGAGCCATAGTCAGTTATCTCAAGGTCCGGTGAACCGATAAAAATACTGTCATTGGAAAAAGAGAGGGAACTATTTCTAGCAACTGTTATGTCTCTATACAGGAAGCAGGATGTCTGATTCTGATTATTAGTTCCATAATTGGAAAACGCAGCGTCTGACCTAGTAGGGATATTCCTCCTCCATGCGGGATGCGGTTGCGCGTTGCCGCCGGAATGCACAGGAAGAATGAGAAAGGCAATCAAAAATAAGCAGAGCAGATAGCGCACGTTTCGACATTATACCAAATCTAAAAAAGTTGCGAATTGGGAACTACCCCGAATAAGTATATATTTTGGCTGAGCTATTTCTTAGTTCGTTCCTCAAATGTTATGAAGTCACCATTTCCATGAGTCCTGAAATAGTAGGTGAATTCTTCACTGCCGTGCCTGGCAGTGCATTCTCTTCCTTTGCTGTAATTTCCCATCAGATCCACATAATCGATACTATCCCAGCCGGTGGCTCCTTTGACTTTTTTAACCATGGTCTCGAAAATGTCCGCGCATATGTCACAGCAGAAGAACATGTTATCGCCGTCTATATCTCTGTAATATTCTCCCCAGGTTGCATCACACAGGCCACATCCCTTCTTATTGTTTGTTTGCAAACATATCACCTCTCTCCTTTCTTGCACTGAGATAATCGTAAAAGTGTTCCATAGAAGCAAGAAACACTGCCTGGCAGTTATATATGTCGTCCTCGCCTTTAACATGCTTCTCCAGCAGATCGAGTGCAAGTTCAGAGTGGGCAACATCAGCCTCATAACCTTCCCTGAGGAATTCTACCGTCTCTCTCGTTACGCTCCCATCAGTTAGTATTGCAGGATCAAAATACGCGCAGGTAGCGCCATATTTCCTGAGATTTCTATTTGCAATGAGTTCAAGCGAATGCATTGCCGCTATCCCCTCAAGAGCGCTGAATTCTCTGCAAACAAGATCCCAGAAGGAAATTGCGTCAGAGGTCGCATTAATTGGAACCGTTGTGTATATTGCTCCCCGATCCGCGCCATAAGATTCACCCATGCGGAGCAGCAACTCATGGTGGGATGGCATTCTGCTACCAAAGCCATGCCATTCAGACAGAATGTTATCGATCTCGAAACGCTGGATATCCTCGGCCTCGGTTTTGGATATTATCAGGGCGCATGATTTCACCCACTGCTTTAGAAAGTGGTGGTGTTCATAAGCATATCCAAGCAACGTCTCCCTGGATGGGTGCTGCATATCAAGAACAAATGGATGTGGATATTCACCGTAAAATCGCTTAACCATCCAGTCTATGATCCACCTCTTCAGTGAATCCGTCCTGAAGAGATCCTGTAAAAGTCCAGCGATTCTTTCTATCTCTCCCTTATCTTTCGAGATGAACCTGTTTAGCCACATTACATGGCCAGCATCGCTTTCACTTGCCTTTTCATGCATGTGCTCTGCTATTTCCACGTAACTGCTGAATGCCTGAACCATGCAGGAAGGGCACCTGAGCATGTGCATTGAATGCACCAAGAATGATAAGGATTGCCCAATATCCGTTACTCAAATTCTTTCCATATCATGTACCAGAAATCGTGTTCTTCGATTCGGTATCCTTTCTCCTTTGCGAAAGAATATACATCCTTCTCGATCCTGTTGAGGTCTTCTTTGGAATGCGGGTTATAAACTCCTGCAGATTTGTGGTTCCAGTCCGCTGCTATCAGTATGCGCGGTCCTGATTTTTCGAGGTTTCTAAGCACCCTCACAGGGTCCATGAGATGGTGGAGAGAAGCAATAGAGATTACAGAGTCAAATTCGCCCGATGAAAGCTCATAATCTTCCACTTTCTTCTTCACTAGCTTCAGCCGGCCCTCCTCTATTTCACGCTTGAATTTCTCCTTTAACTCGTCAAAAGTCCAAGCTTCCGGATCCAGGGATGTAACAACCTTGTCTGGTTTATTCAGTACCCTGCGAATTACGGTACCAAATCCCGTCCCAATGTCAAAGATCTTGTCCCCAACAAGGTGCGGTTCGACCTCATTGAGCATCTCTTCAAGTGTATTATGATCCTTTACCATGAACAGTGAAAGAAATACACTTTAGAATATCTTTTCATTGGTTTTCTATTTCCTAAGATTCCTTTACGTGCTCTTTTGAAGGTGAAAAAGGCATGTACCGGCCACGATGGTCTTCTATCAGCTCACCGTCGTCAATGACCTTGCTTCCCCGCAGATAAACATGGGAAGGAAATATCGCTTCAAAACCATTGAAAGGAGAAACTGTCCTCTTTGTATGCAACTTGTCTTCGTTGATCCGCTTTATGTTCGAAAGATCAAATGAGACAAAATCTGCATCATATCCTACCTCAACCTTCCCTTTTTTTATCCCATAAATCTCGGGGGCACTCTCGAAAGTCACTTTTGCGAATACATGCAGATCCAAAATTCCCTTTCTATACAGAGCGCACATCAAAGGCACTCTGGTCTCGACACCAGCGATTCCCGCTTTTGCTGAAGCGAAATCTTCCTTGTCCTCATCGACATGCGGCGCATGGTCTGAAGATACGAAGCTGAAACCACCATTAACAAAAGCCTGCAGCAGTTCCTGTTGCCTATCCCTGGACCTGAGAGGAGGATTTACCTTTCCCTCCGAAGATAGGGGCATTGCATTGTTAAGGAGAAGATGATGCGGTGTGACTTCAATTGCTTCATAGCCTTCACCTTGTTTAAAGACACCGGTCGAATGTGCTGCAACTTTCCTTTTGATCTCTAAACGTGATATATTCTCAAAAGCCAATTTTTCACAATCCAAAGGTCTGCGGGCATCATGATCGGAGAGTTTCTCCTCAATTCCAGCGTGTTGTGAAAGACACTCTGCATCCTCTAAATGGAATACTTTTGGCATATCAAGAGATCCAAGTGCACTTACCTGATCCTCTGTGAACCGACTAACCACTATTGAGTTAGTTGAACCCCCGGTGAATATTTTCAGGAAGGAACTCTCCTTCGAGATAACCGATGTATTTGACCCCGTAAAGAGGGAGGAAAGGCCAAAGTCAACGAAAGATTTGCGCCGCACGGTCCCAAGTTTAGAAGCGTATTTTGAGTAATCATCGATTGGCTCAATATTGTTCGGCATATCTATCACAGCGGTAGTTCCTCCGTAAACAGCCGATATGGACCCGCTGCGAAAGTCCTCTTTCCAGGTCTCCCCCGGGTCCCTAAAGTGTACATGGGGGTCCAAGGAACCGGGGAATATTGCTCCTGAAATATTTGTTTTCATTGAACCGGAAGAAACTTTGGAGATCCTAGATATAACACCGTCATCAATGGTAATATCCAAGGATTGGAATGTTCCCCGAAAATAGAACTTTCCAGAAACAATGGTTGGTTCGTCCATGGCACAAGTATATATCGCTGTGACTTAAATCTGATACCGTTTTGTGTCACATAAACTCCGATTGGTAAAATGTATTAAGCCAGCGACATGGACAATTACAACAACCTGTGGTGGCGATGAGGAAAAAAGTTCGCAGTCGTGAAAGAAGCCTCTTCATATCCGGGCTGAGATCCTTAAACCTGATCTCTGAGCTACTGCGCAATGAGGATCGACTCAGGGTCTCTCCATGCACAAAATGCAACCGCAATATCCTGAAGACGCGATTGCTTCACCACTTCACAATGCTTCATTCTGAACTTTCTGATATGATTCTGCAACTGGCAAGAGGCTAGGGACTCTTTGAACGCTATCTCACGGGTAATGCTGGGAGAATAGAACTTCTGGAGATAACTGCATGAGGAGAGGACATTTCCCGCAGCGTAAGAACTGCGGCAGGATTCTTTCTCACAGATACAAGAAGCCTCTCAGGAAATGGTATCATATCTGCTTTCCATGTTGGGATAACGCGGATAAGGTTCAGAAGTCGATATGGAGGCAGAGAGCCTCTCGTGGTTGAAGGAATGGAATGGTTATTGACTCCTCGTGACGGTTATTCTCCTGTACCTGTATCCAGAGATATTTTGAAATGCCTTTTTCATTCCATGCGAAGAATCAGGATGTCATGGACTCCTGGATAGATCAAACAGAACATACGAATATGCAATGAAATCATAAT
>JBJKSG010000007.1:0-35758 GCA_046704325.1 Thermoplasmataceae archaeon
GGTTGTTTGCTCCATACTCATGGACATACACGAGGAATAGATAACGGGAAGGAAATATCTTATGGAGGAGGGAGATTAAGATCAAACAGGATCTTTTCGAATTTACAGCAATTCATGTACATGATCAATTTATATATAATCCAGAGGATTTATTGAACATCCCCTCTGTGTAAGTATCGTTCCTCAGTGACCCATTTATGGTCATCTTTGTACCCTCATCAACTGCTTCTATTGTCCTTTTCCTGGTCAATCTCTCTTTCTGGATGGATTTCCTGTATTTCGCGAATACAGATCCCATATCCACTTTACCGAAGAAGATCTTCCTGTATTCCTCGTTTCCCATATTCTGGAATAATGCAAGCTTCTCACCACCCTGTGTGAGTATGTTTCCTGTTGATCCGTTTCCAGATCTCTTCCTTATATTCCGTCTGATCTTCCTGAAGAATACCTCCATTCCATTGTTTGTCCTGGGTATTGTGCATTCGGGATTCTGTGCAAAGAACACGGATTCCCTCTTGCTGTGTCCTTCCAGAGAAAGCTTCGTCGCTTTGAACATGTGATTATCAATGTCAGTATTGAGATATACTTCCAGTTCGCCGAACACTATCCTGCATTGGTCATGCACAATGGGATCGTCCGTGAGTGGATTGTACCTGTCCTTTGAGAGATTGCCATGATCCGGTATCTTGAACACTTTCCTTATTTTCTGGAAGATGAATGAATTTATACCCCTCAGCGTCCCTGCCTTATCTCCGATATTGGGGTTTTCAGCGATCTTCGAGGGATGCTTCATGATCAGTTCTGCCATCTTCTTCGACCTCTCATACTCCAGTCTGCCTGACAGTTCTGTGAGTATCTTCATCCCATCATCACACGACATGAAGAAGTTCAGGTGCCTCATTGAGAATAGAAAACCGTAACCTGAACTCTTCATGGAAACAATGTTTTCCACAATCCTTCTCATCGCCATGACCTCCATCCTATTGCGATCGGTGCAGAACCCCGACTCTATCTCTTCCAGTATCTTCTGATGGTAACCCGGGATCGTTCTTAGCATCTTTTTGAGTGGTGATTTTATTTCCATCAGATTGATCATGAGACCGAGATCTGTATGCATATGCTTTATGAGGTCCTTTCCAAGATCACGGAGGAAATGCATCAGGCGCATCCTTATGGGAGTTCCGGGAAATACAATCTGTGCACCCGATATTATCCCGGATCGCATGTCGCATGTTATACCCGAGGGCATTCCAAATCTGGATTTCACCGCGTTCAGGACACCAATGATGGATTCCTCCGATTCAGAATCACATCTCTTTGGCGCTGTAATTATATAACCTAATTAATAACATTTGGACTGATCATATAATTCCTCTCGCCGTGGAATGAGTCTCTTTTTATACTTACCCTGGAAAGCTCTTCAACGGTTACCACTATCCCCTTTTCATAGGTCCCCTTATCCAGTTCGCACTTAACTGTCAGGCCTTTCTCCGTTCTTGTATTGGCTATGAGATTCACCACAACCTGGACTGACGTGAGGGGTTTCCCTATCCAGTTCTTCGTTATGAACGAGAATAGCCTGTGTTCAATCCTGTTCCACTTGCTCATGCCGGGAGGGAAGTGGCATACCGTTATGATGAGGTTGAATTCATTGGCGAGTTTCTGCAGGTCTATCTTCCACAGCTTGACCCTTGATCCGTTGGATCCACCACCATCTGCCGTGATGAGCAGTTTCTTTGCGTCAGGATACCACTCCCTGCCCATGAACTTCCACAATCTACTTATGGACTCCACCGCAAACTCAACAGTATCATGATCGATGCCAACATTGACCCATCCCTCATTCCTCTTCACGTCATATACTCCATAGGGTACCGCTTTTCCACCCGCATCTGCAGGGAAATCGCACACGTTGACATGATCATAATCCCCTTCCGGTCTCTATTCCTTCCCGTTGCTCTTGAAATTGCCGATCAGTTCCTTCTTCTTTGTGTCAACGGATATGACGGGCTAGTTTTCCTTCATGAATTCCATTGCAGTATCGTCGATGTGCGCGTACTGCTCATCGTATACGAAATATCCGGTGGTTTCTTTCACCACGTCGAGATGGGTGGAAAATTCCTCCGTATGGTCTCATGCGATATGGGAAACAGGGGATCTGCGAGGAAGGCTGCCGTCTTCCGCAGAGAGGTGCGCGTCCTTCCTCTTGTGCTCTTCTTCATAGTATCATCGGAGTAGTGCTTTCCATAGCCATGGTTGAGCGGTCTCGCCTCAAACGAGGTATCGCATTCATTGCATCGATACCTTTGAATCATGATGATCTGGCCAGACTCGTGGGAGCGGAGATATCTGCCGTTCTTCACCACGTTCCTGGAATAGCAGAGGAGACACATGGGATCTATGTAGTAAAGGAGATCATGCTCTGAATCCTGAGAGATGGAGATATCTCCGGACTGTTGTCCTGCTTATCCCCAGTCTTCTTGATATCTCGCTGATCGAAAGTCCCTGATCCTTCATGCTCCTGATCATGTACCATCCCTCCTGTTCAAGCAATCCGCTGCACCTAGGCTCTGCATGAGAGACTGGCTATTTTTCGATTGCCATGATTGGACAGAATTCACTTGCCATTTACAATATCAGGCATGTTCGGTTCCAGCAATGGTGTCGTGGAGGGATCGCATCCGAAAGTCATCCAGGTTACTGACAATTATTCTCCTACGCAGGAATGGATACTTCCGGATACGCATGTAGCAGAATGATCGCGATCTATTTCATGTTTTCGCTCCAAGCCCGGAATCCAAGAAAATCAACAAAGATGTGACAATGTCTTTATGCCCTCGTTATCGCAAATGTAAGTGTATGAATTGCATTAAAGATAATAGTGCAACTTATATCATTTTGTGCACTATGCCCGCAATGGAAAAGCAGAAAGACAGGCGCCTGATAGACGTTGCCCATGTTTCACTCAGAGGAACCTCGGCAAGGATTACACTTCCAAAGAAAATATCAAAAAGACTCTCACTCAAGGACGGCGATATAGTGGCGTTCTACGACGACGATGCTATAGTCATCGATAAGCTGGAATAGAATCACATCCTTCCAGTCTGTATTATAATGTTCATCTTGCCCGTCTGATCCTTTTCTATCACCTGAGAACACTTGTCGCACTTGAGTGAATAATCTGAATCCAGATGGAACTTGGTTTCTCCGCAATTCGGGCACGTACTCCTGACCCATAATTTGGAATAATCCGTCTCCTCAATGTATTTCTTGGCCAGTTCTTCTCTTGATCTTTTTGGACTTGTCTGAGCTGTGTATCTAACCATGACAGACATCAGCCATGAGAACCCGGAAATTGCCCAGATAACCAGGAATATGATTATCAGGAGAGAGATGATCTGATTGTTCAGTGCTATGAATGATTCCACACTCAGCATGGTGGTGGAAAAGTTGACCATTAATGCCCTTGTGATCCCCGATTTGAGAGTGATATAGTTAAGCAGCAGATCTGCGAGCAGGGAAGAAAGGGATGCGGGTCCAAATATCGGGATAAAATACTCGATGATTACGTCGATTGAGCTTGCGATCACCACTATTTCCAGATTCAGGAACCTGCCGCTCGGGCTATCCTTATCTGACTGGAGCAGCCCTTTCGAGATGAGGAACTTCGCAATATAGAAAATCGGGACGACAATGGCCAGCTGCTCAACTATAGTCGACAGCACTGTTGACATTCCATATAAAACAAAGGCTGGCCCAGATGGAGTTCCCAGTGAGTTTGGAATGGTACCTGCGAGTGCATCGACTTCTGACAGGAAAAGAGTAAGGAGAGCAAATCCCGCGAAATATGCGGCAAAAGTTGTATTCTTCTCCTTTGATTCTACGGTTCCCCTGAATAGAGACTTGTTTCCATACAGAATGGTGTATGATATGTATACCATCACACCGACAATCAGGATCCATGACACATATACGAAAAATGGTGTGGAGAGGAATTTCAAACCGGATGGTAGAGCTCCGTTTAGATAACCGGGTGCACTTGTCAACCCCAGAGAACCGTAAAACATCAGAATTAACATTGCAGCGATCGCCACAATCATGGTTGCGATGCAAGCGCTAAGCGAGAAAGGTCTGGATACTCTCGGCGGTTCCTGAGCCTTCTCAGTTTCTTCCAGTTGAAATCACCTCATGTCAATGAAATAGAAAGCCTGTTGTTTAGTTTTCCCTTCACCAGTGTGGTCTTGACATTTATCGTGCCGACTTCTGAAGTGTTCTTTACCTGAGTACCCATATCTGGAAATTCCGGATAGTCTGATATCTGAGTGAGTTTGATCTTGTCGAAATCCGGTACCCTCCCCTTGACAAGTTTCATCAGATGCTCCGAGGCAGAGAATTCCTCTCTGCTGACAAATCTGCTCTTCACCTCTATACCAGAGGATACAATCTCCCTTGCCTTCTCAAGGATAGCGTTTACAACTTCTTCGGTCAGGTCATCCTTGTATATGTCTATCCATGCAGAATCGTCGTAAGTTTCATTGATCCTGAAAGCGCTGCCATAATCCTTGAATGCGATGCCCTGCATGATAAAGAGCGCTGTTCGGAATCTCATGTGTATATACCTGACATTCCAGTCGATTATCTGCTGAACTTCCTTCCCGATGATGTCCACTGGATATGTATCGAGGGACATCAGGTGAATGGATTCACCATCGTTCCATGCGTCGACAATGATGTATTTCTTCCCGTCTATCATCACGTCTCCCCTGTCATTTGGCTGTCCGTCTCCTGTTGGTACAAAGATGGTCTTGTCGACCACAAGGTCGGTAAACTCCACCTTGGTTGCAGTTCCGGAGCCCTCTTTCGCATATTGATCATAAATGTACAACCGCTCAGTTGGCATTACTTCCATATTGTCTGTATTTTTAAAAGATTTCCCTTACCAAGGCTTTCTATTTCAAAATAAGTTGTAGACCGTATATCCTCAACCGACGGGACCGAAAAATAGGTTCCAGACCTCTAGACCATCACTTGATTTTGTACATTTGCCCCGGAATATTAACTTGTAGTTCAAGCTGTGAAGGAAATTGGTAACCTGTTCCCTTAGCATTTTTGAATGTGTTTCAATTATAATCTTCGGCATCGAAGATTTTATAGTATTCACCGAACCTTTGAGTATTTCAAGCTCATTCCCTTCCGCGTCAATCTTCAGGATGTCTACGTTTGCAAGATCGAAAGAGTCTAGCGTTTTCAACTTTATGCTCATTTCCTTTCCAGAGGATATCCAGTTGATTGTATCTCCATCATAACTCGCATTCGCATAACCGACGGCGGAGGATAATCCGAGATTATATGCAGTTACCCGATCAGAGCAATTGTTTAGCTCTATATTATTCGATAAAACGCGGAAATTACCTATTAACGGCTCAAAGGCATAAACATGGGAGCAGTGATATGCGATTGCACAAAAAATGGTGTAGTCCCCTGTTTCTGCACCCACATCTACGACGACGTTGCCCTTAGAAGGCATGAAACTATCAAATGAAGTGTAGATCCTATCCACGAGTTGTTCCTTTATTGCAAGTAATCTGGTGTCTTTATCTAGTTTAATCCCGTAACTGGATTTTAGTTTGTCCTCAAAGTATGTTGAAATAAGCGATTTCTTATCAAACCTTAATGGCTCTCCCTTCATGTAAAATAAAATGTTAATCAATGGTGACAGAAATAACGATAATTCCTTCCTTTTGAGAAATTTACTGAAATTGGCCATTAAACTGGAAAATGCATTTGACGCATTATCTAAATACTGCACAGCTGGTTAGTTAAGTGTTTGGGATATTTAACGGTAAGAGCTATCAACCCGTAAAGGTCAACTGGCATTGTTTTTCTTCAGAATCGTAGATTCTGGGAAGTCTGAAATGTGTGGTAAGCATATAACAAAAAAATGAATATTAAAAAAAAATTACGGGGAACCGCCGCTCCCCTTTTTGAACTTCCTGAAAACTCCAGTTCCACTATACAGCATAGAACCGAAGACTCCAGCAATGACTCCAACAGCAGCACCGATTCCAAGGCCTTCATATATTGCGCCGGAACTCGCTGAGCCAGTTGATTTCGTTGTGTTTTTGAATACTGCAGTAACGGTCGCGTTTGCGTTATTTATTGTCACAGAGTTTGCAGAAAGCGTTACGCTATATCCAGCAGGTGCGGTGATAGATACGTTATATGTTCCAGACACCAGAGTGACCTGAATGGATGTTTGAGTTGTCGTATGCATGGTTCCGCTTACGTTAACAGACCATGAATCACCTGCAGGAAGGCCAGTCTCGGATATTGTGAGAACATAGGTGTTCTGGCTGAACTGCAGGCCGATACTCTGCGTTGACCCATTAACCTGGATGGTTCCTGAGGCAACACTGCTGTGATATCCGGAAACTGCAGCAACAGTATAGTTATAAGTTCCATTTGCAAGTGAGAATACGAGAGATGATGTCGTCGAGCTTACTGTTTGAGATCCGATGGTTACAGACCAGCTCTGACCGGAAGGAAGACCGGTTTCCGTGAATGTCGTATTGTATTTCACTGCAGTGAATGCGACTGATATGACCTGGCTCGAACCGTTAAGTGCCACTGAACCAGATGCCGGTGTTGCTGTGTATCCGTGGACATTTTCAACGGCATAGCTGACAGATATATGCTCAGCAGCCGATGGAGAGAATGTAACGGTCTGCATTGTTGCTGAAGACATAGTGCTTCCTAGCGAGACTGCCCATTGCATCCCAGCAGGGAGTCCAGTTTCCACAAAGGATACTGTGTAGGGAGACCACATGCTCGTCAATGGCAGATAATCCATGTTTGTTCCGTTCACATCGAAGGGAGTAGTTCCGATCCCGTTTGTACCCGATCCGTTATAAGCGGACCAGTAGTTTCCGCCAACCGGAAGCGATAGGTTCCAGAAAACTTTTACATTCCCAGACATGTATGTCTTGGTTGTGTTTCCCGTGATGAAATTATTGTGGTATAAGACCACGCCTGTTGAACAACAAAGATACGATGCATACGAACTGCTGTTGTAAAAGGTATTGCCAAAGATTTGACCGGCGATGTCATCGCAGGATACTAGTCCGGTACGGAAGTTGCTTATCGTGTTTCCGTAGTAGCTGAAGTGCAAGTTATCAACCGAGTATAGACCATCAGTCCCGTTAGTAGCTGTGTTAGAGAAGACGGTTAGATTTCCAGTATCTCCTAAATATAAAGGATAACTTGCATAACTCAAGCTGTTGTCAAAAACTGTTACGCTTGAGGAATAGCAAGTCGTTATCGCTTCAGACACACCTCTGGTTGAGTTGCCAGCGACTACATTGTGAGATATCACAACATTCTGCGAATCTTCAGCATAAATCCCATAGCTTGACGGATTTCCAGTAAATCCCAGTAGGTGGTTCCATGATATGGTCAACCCAAAATCGTAATCGGTGAATATGGAGCACTTGCTAATATTGTAGATGGTGTTGTTGTCTATCGTAATATTTTGCACATTACAGCATACTTCGACCCCATACGAAGCATTCACGATCAAATTGTTGTTTATGACATAATTCGTTCCAGAGTCCACACTCAGAGAGATTCCATCAGTGCCTGCATTTACAATTACATTATTTGACACGTTAACGTTGCTTGTCGCAACGGATGAGACATAAACCGCGCCTGTCGTAGAGTTGTATATGAGGTTGTTGTACACAGTGAAAGAGTTAGAATCGCAGATATACATTGCGTAACCCGTGCCGTTGAATTCATTTCCACTTATGTATATATTAGCGGTATAATCTAGGTAAATTGCATCTGAAGTTGAGCCACCCAGAAATACGTTCGACATGATGGTGGAATTTACAACAAAGCATTCTTCGACAGAATAGGAATTAGTGTGATTAAAGGTATTTCCTGAGACCAAAACATTGTAGAGATCAAATAAGTAAAGTGCTGTATTGATGTTATAAAAATAATTCCCTTGAATCATGAAATTTACTCCGACATCTGTATTTGCATATAAGGCCTCAGTGAGGTTCACAAACACGTTATTCTCAATTTTCACGTTATGAATAACATCGCATAATTCGACTCCACGTGTTGTTCCTGTGGAATGTCCAATGAGAACGCTGTTGGTAAGAGTCAGGTTATTGACGTTACATCCATCCAGAAATAAGGCTGCGTACGTAAAATCGAATGTGTCATTATTGAAATAGTTGTCAGCCGTGGAGGTGCCTTCATAAACTCCTTCCGTAGTTACAAAATGGCTGGAATTGGCTGAGATACCAGTTGTGTAGTGAAGGTATACCCCGTAATAAGCAGTCAGGAAATCTCCCGCAAGGTTAAGACTTCCGGAATAATCATCATATATTGCGCAGCAAACTGAGGATACGTTGCTGTCGTTTATTGAGACCGAGCTCGAATTGTATATGCAAATTCCTGTGTTTGAATTCGTTGTTATGTTTAAGTCGCTAAAGCTGGCAGTTGTGATGTTAATAACCATCAAGCCATCTGCACCCGTTACATTTATCTTAAACCCGTTACCTGATACCGCTGATGCACTCCTCAGATCTCTTAAGGTACCGTTTAAATTGCATTGGAGAAAGTAGGAATTTCCGCTCTGCCCGATAACTGTCGAATTACTAACAGTCCCATTTGCATATATTGTTGCGTTCCCATTGTGAGTACCACCAACAGGGGCAAGAGGCTGGAACTGGCTGTGTGTCGAGACTCCATTTTCACTGTAGCTTACTATAAACCCAAGTGATGAAATAACCATCACAACGGCTATCAATAATATGAAAAATTTATTATTCACGCAGGGGCATAATGTTCACCATATTAATTCTTAGTGGTACAATCCATGCTCGTAATTCTGGAATTTCACACCGAATTCAGGGAGATAATAAGGATCCGGTATTCATCGTCTTACATATCTTACTCAAATGCTAAATGATAGTGTTGTCAATGAACGGTTCCTCTACTCGTTCACTGTGTATAGTCTGTTATCAGCAGTTTTGGTAACTTTAGCTTAATTGGACGCTGATCTTCATTCTTTCCAATCTTTTATCGGCTTTCACTACGGCAAAGCTTTAGACGAAATTCCATACGGGTCTGCATGGACCTGGCATTCCTTTACGGGCTCAAGAGAGAGGGGATCAAGCTAGATCTCGATATTATGAAGGAGTTTGCCCCTAACCTGGATAATCCGCAGGATAAGTTCAGGTCATTCCATATAGCTGGAACAAATGGAAAGGGGTCTGTATCCTCCTACATATATAATATTCTGAATCAGGCCTATTCAACTGGTTTGTACACATCCCCGCATCTGGTTAAATTTAACGAGAGAATTCTTCTCGACAGGGAATTCATTCCGGATAGCTTCATGGAAGCGTTTATGTCACGAAACATAGCTACTATCTTACGCCTGCAGGGAGTGAACAGGAACCCGACCTTCTTTGAGACCACTACGCTCATGGCGTTTGACTTTTTTGCCAAGGAGAAGGCGGAATACGCATCCGTTGAAGTTGGTCTGGGAGGAAGACTCGATTCCACTAACATAATCACTCCTGTTACCTCTGTGATCTGCAATATCGGATACGAGCACTTCGATCGTCTTGGCTGTTCAATCGACTCGATTGCTTTCGAGAAGGGTGGCATTGTAAAGAAAGGCATTCCTTTTGTGCTTGCGGATTCCAAGCCAGATACTGTCAGGACGATGAAACGCATTTCGGAAATACGGAACTCAAAGATGCACAGAGTCCAGGATTATACGACTGCATCTAACGTTACAGTTGGTTTGCATGGATTGGAATTTGATCTGAAAGGGATGAATGACGAATATCATATTACGTCTAGAATGCTGGGCGAGCACCAGATACTCAATATCAGGACCGCTGTGCTTGCGATGGAAGTCTCAGGTACCGAGAGGATCGATGTTAAGGCGATAGAGAAGGGGATTTCCAGATCTATATACCCGGGAAGGATGGAAGTAATCAGTGAATCCCCTTTTACACTCATCGACTGCGCCCATAATCCTCCTGCTGCAAGAACACTTGTGACATCGTACAAGAGAATGTTTTCACAGAAGACGGCCCTGCTTATCGGAATGCTCTCTGACAAGGACTGGTACACCTTTGCAAGAACCATGAGCGAGATAGCGGATGATGTAGTATTTACAACTCCGGATGAGGAGGAAAGGGCCCTTGATCCTGAGAAATTCGATCATTATTGTGGATCCTTCTTCAAGTCGAGTAAGGTGATTGCGAATCTCGAAGAGGCTTTCGAATATATGAAGAATAAATATGACAGGATACTGATCACTGGCTCTATTTACCTGATTGGAAAGATAAAAGAGATCACTGCGGGTAACCTATATCCTTATATTAGCAGTTAATTTCAAGTCAGTTCCCTCATAAAAATAATTTTTAGTACTTCCTAATTCTAACGCATATCTACTGATTTTCATGACTAATCCTTTTTTTAAGTACCGGGATGCACGACCATCTCCAGGCACAAATCTCACCGTTCTGACCAGCAACTTCATGCCTGAAAGTTTTCCCCACAGACAGGGGCAGATTGACCAGATGGTGAATGCACTCAGCAGCGTTATGGGAAATACCAGGCCATCGAACCTTCTTCTATATGGAAAGAGCGGAACCGGCAAGACATCGATAGCAAAGAGTGTGTCCAATCTCCTTGAGGAGGCGTTCGGGAGTGATGTTACAGTTATATACATCAACTGCCAGCTCAACGATTCCCCGTATTCCGTGCTTGTTGCAATGGCAAATGCAATAATCACCGAGAAGGATGAGAAGGTGCCTGTAACAGGGTGGACCATGGAAAGGATCTATACAGAGCTATTGAGAAAGCTGGATGAAACGCACAGCTTTGTTGTCCTGATTCTCGATGAGATAGACAAGATAATTACCAAGAGCGGGGCAGATTCTCTCTATGTTATTCTTAAATTATCAGACGATTCTATGAAGTGCATGGTATCATTCATCGGGATCACCAATTATACATCCTTCCTGGAGACCCTGGACGCGAGGGTCAGGAGCAGGTTAAACCAGGAGAGCATCGTGTTCCCGTCATACAACGCGTCACAGCTCAGGGATATCCTCAATGAGAGGATACAGCTTGCTGGCGTGTCTTCAATTGTTCAGGATTCTGCGCTATCCTTATGCGCAGCTATAGGCGCAAGAGAGCATGGCGATGCGAGAAAGGCTATCGATCTGATGCGCATTTCGATTGAGATAGGATTGAGGAATTCAAGTGCCACGATAGGTGAAGATCATGTATATGCTGCTAGAGATAAGTACGAAATGAACGTTCTCAGGGAATCGATAATCGCTCTCCCGCTGCATTCCAAACTCGTACTCCTTAGCGCTGTTGTGACTCAGGATCAGGAGAGAGACCAGATGATCACCGGCGAGATATTTGACACTTACAGGAAGATCTGCCTGGAACTCAACATTCAGCCTCTTACTACAAGAAGGCTCAGCGACCTGCTGTCAGATCTGGATGATATTGGCCTGATAATCACCATGACAAAGAGCCTTGGAAGATATGGCAGGACCAGGTTGATCCATGTCCCGGACAGCGAAGGCAATATGAAGCGGTACCTCCTGGAAGATGAGATACTTGGCACTTTCAAGGGTGTCAAGGTCGGAAAGCAGCATCGTCTCGGAACTGAAGATTATGAACCTGAATCCAGGGTGCTCAACAGAGAAGAGCTTATAGACCGGATGGTGGATTCAAGACCGGAAGATGATCAGGAACAGTACTGATCCCTACGGATCTAAGATCTGTGCTTATCCGCGGTAGAGGGCACAGAGATCGTCGGCTATTTTTGTCAGCTCAAGACCCTTTTCGTTCGCAAAGTCAGCAGGTGCATCTGTCCAGTCGTAATTGTCTATTAAGATCAGAAACTTTTGTTCCAGTGATGGATAAATAGTGCTGAGCTCAAAGGTCACATGGTCATAAGTGTGCTCAGAATCATGGAAGAAGATGCCTATTCTCCCTATTTCGGAGAGCTTTTCCGGAAGTGTTTTTCTTGAATTTCCCAGCGTCAGAACCCAATTATTCCTGAGTTCAGATGGCACTACAAAGCCAACCGGCTCCGGAATCTTCTCCTCGCCATACTTCTGGCCGAGGTCGAAGCTGAAGAGTCTCCCTCCATTGTGTGCGAGCGCAGACAAGAGCGCATAGCTTGTGGTACCGGGGCCAACCCCCGTTTCAACAACCCTGTTCGGAGCGATGCCTCTTGTGATTGAATAGATGAATTTCAGCTCGCTCTCAGAAACCTGCCAGAAATTCCTGTCCTTTATCTGCAACTTCGCGAAAGCGGCTACCGCTTCCGCCTCCTTCATCGCGGAAGAATATGCCTCTTCCGTTATCCCAAGAGCCGTTCTCAAAATGTTATGCAATCTTATGCACCATCTTATTCGGATCGTATGCCGCCTCAGTCAAACCTGCTCCAGAAAGATCAGGCTGCTTTCTGACGTACAGGTATTCATCCATCATGGACAGCACAGAGGATTCCGCACTCACGGGGAACGGATCTCCGCAAAGATCAAGACCACACAGGGAGATCGCCAGTGAGGCAAGCCTGTCCCGGTCGTAGTCCCGATCACAGTTTTCACATCTTGACATCTTCCAAGTAGGGTGCTTTACTTTCTCACCACATACAGGACATTCCGAGGAAGTCCCTCTTGGATTCACCTTTATCGCCCTGTTGGGCGACTTGTACTCCATCATCCTCAGAAATTCCGCATAAGGCCACCGGTTGAGATAGGTTCGAACATGGGGAGTCAGCACGATTTCTTCACAACATTGATAAAGAATTCCAGCAAGTTGGCATTCGATCTCTCCTCAATCTTCTCGAGATCCGAGAACATAAACATGGCACAGAAGGGCCACAATGCGGATCATGAATACATACCACAGATCAACATGGCAATGATCTTTGACCTCGACAGGTATATGCCTGTATTCCTCAAGTCCATTGATGGATCTGTCAGGGATATGAAATCACTGAGGAAGGTTCTTGAGGAGATTAGCTTTCATGGCGTCCTTGTACTGGACAGGGGATTCGCATCCTATGACCTGGCTGATCTCATGTCGTCCAGGATGAAATTCGTCATGCCCTTGAGGCGTAATTCTGATCTCACCGTCTCCTCTCCCCGTCAAACTTTAAGACAATAACGATTGTGATTCCAATGCCAAAAATCGCCAACAAAATTGCGACAGTTCCACCAGCAACTGCAGAGTATATGCCTGGATCAGAACTGTTTACATTTTCAGTTCTTGTTAGAGTAATACGATCCTTTCCCATCTAGACTTACTTTTTCACTAGCTTTAGAAGCCATGATAGTTATTTCTTTAATTTTAGCAAAATTAATTCTCGAGTCAATCTATAGATTGACTGTTAATTATGGATATCGAAAACTTAAATGTAGAATCAAAGCTTGGTAGATCAGCTTCTTACCCACACAGACATCATTTAGAGGACAAGAGTTCGCTTGCAGTTTTGTTTCCAGGACTTGCCTACACTAAGGATTCTCCGCTTATGTGGTATTCCGCAATTGCGGCATATGAAGCTGGTTATGATACTCTGAGCATAGAGTATGGATTTCAGGCCAATCACGTTAACGCGACCAGAGATGCGATTGAACTTTCAATTGAAGAAGCAAAAACCACTCTTAAGGCTCTTCAGAAGAAAAAAGGTTACAGGCATTTTATTTTCATTTCAAAGAGCATAGGAACAGTGATTTCTCAGGGAATCCCGGAAATATCGGGAATTCAGGTTAATGACTTCATATTCATGACGCCACTTTCGCAGACAGTTACTTTCATTAAGAGCGCAGGACGCATCCTGGTACTGGTAGGAACCGCAGATCCTGCTTTTCGTGATTCAGACATCGAGCAAATAACTGGTCTGAAGAACGTGTCAATCGTTACCTTTCCAGATGCAGATCATTCTCTGGAGGTTGAGGGTGATTATGGAAAATCTCTTTCATATCTCAAAAAGGCAACCGATTCTTGCTTCAATTTCTGCTCTTCGTCAAGGCAGCTTTGATAGTAGAGCCACTGAGAAATTCTCACGTTCCTGGTTTGGTTCATTGCGCTGAATCGGATGATCAATCTAAATTATCTATCAAATGCATTAAGAAATCAATAAATACAGAATATAATTGCCTATTTAGTTCCGCGAGAAACTACAGGATTGATAAATGTGATCCCTAAAAGCAGCCGTAGAATCATGATTGTTCTTCTAATGATCATGACTCCGGGGATTCCTGAGTACCTGACGGGTTCCAGTAACTTTGGAGCTATCCTGTTTGACACACCTCAATTTTTCATAAGCCTCATTCTAAATATTTCATTGTATACAACGGGCGCCCTTTTAATAAGGGAATTTTCCATAAAGTATGGCAAAGGATGGGCCACCATTCTGATCCTCGGGTTGGCATATGGGATAATGGAAGAGGGCATCTCTGTGCACACATTCTTTCTTCCTGCCGGGAATCCTGTAAGTCTTTTGGGGGTTTATGGCAGATACCTGGGGGTCGACTGGATCTGGGCGCTCGGAATATCATTCTTTCATGCTATTTTCAGCATAGGCCTCCCGCTACTCTTGCTTTCCGTTGCATATCCAAAGCACTCCTCTGAGCGATTATTTGGGAAGAAGGGAGTGATTGCGGTCTTGGGGATCTATGCGCTCGATGTTGTTGTTCTCAACTTACTGCTACTCGGATTAAAAACTAGACCGATGCCAACTATCGGGGACTACATATTCTTCCTCATCCTTGCTGCAATTCTTGTCTTGGTTGCAAAAGTTATACCAAACGGCATATTCCAGCCGCATGGAAAATCGGAACGGGGAAAGGGAAAACTCCTCCTTCTGGGATTACTGGTATTCCCGCTTTACGATGCCAACGCGTTTCTTCCCTTCAATTCATCTGGAAGTCCGAGAATACCGCCTGTCCTTGAGGCTATCCTGTACATAATAGGGAATATTCTATTGGGATTGGGCATAGCACGTTATATGCCAAGGGAGAACAACAGGTCGCACAAGTTTTCTTTAGCGGTTGGTCTGATTATCCCTCTTCTCTTCTGGGCAGAATTCGTTCAAGTTATCGGAATAGCCAATCTGATCACAATAGTTACAATCATAGCGATTATCTTCCTTTTCAGGCTAAGAAGCATGATTAATGAAAAAAAGGATTCCACTGCAGTAAGTGCGACCTGATATAGATAAAAAGATCTTGTAGCCTCCTGGTTCTCTAAGGATTTGTCCCGGATGGAGTATCCTCTGGACTCTTGGTATATCCAAGCTCTTTAGCCCTCTTTACCGCATGCCTGTATCCGAGGATACCGATCACTACCACCACTATTACAACCAGGAAGAATCCTACACCAAGAGAATCGAGGTTGTGTATCTTTATCCCTGTCACCAGGCTCAGGCTATTCAGTTGAGGAAAAGCAAGCAACACGATCCCTGCAGCGAAGAACGCAAGCCCGCCGTACGTGAGCACATAAGTTGAAATGCCCACTGAGACCTCCTGGATCCCTTTTGCGGTCAGGTTCTTAGCCTTTGTGAGCCATGTACCGAATCCGGCACCTAGGATAACCTGCATGGTCATAGTGCCGAGGCCGAAAAGCATCCCTGGAAGAAAGCCAAGGTAGATCGAGGGCATGGCCGGAGCCATGACAGTATATATGATCAAGGCAAAGGCGCCGAATCCAAAACCGGCGATTATTCCATGAACAAAAGCAAGTTTCAGTGGAATAGGCTTTCCCGTTTCATCAATCACCGGGTTGGCCATGTGCGTGAATTCTCCCTCTTCTTTATGCTCCTGGTGTCTGTGAATTCTGAATAGTCTGTAAAGCGATCGCTCCAGGCTGTGAAAATGCGCAACTGTCTGTCTCCTCATTATGTACAATCCAGCGAGAGCCATTGCCAGCCCAACAAATATGTAGCTAATTGCATCGATACTCGCAGACATGAATATCCCTGCAAGGGCAAGAAACGCGATTTCAGACAGGATTGCCCTCTGCACCGTGAATCCGGTTGAGAAGATCATACCCGCTTTCATCCCCTTTCTAGTGCTATAACTGCCTATTGCGTATGAAAAGGTAATCGGCCAGGTGTGTTCATCAGGCGTTATTCCATGAACTATGCCAAGCAAATATGATGTGATCAGGACGAGAAAAAGCCCTGAGTCGGTTGGATTCCAAAGATTCGGTAGCGCCAATTTTCAGACCTCAGATATCGGTTTGCCATGAGGGCAGAGTTTCGGGTTGTTGATCTTTTTCAATATGAGATTTGCACTCTTCTTCGAGATCAGGTAATCTATCTCCCCAGAATCCCGGCAGGCGTTTTCCTTGGATACCCCGCTCTGGCAGAAAAGAGACTCGAAAGTCCTGTGGACAAGGAGTATTCCTCTTGCCACAGAATTGCCATAATCTGTGAGAATGACCATGCCATCCCTGGACTCCACCAGGCCCTTCGCCTTCAGCCGATTTATCAGATCGAGAGCCGTAGGTGGCTTGATCTTCATAACACCTGCCAACTCATGAAGCCTCATAGGGAAACTATTCATGGAATATTCCCTGATATAGACAACGCAGTCTCTTTCGCGCTTGGTAATACTATTAGTTGAAGGCATCTTGCATTAGTATTACACTAACGTTCTTAAGGGTTACCATATCTTGTTCGTCTCCTTCGAAGACCGATCTCCAATATTCGGCATCCATGTGTGAAAACAATTTAGAGGCACTTCTGCTATGAGATACCTGGACATCTCCAGAAAATTAAGTTTTTGAAAGGGAAGGGTGGCATGGAGTTGAACTGTTTTCCATGCTGCTGGGTTAAATCTTGATCAGCATACGAGCTCACCATCATCTTTTCCCCTGGACTGGAATCCTGGCAATGGTACTCTTTCTATCAGCGTAAACAGCTAGGCACGGGTTCCCTGCGTTCAGATGACACTCTTGTTTCTGCTGCTGATCTGCCCATATCACTTGATAAAAGTCCAGTGAAACAATAATTATCCAGAAATTTCTACCATGTGCATGAGTGAGTTCGAGGGAAGATGGTTCATGGTTACCGGCTCATCGAGAGGCATAGGACGGAAGATTGCGGAAGATATTGCTGCAGAAAAGGGGAACCTCATTCTGCATGGGAAATCTGATTCCGCGCAGATCCAATCTCTTTCCAGATCGCTCTCTGCAGAAGGAGTAGAAGTCATCACGGAAATAGCGGATACTTCAAAACCGGAAGGAATTGAAGCCATGGTGGCCAGTCTCACAAGCAGAGACGTGAAGATGCACGGGTTGGTCAATAACGCTGGAATATACACGGATGCTTTGCTGTCCACTCTCAGCATGGAGGACTGGAACAGCGTTCTGGATCTTGACCTCAGGTCCCATGTGTTCCTTACAGGCAGGTTGAGCCCGCTCATGGAAGCAGGGTCGTCCATAGTGAACATTTCATCGGTCCTGGGAATGAAGGCTACAAACTGGGGATTGTCTTATCAGGCAGCTAAATCATCTCTAATTCATATGTCAAAATCACTAGCGCTGTCTCTTGCCCCGAAAATCAGGGTCAACTGCGTTTCGCCGGGTTATATAAGGACCGAGATGAATGAAGATGCGAGAGAAAACGAGGAATTTGTGCGTCAGATAGAAAAGGTGACGCCACTCAAGAGATGGGGTGAGGCGTCCGATATCTCAAACATTGTGCTGTATCTGCTCTCGGACAAGGCTTCATTCATTACAGGCGCCAACTTTACAGTATCCGGTGGAATAGAACTTCACTGATCAATTCCTGTTACGATATCCAAACCCGGAGACTGGTCAATTCTTAAATCCGACCGGGCATTCTTCTCTCATGGATAGCCAAGGCGAGATCCAGAAGGTCAGGGAAGAATGGGGAAAGGCGGGCAAGCTTGAAGCTCGGAAGATAGAAGAGATACAGCATACTGACTGGGTCGATTATTTCAGAAGTGAGATTTCTGCGATTCTTACCACCATAGAGAAGGTTCCCGAAGACGCTTACGAAGCAGTATTCACCCTGACATCTTTTGTTTCCGACATCTCAAAGATAAAGCCGATGATAGGAACGCATTTTCTGAGATTTTCGAAAGACCTGATTGAGGGACTCAGGAAGCTTGCTTCTTATATGGGCGATGTGAATCTTACCGTCACGATTGGGATACCTTTTGTCTTTGAGGTAGGGTTCACCTTTCCAAAGACTGCTTCCGGATGAAAGTATGATTCAGATGGAAAGCTCAGTTCTTAAGCTTTAGATTTTCCTTGAATTTCTTCCTGAATTTCTGTAGTTTCGGCGATATTACGAACTGGCAGTACGGTTCAAATGGATTACTCTCGAAATAATCCCTGTGATAATCTTCTGCGGAGTAGAATGCACCCAGTTCCTTCAGTTCCGTAACGATTGGCTTGCTGAATATCGTTTCAGAGGATATCTCATTCATCAGGCTCTCTGCTGCCTCTTTCTGCTTGATGTTCGAATACAGTATTATGGATCTGTATTGCGTACCGACGTCTGCACCCTGCCTGTTGACACTGGTTGGATCATGGGTTGCAAAGAACACCTCCAGTATATCCTTCACCGATATTGTCTCCGGATCAAAGACGAGCTTCACAACTTCGGCATGACCGGTATTGCCGGAGCAGACCTGTCTGTAGCTTGGATTTTCTACGTTACCGCCAGCATATCCGGGCTCAACGCTTAAGATCCCGTCAAGTTCCTTGAAAACTGCCTCGGTACACCAGAAGCAGCCCCCTCCAAGAGCTATTGTCTCACTGCTTCCCTGCATGCTGCACCTCCTTCTCAGGGATAAAGTGCATGGAAATCGAGTTGACGCAATGTCTGGTGTTTGTGTCGGTGAAGTGCTCTCCCTCGAAGACATGCCCAAGATGAGCCCCGCACTTTGCACACTGTATCTCCGTACGAACACCGTCTGCATCCGTCAATCGCCTGACTGCTCCGGGGATTTCGCTGTCAAAACTGGGCCAGCCACAGCCTGAATTGAATTTGCTCTCCGATCTGTATAACGGAGAATCGCATCTCCTGCACACATAGAGCCCATTCTGGAAGAATTCGTCGTACTCACCCGTGAACGGCCTCTCTGTCCCCTTGTAAACTATTACCCTTTCCTCCTCTCTGGTGAGCTTATTCATGTCAAGATAAAGATGCGGATTCCCTATTTAATCTTCTATGAAGCGCTCAATATGCTAGGGTTACTCAGTCCTCGGGGCCAGCAGGAAGAAGCCCTTCATCCCCTCTTTCGCTCCGAAGGTGAATTCGATCGTAACCGGGTAGTCATCCTTGAAGCTGAGTTTTAGGAAATCAGAAGAAGGCACAGACTTTACGAATTTCAGGAGGTATTCAAGCGGGTAGAGGCTCTTTATCTGATTGCCGCACTTGACCTCCTTGAGCATGTCCTTTGGCATTGTCATCTCAGACTCTTCAGAGTCTGAAGTAGATTTGGCGGTGAATTCATCCGCGGTGAGCGTGAACCTGATCGCATCGGAAACATCCTCCGCAGCCCTAAGGCCGCGTTCGAAGGCCGTTCTCTCAATCACGACATAATTATCCGAAGATATCTGTGGTATCTTCGGTGTCGAGACAATGCTGTTGTCAAGCAGTGTTATGCTCTTGTTTATGGTGCCAAGCTCAAATTTCAGCTTGTCGTTCGTTTTCTTTACATACACACTGTCGCTTGAGCCCGCAAGTTTCAGCACGTTCTTCAACTTCTCAAGGTCCAGGGCGATCTCGTCGTCTCCGTCCACCTGGAATTCATTGAAAGATTCTTTTGGGACCTCAGCGCTGATCATCGCTACATGTGCTGGATCTATAACACGAACGGACATGCTTGACTTGTCAAACTTGAACTTTGCCTCGCCAACAACGGTATTTAGGAGGTCTGCAAGCTCTTTTAAATTTTTAACAGATATGTTGAATGATGTCATTAAAATATCCTCTTCCTGAATGCTGTAGAGAATTCGCACCTTGATTAATAATACTTTTCATAATATGAGGGCGAAAATTGATCCATCAAATCCGCTGTTTTACTGCTTCACAGTAACTGCTTATAAACAAGTCTTGTCGATTCCAGCGGCTCCTCAGCCTCGCTGTTGCATGATGCGCCCACCCTTCGCGCGATACGCTTTATTCCAGCTTCCGTACGCTCCCACCAGTCTCCAGATAGTGATCTCTTGATCGATTCCATTTCACCGGTTCCAAGATCTTGCGACAGCATGTACCTGGCTGCATGGTAGAGCTGTAGCGAATCGTAGATGACGCGTATCTGATGCTCCGCAGCGAAAGATATCAGATCCTCTATCGAAGCTAAATCGTCGTTGAGTCCTGGAATTATCGGTCCCAGGAACATCCATGTATCGATGCCGGAAGCACTCAGTTTCGACAGTGCATTCCTTCTCGCGGCTGGAGACGGAGCATATGGATCTATCAGGCCAGCTATTCTCCGATCCATCGTAGCCAGGCTTATCCCCGCATCGACGTTTCTCCTTCCAGTGAGGATATCCAGATCCCTGAGAACAAGGGGAGATTTTGTCTGAATCGATACACGGAACCCATTGGGTAGAAGAAGCCTCAGGCATTCCCTGGTCAGCCGGTATTTAGACTCGACAGCCTGGTACGGATCAGTTATGGTTGCAATGCCGACAAGCCCCCGCCTCTTTGTTGCTATCTCCCTTCTCAGAACATCAACAATATTCTTTCTTACGTAGACGGACTGGCCCCAGGTCGCTGGTGATTCGACCGAGGTCATGTCTGCAGCGTAACAGTACCTGCAGCCGTGAAGGCATCCAAGATACGGATTTAGCGCATAATACAGTTCACCCATGCCGGAGCGGTTCAACGCGGACTTTGCTTCTATCTCGACTGCATGGATTGGCCTCATGATAGGAGGTACCTGTCCAATGACCCGGTCTTGATGTATCTGAATATTTCGGAGTTTGAAGTCCAGCGGTGAAGAGGAACCCTCATCTCCCTCCTGAGGAATGATAGACTGCTCTCCAGGTCATCGAAAACCAGCGGCTTTGAACGGAACATCTCCCTGAGGTTCTCTCTCACGTACCAGACACCGACGGGGAGATTGAACCCCGGGTATATCTCTCTCCAGAGCATGGGCATCGCCATCCTGTTCCTCCGCATTAGATATTCAGTTGCAGCGACCCTTGATGCATAGTAACATCCGCCAATACCCGGATATTCAGTCCTGCCTTTGTAACCCTCGTAATCTATCTCAACAGCGGAATCAGAGCCCCATGTGTTCCACGTGCTGCCGGGAAACCAAGCTTCCCCCCACTCATACTGCCAGTTGCCGGGGGCGAAGATCGCCATGAACAGGTTCCCGCTCGTTCTCCTTATGAAGACCTCATACTTGTCCACAGTCTCAAGATGCTTTATCGTCTCCACGTTCCTGTCGGAAACGGTCTTGTCAACTGCTGTAATGGACCACCGGGTAGGGACCGCCCTCCTCGCCTTCTTCTGGCCAATGGAGCCTGTGCTCATTATCTTGGAAATCCTGGAAACATCAATCCCGGTACCGTAAAGCGTATAAACAGCTTCTCCCGCCTTGAGGTCTGTATCGTCAAATGCCCTCTGGACCTGATTATCGATCCTGGCATTCCCATATGTTATCTTTTTCAGGGGTGCCGAAGGGCCCATGGGAGGGCTGAATTCCGAGAGCATTATTCTCGATGAGAGAATGCTCTTGTCAAAATGCATCTCCATGTCAACCGGTCTGTCAGCCATAGAGAGGATCTGCGCATCCAGCAGCTGGGTTGCAGGGTTGGCTGCATCCTTAACAGATATCTCCATGCCACCCCTCAGCATTGACAGGCGCATTGAGAGAAATGATTCTAGGTCCATTTTCATCCATTGAGCTGGAACCTCGTACTCTCCGGTCTCCCCAAAAAGAGGAGGAGTCGACGGATACACCTTTATCTTCGGATAACCGAATCTGCCTACGAACACGGATGGTGGTGAAGACCCGGCAATTTCATTGTTTATCGGGCTCTTGAATTTTGGCCGGACCATAGAACTTACGAGAACGGGACAGTAAGATAGGCCGCACAGGTTCTTGGCAGCCCTGCATTTCAGACATAGCTCCGCTGGTATCTTGAAGGAGGTCTTGAACTGCATTCTCCTGATAATAGGTGTAATCCTCTATTAAACATTTACACCGGTTGTGAAGAAGAACACTATTCTCTGAATATATCTCTTGGCATCGTCATGCTTACCACGTAATTTGGTTCATCGACTATCTCGGATATCTTCAGGTTGCCTGCAACGCTACAGAGCGCGTAGGCCTCGGCATCGGTGAGTGAAAAGTTTCTTTCTAGATCATCCATCATCTCCTCCACCGCAATCACTGCCGCTCTTCTCAGATTCGGTGAGATCCCGGATGTAACGATTGATTCCGGTTCGCTGAATCCGGGAACTCTTGCTCTTGGAAAGCTGATCTTCTCACCATGGATTATGTGAATGCGCACAACAACTTCGGCATTTGTCTCAATCGCTGTTCCGCAGACCTCACCGTCTCCCTGGGCAGCATGAGGATCTGCAAAAGATACCATTGCTCTCTCAACATTGCATGGCAGATAGATAGTGGATCCAGCTCTGAGGAGCCGGTTATCCATATTCCCTCCAAATCTTCTGGGTGGAATCATGCCGAATTCACCATGTGACGGCAGAGTCCCGGTTACCCCGAGGAATGGCCTGCATGGAATCTTGACCCCCTTCAGAAAATCGGAGGTTGTGGTCGCATATCCGTCATTGATACGCCAGAGAATCAGCCTGTCATCAAACCTGTTCCTCAGCAAACCAAAATTTCTTGAGATTGAGCTCCAGCCCCAGTCACCAGTCTTGATTCTCCTGATCTCTACGGATATGGTATCACCAGCTCTTGCGCCTGAAACTGCAATGGGACCCACCGCAGCGTCGTATTTGGATGCGTCAAGTGAATGCAGCGTTTTGCTTGTTGAGTGCTCCTGGATCTGCAAGGTGGATGAATCCGGTATGCTTATCTCAATCTCCTCACCATCAGAGACTTCGCCGATGGGCGTATTCTGCGGGGACCATGAAGTCTGCAGGTTTTTTTCCAATCTGCCATCGATATGCTTCATGTTTCTGCCAATGGCAGGAAAGGTATATTACCCCACTGTATGGTTAAAGAATTATATCCCGCCTGCATGCTGAAGTGCAGTCGATGAAACTTAGATTCAAACTGATAGCGGTGATATTCTTCTTACTCTTCCTCGCGGTTGTACCGATACAGGCAATCACATCAGCCTGGAATTACCTTGTCAATAGCCTGGATCTCGCTGCTGCATACTCTTCATTTGAATCATATCACATCTATATTGTTGCGCTCCTTCTGCTTATACTTCTAGCATATCTAAGGGCACGGAAGCTTATCGGGTCGCCAAGAATAGGTTACCCCGCACTGTCTATTGTAATAATGTTAACAGCTGCTCTTTATCAGAATCCGCTGAATATCTACGAGACTGTTATCGTACAGGTGGTCGCACTTGCCGTATCCATTGCGATTTTCGTAACCACGGTCAGAATAGCAGTGCACAGGGCCCTCTTCTCAACCCTATCTGCAATTTCAATTGTCCTTGCAGTTGCGATCCCGATATATTACCTGGTTCTCTTTGGATTCTTTATTTTCGTGTTTGCTGTGATGGCATACCCGAAAACGAGGGCCTCGACACCACAGGTTCAGCCAAAGAAAAAGCGAAGTCCCCCTGCGCAGCAGCAGACTCCCGAAAACACCCAGGAACAACCGAAGACCCAATCCAGGTCAAAGAAGAAGCCCGCTGCGAAGATCGAGGTTCCTCCTGATCTCGACGTTGTTCCGCCAAACGTGCAATGGCCGGCTCAGAGCGACTATTCAAGGGCGATGCAAAACCTGACATTCAGCATTTCGAAAGACTATCCAGATGTGCTGCAGTCTGTTGTCATACCGAATCCTTATGTCAATATACCTGGAAATGTAGTGTATTCTTCCGGTAACTACGGCACAATTTTCAAGCTTCAGAATGGTGGTGAGGCGCATGCTATGAAGTGCTTCACAAAAAGCAAGCCAGATCTTGCAAAGCGATATTACATTATTTCACAGACGCTTGAAAACCTTAATGACGGAAACACATTTGCAAAATTCCGGTACCTCCCGAAGACTATCAGGACGCTGAAGAATCCTGCAGTGTACTTCCCAACGCTCCTCATGCAGTGGGTCGATGGAATCAATCTCAATACTTACATAACAAAGAACCTGAAGACACCAAGGAAGATCTCGGATCTGGCCAGGAAATTCCTGAATGTGATGATACAGGTTCAGTCCTACGGTATCGCGCATGGAGACATTTCAGGAGACAACATCATGGTGACCCCATCCGCTGATCTTATCCTCGTCGATTATGACGGCATGTATGTCCCGGGCCTGAAGGGGATGTCAGCACCTGAAAACGGGCATGATCATTTCCAGCACCCTGGGAGGACAATCAATACCTACGGGGAAAGACTGGATAACTTTTCCGTACTTGTCACCTTTCTTTCAATGGTTGCTGTGGGGCAGAGCCCTGGACTGTGGGATGCCTACAACATGGGCGATCAGGATTCCCTTCTATTCAGAAAGAAGGACTTCACTGATCCAAAGAATTCCGAAGTTATTGCCCAGCTTATGAAAGCTGGAGGAAAGACGAAGAAGCTCACCTCGCTTCTCGTCGACGCACTATCGCATGAACCAATGTGGGAGGGCATAGATCCTTCTGCGATTGCTAAGATACAGAAATGAATATTATCGTGAGATCGTCGTTCTTCATTTTTCCATCTGCAATGAGATCACCGGCGAAAGAATCCCAGTTATCCTCATTTTCCAATACGGTCTGCCATGGCTTTTCAGATTTGTGCTGGAGCATCCATTTAGATATAGCGTCAGTTGCGAGAACTAGGGTGTCGCCATCCTTCAGTTTACCGTATTTCACCTCTATCCCGGGCACATCGACATCCTTCTGGAGGCCGATAGGATAACCATGGCCACTCCACAGGAGCCTTGGGGTATAATTCAGATCTCTATAGTCGGAGAATGGAAAGGACTCCATTTTCTGCCCGGATAGGTGGAAGAGACATGAATCTCCCACAGTAATGCACCTGAACCTCTTCTGAGGCTGCGACGTATCTATCTGCAGGCCAAGGAATGTCGAATAAGATCCAAGGATCGCCTTATTCTTCTGAAACCAGGGGAGCGATGTCCAGTCGATCTGCGAATACCAGTCCTTTCTGGCTCTATCTATGAGATTCTTCACGACCTGCCTGTCATTCTCCGAAAACAGCGGTGGGTTCTCCACAAAGGTATTCACGAGCACCTTGGCCCAGACGTTTGAAAAGCTGGATTCAGTTGCCCCGTCTGTAACCGCGAATACACCGGAATCCGGATCTAGGGCATAGGCATCTTCATACTCGGATTCCCTGTACCCGGTTTTCGGTCTGTGAAGCTGTTTCACAGAGAGCAATTATTGCATCTGCCCCTGAGGACCGCGCGTCCCTATATCGATAAACTCTACAAGCTGCTCAAGCTGTGCATTGAATACATACGCTCTTGCATCGTCCTTCAGGTCAATCTGCATTTCGCGGGCATAACCAACATACTGGGACGGGAGTATGCTTGACACTCCGAAAAGGGAGACAGCATATTTATCATCAGGCAGCTCTGTATCAAGAGACGGAAATGAAATAGGCGTCGACGGGTTCGATGACAGATGGCAGTTCCAGATAAGGGGGTCTCCATCCTGAGTGTGCATATCCATTATTTCATGGATCACTGTTTCCGGGTTGCCGTCAGTTGCCTGGCCGTCTGTGATGTTGATCACGATTGGTGGATATGAACCGGGATGGTCTTCTATCCAGTTTCTGATGAGGTCCCTTGCAACACCAAGTGCCATGCACATTGGTGTATCGCCGTTTGCCACAGGGTCGAACCATACACCGAAGTCATAATCTACCTCTACGTCCCCGCCGGATCCGTCTGAGACCTTCATCTTCCTCTTCTCGGTTCTGAGAGGATTACCTGCAAGCTCGGATATTGCGTGAATATCGGACCCCTTGAGAATCGATCCGGCCTTCCCGGTCTGATAACCGTACCCAATTACCCCGATATGGAAATAGTCCCTGATGCCATCGCTTTTGGTGCATCTGAGAACGAAATCGCCAATCTGCCTGTTAATGGCATCGGACGCTTCCTGAGCCTTCGACCTCTCGCCTCCAGGAAGTTTATGGCTCATGGATCTGGATTGATCAATGAGGAAAAGTACTAATGACGGGTTGGTCCTGCTGATTTCTGCTTCATACGCCATGCGGTCTAAAGCAACATTGGTGTTATAAATATTTCTCATTCACTATGAGTTTCCGCTGCTTTTGTTGTATCCGTGAAACTCTTATAACGGGATTTTCCCTATGCAGAAAGTAGGCAATATGAGAAGCGGGTTTGAAAAGATGTCTGCTGGAAAGCAACCCGAAGGTGCTGGAAAAGCTGGCGATGGGCCTCGGAAGGTAATTTCGGGAAGCTTCTGGACGAGCAGGCAGCGCGGCGCTAACAGCCTGCATGAAATTTCATACAGGGCATGCTTTAAGCCACAGCTGCCGGAATATTTCATCTCGCGGTACACAAGGCCCGGCCATCTGGTTCTGGATCCGTTTGCAGGAAGAGGCACCACAGCGCTCGTATCAGCCTTGCTCGGAAGATTTGCAATATCGAATGATGCAAATCCGCTATCAAGGGTATTCACTGAACCACGTCTGAAGATTCCCGACCTGGACGAGGTTGTTAGCAGGATAAAGACAATAGAGCTGGATGAAACAATGGTCTCGGATCTTGACATGTCAATGTTCTTCCATCCCAGGACGGAAGGAGAAATCACCTCTCTCAGAATGTATCTGAACATGAGGAAGTCCATGAATGAGGAGGACGATGCTGACAGGTGGATTCGCATGGTTGCGACCAGCAGGCTGACCGGTCATTCCTCCGGGTTCTTTTCCGTATATACATTACCACCGAACCAGGCGGTCTCGCAGGAAGAGCAGGAACGAATAAACAGGAGGCTGAGACAGTCGCCCGAGTACAGGGATGTAAGGAGATTGATCATTAGGAAGTCGAGACGGCTATTCAGGGACCTGACACCTGCTATGATCAAGAGCCTGAGAGAGATTGCAGCGGGGAGCAGGCTCCTCGAGAATGACTCGAGAAAACTTGACATATCGGATTCATGTGTAGATATGACTGTGACTTCACCGCCCTTTCTCAACATTGTCTCATACGCAAAGGACAACTGGATGAGGTTATGGTTCAACTCCATGGACAGGAAACGGATTGAGCCAAGAATAACCGTTCTATCCAGCATAACTCAATGGACCGGCTTCATATCTGAGACCTTTGCGGAACTTCATAGAGTGACGAGACCTGGCGGCTTTGTAGCCTTTGAGGTGGGCGATACACGCGATGCATCGCTGGACGAGATAGTGTTCGAAGCGGGAAGTTCAGTTGGTCTTGTTCATGAGAATACTTACATCAACGTTCAGAAGTTCACCAAGACATCCAACATTTGGGGAGTGAGCAACAACACCAAGGGCACCAATACAAACAGGATCGTACTCTTCAGAAAGCCAGCCAGATAATTGCGTTCTTCTGCGAAATGGCAATTATCTTATATCTTCAGCAAAGATGTTCTATGCATGGCTGCGGGTCAGACGAGTCACACGGTCCTCTTCCAGGATTCCCGTAACCTGAACAAGATACCTGATCAGAGCGTCGATCTTGTTGTGACGTCGCCCCCATATCCCATGATTGAAATGTGGGATCATCTGTTTGGACAATTGAATCCTGAGATCTCTGAACTGCTTTCTCAAGAGATGGGAACTGAGGCCTTTGAACTCATGCATCGGGAACTCGACAGGACATGGGATAAACTTCCACGCATCATGAAGGATGGCGGTTACATCTGCATCAACATAGGAGATGCAACAAGAACCCTGAACGGCAGGTTCATGGAATACTCATCTCATTCAAGGATTATAGAACATTTCGCAGGAAAAGGTTTTGACGTGCTTCCCCACATAATCTGGAAGAAAGAGACAAACTCTCCAAACAAGTTCATGGGTTCCGGAATGCTCCCGTCCGGAGCTTACGTCACAAATGAGCATGAATTTATCCTCATATTCCGAAACGGGGGAAAGAGGGAGTTCAGCGACGAGATGAAGAGGACACGCAGAGAAAGTGCATATTTCTGGGAGGAACGGAATTCATGGTTCACCGATATCTGGAACGATATTAAAGGGGTGAAGCAGTCTTTCACGGGGTCGAAATCGAGAGAAAGAAGCGGTGCATTTCCGCTAGAACTCGCATATCGTCTTGTATGCATGTTCTCCATCAAAGGCGATATCGTTCTAGATCCATTTCTTGGTACAGGAACCACCCTACTTGCTGCGGCGGCTTCGGAACGGAACAGTATAGGATTTGAAATGGATGCATCACTTGAAGACATTATTTCTAATAGAATACTAAATTCGAAGACTCAGATTAATGATCTCTTGAGCCAACGGATATCAAGGCATTCGGAGTTCGTCGCAAAAAGAGAGTTGTCTGATTCGTTCAACTACCTCAACAGGTTTCTTGGGCTGAAAGTGACGGAAAAAAACGAACAGTATATCAAGATAAATTATCTGAAGAACATTGCAAAAAGTGATCAGCCTTGCTCATTCATAACAACTTATGAGACTAACGACTTGAAGGAATAGAACCATTCGTCTCAGTGAGCAAGAGAACTTTCCATCCTGATTCTTCAAACTTTATCCGTCTACCTTCTGATATTTTGGATTCATAGGAATGCCTATCCTGTGACTTAAACTCGAATATGCCTTGCACACGTTTGCTCTCAAGTGCCACGAGCAAGAACAGAATATTACAAGAGATAAAATGTTCGTAGATTACATTCACAATAGATGCCTTAGTTCCCTACGTTTAATTCGAATTGATCCTCGATTGTCCATGCATGTGACCAACTTGACTCGATTGGGAAATATAAGTGGGGCCGGTCGGGTTTGAACCGACGACCACCTGGTTATGAGCCAGGCGCTCTGCCAGGCTGAGCTACGGCCCCTCGCCGCTGGTCGGGATCGAACCGACGACCGCCCGGTTAACAGCCGGGTGCTCTACCACTGAGCTACGGCGGCATCAGGGTTTTAGGTAATTATAGCGTTCTTTTAATCCTTTCTTTTACGTCCACTCATGGAGGTATCAGATTCATTTGAAGTGACCAGTTTACCGCGTTCGCTGGGGTGTATCAGCATTTCTCCCGTGAATCTGGTAAGCAGTTCTTCCCCGGATTTGAGCCTGTCAAGAAATAATGCAGTAGCGGATACTTCGCTGTGGGGCTGGTTCAACACTGCAACATTATAATCTGAGATCTCGTACAGATCCGACGGCACTTTACCTGCTCCGACAACTATCGTAATGCTCCCTTTGATTTGGAACTCTGATCTGATGCTTTTGACGCACTCCTGAACGGGGATACCATACATTGTCAGGTGCACCTTCACAGAATTCTCCTGTTCGAGGAATTTTCTCCACTTTATTCCGGTGGATATCCGAAAATCTCCTCCAAATCTTCTGGAAACAGAATTTACAGTATCTTCGAGAGAATCGTCCTTTGTATCAACTATGATGCGATCCGCACCGAAGGCCCTGGCAGCGAGCGCAACATGCGTAGTGATCCGCTTATCCCTGGAGGGGCGGTGACCTATCCTCAGGATGGTAATCAATCGTTGTTCCCTGCTTGCTACTCGACAGCATCGATCTTGTATCCCTTTATCGTTAGAGATACAGATCTCCTGATCAGTCCCCTTAGGAGAGTCTGTGAAAACTGCAGTTTATCGGCAACATCTCCTATGAAGACGCCCTCGCCCGGCACGATCATCTTCTTTATCTCGTCTTCGTACCTGTCTAGATCCTTTTCCGTCATGGTTGTGGCATAGATGATATCGGCAAGTTCCTCCATTCCTCCTATGAGGTTGATCTGTACGTTGGTGTAATATGTGTGGTAAGCCTTTTCAGGGCCATTTTCTCCCGTGATCCACTGGCTCTCCGTCATTTTAATCTTGTCCAGATAATGCAGTGCCCGCTTGCCCTCTTGTCCGTAGCGTTCCTCGATCTTTGGAAGGGTTATCCAGCCCGTAGAGAGATCAATAAGCAGTTTTCTCTTGACATCGGTATCCGCCGCATGGAAAATCGATACCAATTCTCCGACATCATTTACAACCTTAATCCGGCTAACCATTCTTACGATATATAAACAAGAGATATAATTATTGGCGGAAGATTATTTCCTTCTTGCCCTGATCTCCTGCAGAAGCATCCTGTCATATTCAACGGAGAATCTTATCTTGGAGTTCTTCAGGACCCTGGTAACCTGCTCCGTCATGTCCCTGATGCTATCTGATAGAAGACCCCTGTAAACTATAAGTTCCTTCTTCTCTGAAGGGAAGATCATCCTGAACCTGGCTCCCTCCTTGAAGTACCCGAATGGCTTCTTATTGGCCTTTATCTCCTCCATGTTCAGGTATAAGTTTGCCTGATCGTACTGGACCTCTTCCACACTCTGTCTTGATTCCTTCGAGAACAGTTCCCAGAGCTCAGGGAAGACTTTTTCGAGATCTTTCCACTGGAAATTTCCCTGGAAGATAATATGCCCACTCCAGTTCTTCACAATTGCCGATATCATCTTTGAATAAATAAGTTGATCTTAGCAATCGATTACGGATCTGCTTCCACATAGGAAGCAATTATTGCCGGAAGAAGAGCTGGATCTTCAGCGACACCTTCGGGCCTGTATTCTGAAAGAATATCTGGATTTCCTGATCCCCATGTTGCAGCAATAGCTTTCATGCCTGCGGAGTGTGCTGCAATAAGGTCATATGGCTGGTCCCCGACGAACAGGGCATTCCCCGGCGATATACGGAGCGATCTAAGAGCCATATTGACGGGTTCCGGATCCGGTTTGTGGTATGTGGTATCTTCTGATCCAATCACACACCCGAAGAAGCTGCTCAACCCCGAAATATGCAGCATCTCCTGCGCGACCGATCTCCTTGTGGATGTAACTACACCAAGTCTGAAGGTATGAAATAATGCTTCCAGCATTTCCCTTACGCCGGGATATGGTTCTATGTTGCTTGTGATCTTCCTGAAGTACTCAGAACCGATTGCATAGATCTCCTCCCAGCGATCAGGAAACATCTCCTTCAACTTCACTGCAGCCGGAAGTCCCACGAGCTGTGAATTTTCGTTGTCTGTAAGCTTTCGTCCGTATATTCTTTCCAGCGCATAATTAGTTGCAACCGTTGAAAGTGCCTCGCTGTCGAAGAGCGTACCGTCCATGTCAAAGAGGATTGCTGCTACAATCATTTTTTGAAATGGCAATGGATTTTTACCTTTAATCTTTGCCAGTAATGCGATAGATCCAACATGGAAAGTTAGATAATCAATTCATGATTACGGGATACCTTCGCGTGCAGCGAAGCGCTACAGCCCTGTGGTGTAGTGGCCAAGCATTACGGGCTCTGGACCCGTCGACGGCAGTTCGAATCTGCCCAGGGCTATAACTCGAATTAGCAAGTGTCTGCACTATCATTTTAGGTGCTGCTTACAACTTATCTGAAAATTGTTAGCCTAATATTAGTTCAATCCGTCATGATTGACATCAGGAATCCATGCAGTCAAGTCAATATATGACATTTCTGTCCCCCCTTTGCTATCAAAGGCGGAATATTGGATGATTTTAAGCCTGAAAAAAAAGGTGATAAAGTCATAGAAAGACCGCTCCTCGTATATGCAATCTTTCCTTTAGTTTATAAGACAGATTGTGAATTATCTCGTCTTATCTATGAAGAAATCGTAAAGATAAGTGCAATAGGTTAGGAAAATCTCAAATGGATGGAGAGCCAAAGAAAAACATTAAACATGTAAAGCATTTGTAGGAACATCGTAACTAATGTTGATATATATATATATCAGAATACCATGGTCGATAATATGCTCAAGAAGGAGGGCATGAAGATAGCATTCTTCGCGGTGCTTGCTGTGATAATAGTTGCAGTTCCAATTTCATTTTATTATCTGTATAGCACATCACCCAAATTAAACGTGACAGTGGTAGATGGTGAACCTGTAGTTTTCATGCAGAATTTTACACAAGTTCTTCCCCATCAATTCTGTCAATATTACGTATACGGGACTTCATACAGTCTAGTCAACCTGTCCCATCACCCCGATTCTTGCCTCACCTTCACTGCGAGTACTGCTGCTTATGAAAATCCAACCGGCCTGCCTATAACCCATATACAAGGTATCTGGTATGTATTTGGCAATTTCGCGCCATATTTACATCCCAGTTCATACACGATTAACGTGAAATTCTATAATGGGAGCCAGCAGTTCAACTACATGCAAGCTCTTGGGCAGAATGAAAATACTAACATTTCATGGTCTAATAACGATTCGTTTGTAAAACTCAATTGTATTAGTGGTTCCCAGTTTTGTTATGAGTATTCCCTGCAAAACAATACACAGGAATCAGGGAACTACCACTTTGGGACAAACAACTCTTCAGGACTAAAATATCTTGGTTTCTATTCCTGCTTTATATCCCCGCAATTATACTCTGTTCAAAACCTGACCGAGAAGATAACGTTATCCCTCAATGTAATGGGAACTGTCATAAGCGTACCAATCGTTTTTTATCTCATAAACACGGGACAATTTGGGAGGTACTAGCATTAATAAATATTTGAGGGCTTGCGCAGCAACATTAATTTTATCAGTGCTTCTGATAGTGATATTTACCCCAGCTTCTTATGCTTCTACCGGTGGAACAAACATAGAAAACACAAACTATTACTGGATGGGTTACGATGGAAAAAGATTGTTGCATAACCTATAGGAGCATTTTTCTTAAGAATGAGATGGGTGTTGCTTGTGATAGACAACAACCCATCTCATGATAGAGCTGAAAGTAATAAAAGAATCTGGCCTCTGTACAACGAATCCCTGATCAGGAGGATGAAAGAGATCCTGGACATCGCAAATATAGTGGATTTCTCCTCTGATCTCAGAAACATGAACAGGCACAAGAACGGCAGGCCGTTTGTTGTGACAAACAGGATCATAGAGGTATTGGCAAGGATCAGGGCGGTGTTCAACGCCTCATTCAGGTCCCTGGAATCCTATCTGCGCATATTCGAAGAGATCCTGCACATTCCAAAGATCTCTTACACAATCATATTCCGGCGCATCAGGAAGATCACCGTACCAGAGATATGCAATCCTTCTGCTTCGATCGCAGTAGACTCCACGGGGTTCAAGACAACGATACGGGGAGACTGGTTATCCGACAAGTGGGGAAAGAAGAGAAGAGGGTGGATCAAGTTGCATGCTTCGGTCGATACAGAGGGTATTGCCGCACAGAAAATCGCGATCACGACAGAGCACAGGCATGATGCGCAGTTATTTCCCTTGCTCGTAACAGTGTCAGAGGATCGCGTAATCGCAGACAAGGCGTATGACAGCAGGAAGATATTCAACCTACTGGCAGAGAGAGGAACGGATGCCATAATCCCACTGAGGAAGAATTTCCGCACAATATCCAGGGGATCTCCTCTAAGACACATAACAGCAAGACAGATCAGGAATGTGGGAGAAGAGGAGTGGAAGCGTATCCATGATTACGGGAAAAGATGGACGGTGGAGATCTACTTTTCGGGATTAAAGAGAATCATGGGAGAAGTGATCCGTGCGAGAAAGCTGGAGTATATCACTCAGGAAGTGGGATTGAAAGTCCTGTATTACAATCACATGAGACAGAACACCATAGGATGAGAGGGGTTATGCAACAATCTTATCAGTAACCTTAAATACTTCCAAGGTTTATTTTATTGCATAATGCAAAAGAGCAATAAGATGATCATGTTCGCTGTCATTGCGGCTATCATTGTTGCTGCTCCCATATCATTTCTCAGTTTAGTTCCATCTGCAGTATCTTTTTCTGTTGTTGATGGAAATGTTTATCATATATATCCAGCAAATCTTAGTAACAAGGAATATTGTCTCCATCGCAGTAGTCTGATATTAAACTCGAGTTCAATGGCGTACCATGGTAATTACACTGACCTGTCATATTTCAATGCATCGATGAGTTTCTTTGAAACGTATATGAGCAATCCTGGCAGTGGTGCTTATACAATATTCATAAATTACAATTTTCGAGGCGTAGTTTCAAGTAATTTGCATCCTACAAAAGTAACTGCTACCGTTTCTGCGTTTTTTCAAAACAACACCTCAGATAATAATTTCGTAGTAACGACTCCCTTTCCCTTGGATTGCCATACAGATCCTTATGAAAAAAACGTATCCATCGCCTCTTCTGATACCGTTATTTGGGAGAGGGGGAGCGGAATTGTCACTTACCACCTTGAAAATAGCAGTTCCTCCACCAACAACCGGAATTACTATTTTTGCCTTGCAAACGGAGGTAAGCCAGCTTGCGTAAATGGGTTCGAAATTAATTCCACTTTCCCGCGAGGGTTTACGATATATTATAACCCACCGATCGTTTATAACCTCACAATTGATTTAACTATAATGGCAACGAGTCCTTCTGCCACTTTGGTGGATAATTTCACTATCTACTTAGTAGATACTGGAATGAAGGGTGATTAGATATAACTAGAAGTCGAATTTTAGTAACAACAATTGCAATTGCGTTGACTTTCATGAGCCTATCGCTTGCAAGTATATCGCTTGCCAGTAGCGGCAATATCACAGTTGAAAATACTAATTATTATCAAGGATATAATGGAAATTCAACGTTCTATATGGTTACAGCTTTGACCGATAATTGTACCTCAGGTTGTATCTGGCATTCTGAAGAACGTATACCCGTCTTTAACGGCTTTTCAAATGATACGGTTTACCATGGCTTGTTAAATGGATATTGCTCAATTACACATAACAATGCACTTCTCTCGAATGAGGGGAATGCCAACGCGATCGGTTTTTATCTTAATGAAGCTACTTGTACTGGTTATCATATGAGGATTCCCAATAACCATTGAGTTGATCATGAACTCATAGGACTAATTGTTGTACGTGCTAGAATCCTGTATTTTTCCGTTGAAATTTGTGTGATTCCTCCTATTTCCCCGCCTCTTATTCCTCGATCCATTGTTGCGTCAATGCCCTTGCATCCTGATCCGAAATATCCCTTGTCCCTGTAGCATGGTATTCCGGTAATGCTGAGATCTATCTGTGAATCATGCACGTTCGCAGGTGTTACTGTGAGTTTCTCAATGATCGCTATCTCGCTGACCAGGGTATGATCTTTATAGCCGAAATGGACCTGGTTATTCTTCACTGAGGAAGCACCGTCCTTTGATCTTCGCGTTTGGGCATCCTCCCCTCTTGGTTTTCCATGCTCACCGCGATCTGCTTCAATGAATGAAGGTAGGGTAAAGGTCTGGATTTCTCCAGACCCTTCCACATCTAACTGTACAGTCAGTTTTCCCAAGTACAGCTATCCTGCATGCTTCACCGCAGGCAACAGAGAGTTGCTACCGTATCGTATTCCT
>JBJKSG010000008.1:0-49380 GCA_046704325.1 Thermoplasmataceae archaeon
CTGTCTGTTGCATCTAAGTATAACCCTTTCCGCAAGCGAACCCGCATATTTTTGTAGCTGTATCCATTTGGCCCTAAATCTACTATTATTCAGGTTTTGCACATAATTTAAAATGGGACCGCTGAGATTTGAACTCAGGTTACCAACACCCCAAGCTGGTAGGATACCAGGCTACCCCACGGTCCCACGTTGCTTTTAGGAGAATGGCATTATTTCATCGATCAGATCTATGTGGGACAATATCATTCTTCTGCAGCAGTATCTTGTCAGATGCAGATCATCCAGAATCTTCTGTATCTCGCCTGCTTTTGGTTCCCTGCCGGAGCTTTTTATCCTATGCACATGCTCAGCGAAACGCTTGTAATCGGAACCAATTACTCTTCCACAACTGAAACATCTTACCGGAATTATCACAATATCACCTGTATGATTTCTGTCTCTTTGCTCTGGCACCAGCGCCCTGAGGCTTCTTGGGTAGCTTTCTTCTTATGTCGTTGACAAGAAGACTCCTGTCGTATTGCCTGAACATATCCTCTATTGAATCATCATTGAAATACTTCACAATACCCTTTGCGATCGCGGTTCTAGCAGCATCTGCCTGGCCAGTTACGCCGCCGCCCTGTACCTGCACTTCGATGTTGATGGAATTCACCTTGTCACCAACAAGAAGAATTGGCTCGAAAATCTTTTCTCTGAGTATCTGCACTGGATGAAACTCGATCGGGTATCCGTTGATTGTAATGATGCCTTTACCTTTCTTCGTAGTAGCTCTGGCAACTGCTGTCTTCCTCTTGCCTGATGTAAGAATGGCCTGTGTCTTCAAGCTTTCACCTTGTACCCCAATCTCTCAGATATTTCAGATAAAGTGACAAAATTACTGAGCTTTTTGTTTACCGCCTTGTCCACCACTTCTGCCTTGGTCTCTTTCAATTCTGAAGGTACACCGGAATACACCATGCACCTGTGGAGAGCATCCTTTCCATGTGTCTTTTTTGAAGGTAGCATATTCTTGATAGAGCGCCTGAGTATCTGCTCCGGAGTCCTCGGATAATGTGGTCCCTTCCTTACACTTCCAATATCCCTTCTTGCGAGAAAGTCGTTGATTATGAATTTCCTGCTTCCTGTGATTACGCACTTGTCTGCGTTGATGATACTTATCTCCTCTCCATTCAACAGTTGCTTCGCAACATAGGCAGAAAGTCTACCGTAAATTGAGTTAGATGCGTCTATTATCTTCATTTAATCACCTGAGTATTCTCACGTTCTTCGCCTTCGGGTCGGAAGAGACGAGATCGGAAAGCGACTTGAACGTCGATCCTGCTTCCTTGAGCTTTCTTATCGCAGATTCGCTCGCTCTCAGAGCGACGACCGTTATCTTCTTGTCGATCCTGCCTGCTCCAAGAACCGATCCTGGAATCAACACTGTATCTCCATCATGTGAGAGTCTGCTTATTTTGCCAACGTTGATTGACGCATACCGCCTGCTTCCACCCTCCAACCTGCCTGCAACATCCCTCCAGATCTTGGAGTCTTGTTCTCTTGCAGTCTTCACGAGTAGGTGTATCGTTTCAGCGATACTTTCACTCTCCTTTCCATTTGCGTTAATTGACATCTATTTTCACTCTGATTATGGCTGATGATCTTGTGCGATCTCCACAGAGAGAATCGCATCCGGGATATGTAGGGTCGCTATATAATTATTATCAGGCATCCTTCTTTCTCCCATTCTCCAAATTCACGACTATGTAGCGGAAAATGCCCATTAGCTTGTGGTATTCAGTCTCCGTAAGCGAAGCTCTTGCCATCAGTCTACGCAGCATTACTGTCGTATTCTTTTCCTTGTAATCCGGGTAGGAAGTCAGCTGCATAGCTTCCTCGATCCTAGAAATCAGCATTTCTATATCCTTTGAGCCAGAAACCTTCTCGATAGTGGTAGAGGAAACAGCCTGTTTGAACATCTCATACAGAAGTACTGCGACAGATTGTGATAAGTTGTAGACTGGATATTCAGGATTGGCTGGAATATTGACGAAGCAGTCACAGGCATCTATCTCGCCATTGTGGAGGCCATCATCTTCTCTCCCGAACACAATCGCTACTTTGCCGGTCGAATTGATATGCTTCTTCCAAAACTCTTCAGGGCTGTAAGAATGCCTCCTGAATTTTCTCCCATTGTAAGAGTCGACACTAGAAGTTGCGACCAGTATCTCGAATTCTTCCCTAATTTCGCTGAGGGAATCGATTCGTCGAGAATTCCTCAATATATCACCTGAGTGCATGGCGTATACCCACGCCTCTTCAGGGAGCTCATCCTTTCCAGCTATTATGAGATTTGAGAGTCCGTTATTATGCATTAATCTTGCAACTGCACCTATATTTCCCCCGTATTTAGGGTGTATCAGAACAACGGAGACTTTCTCACGAAGTCTCTCTAACTTCGTGACAGTATCAAGGATGATTCTATCTTTTTCTTCCCTGTAAAGATGACTAGGCTTCTTCTTTGCGCTGGTTTTCATCAGCCCCTGCTTCTTCCTGCTTCTCTTTCTCGGCTTCATTATTCTCTGTGGAGGGGTTTTCATTTTTATCTGAAGGTGATACTGGAGGCGTTTCGCTAACTGTTTCATCTTTGGATTCGGCAGGAGCTGGGCTCTCCGTCGCCTCATTTGCTTTTGCCTCCTCTACAGGCGTATATGTCTCTACTATGCTGGTTGTATCTTCTGGGAAGTATTTTCTTATGTCATTTACAATTCGGAACTTGGCTTCGACCCACACCGGATCGAATTTGCTCTCTTCGGGGATGCCTATGCGGATCGCTGTGCCGTCGACAGAGACGTCAAAAACCCCATCTCTCAATGGATAGTTCATATCGATCAGGGCAAGAACCTTGTCTTTTGGGTCCGAAAGAACTTCCTTTACAGTGTACGCATAAAGAACGTCTTTGCCTGCATGCGGTGGGTTGTAATCCACCAGGACTCTTCCAGGCGTGACAGATAGTATACGGCCTCTTCTCTGGTTGAAGAATACCTCCTGTCCCGGAACAGGATCTATATTCTGTCTCTTGAATTCTATATAAGAATGGATCTTGATATTCTTGGGATCGCGTTTTCCGTAAGATTCCTCAGGAGTCATTGCGATCTCAACCTCCTTTCCAACTTCCGCTGTTTTGAAGGATTCGTCTATCTTCTTGAAAACCTGATCTGTGCCGACTATTACCACAATCGGCCTGTACCTGACCTTGTCATCGAAAATGTCATTGTCTTTCGCGACTTTTTCATCGCTTGTCGAGACGAGCTTCTTGTCCTCTCCCACTCGCATGTTGTAATCTAGTCTAATAAAATCGCCATCGTTCATTTAAACACCGGTAATTATGCGAAGGTGAAGTCCAAGATTCTATTTATAAATATCGTACTCGTCAAAAGCCGCAATTTTCAGCTATTTTTCGAGACAATCAGATCATTCATATGCATGCGATTCAATTTCACGACAGGAACCATTTATTAGTCTAAACAACGATTCACTCCTCATGAGAACGAGACCAAATGCTTTTTCAACTAAAGCCGTAATATCTTCTTCCAGCGTACAGGCTTCACTGGCTGGTGCCAAGGTACTGGAAGCCGGTGGTAACGTAGCAGACGCGGCGATAGCCACGAGCGCAGTGCTCTGTGTGACTCAGAACAATCTCTGCGGACTTGGCGGCGACATGTTCTCTCTCATCCATATGAATAATGACAACGTGGAGAACCTGAACGCGAGCGGAAGAGCTTTTCGTCGTGCGACGATCGAGCACTTCAGAGAAAAGGGACTCTCTACCCTGCCGAGCCACGGACCAGATGCCGCAGTCACTGTACCTGGACTGGTGAGCGGTTGGATGGAATTGCACAGGAAATACGCAACAATGGAGGTAAAGGACCTTCTTACGCCAGCATATCGTTTTGCCTCGAATGGATATCCTCTTACACAGAACTATTCCAACGGTATAGCTATGAGCTCCAGGTTTCTAGGCGGATTTGACGAGTGGAAGAGAATATTCATGCCTGAGGGAAGGGCACCATCCCCTGGTACCATATTCAAGCAGAAAGATCTTGCAGGGTGCCTCAAGGAACTCATGGATGATGGACTCGATTCTTATTATAGAGGACATTTTGGGGAAAGGATCGTCAATGGACTGGACGGAAGCGGCTCCCTTCTCTCAATGGATGATTTAAAGGAGCACAAGGCAACCTGGCAGGAACCTCTTAGAACGGATTTTGAGGATCATACTGTGTTTGAGACTGGCCCAAACAGCCAGGCTGCGACCGCAATACTCTGGCTGAACCTCATCAAGGCTTCCGGAAAGAATCTGGATTATTACAGGAAGAACCCTTCGGAAATGATAAAACTTGGATTTGCTGCATATTCCGTACGTGATAGGGAGATCACAGATCCGGATTTTCATAAGATACCGGATTCATTTTTCTCGATGGAGTTTGCCAGAGATCTGCTCAGCAGAGATTGGGGCTTCTCTGAGGAAAGAAGAAGCAATGACGGTGGAGATACGACTTATTTCTGCTTAGCTGACGCTGAAGGAAATTCCCTCAGCGTAATTCAGAGTAATTACATGGGATACGGATCAGGAGTGATGCCAAAAGGCACAGGATTCGTTTTGCAAAACCGGGGAAGTTACTTCTCCCTTGATGAGAAGCATCATAACTCTCTGCAGCCAGGAAAACGGACTTTTCACACGCTATGCGCCGGGATGCTTCTTTCCGGTTCCCAATATGAGGCTACATTCGGCAGCATGGGTGGAGACATCCAGCCGCAGCTGCACATACAGATGCTTCAACATCTGCTTGAGGACCGTACAGACCCACAGTCAATACTGGATGCTCCAAGATGGGCATTTCCATACACAATTTACGATAAACCAAAGGAAATTATCTGCGAATCCTCAGAACTTGAAAATATGCTTTCAGAGCATTTTTCTCATGAAAGAGTTAGAAACGTAGGCTTTTCGTCCCAACTGGGACATGCTCAGATTGTTTCGCTTCTGAATGGTCGGGTAGTAGTTGGAGCTGCTGATCCTCGCGGCGACGGAATATCAATACCAGTTACGTGATAGTTTACATGTAATCCATGGTACATAGTAGCAAGCTTCATTAGGAAGTACTAATATACCATAATGTGCCAAAGATATACCTGACACAGATAAGCCAGCATGATTGCCCGCATATACACCTTACAGCGGAGTTTCCAAAACTGAAGATATTCATTATGCATACCGAGGAGATTGGAAATACAGAGAGAGTTTTCACTATCTTTTATTCATGCAATTCGCAGACTGTGACAGAAGCTCTAACAATGCTCAAGGAATATCACGGCGTAAAGGATATCAGCATAATTGGTAAGAGCGAGAATTCTGCGTCTCTACTCTATTCGTTCCCAAAAACGCAGATGTATAAAGAGATAGAAAAAATGGGTTCAAGGCTCCATCCTATAGTTGCCCGTGGCGGTACCGAAACATGGTTCTTTGTATCTGGCAACAACTCTGCCTCGTTTGGAGCACCCGGTACAAGGTTTTCCAAAACGGAGATATTGAACGCGAAGAAGCTTTCAACAGATGAATTCATAACTTCCTATACGCGGGTCCTATTTGAGCTCTGGAAGATACGCACAGATTCCATCTTGGATTCTGATACCAGCGACATAATGGAGAAGGCCGTACATTCCGGATATTACGAATGGCCAAGGAAGATATCTGTATCGCAGTTGAGTAAGGTAATAAAGATCCCGAAGAGCACTTTCACCTACAAATTGCGGCATGCAGAGAAAAATATACTGAATGATATCTGGAAGAGAGACGACTTCAAATTCTAAATTTTCCAGTTATACTTATTTATATATTAAGCTTGGACGACATTCCTTAATTCCACATTGAACAACGTGAATCTCAGTTATACTTATTTATATATTAAACTTGGACAGGTTTAAAAAAAATTTCTATTTAAGATTTATTATGAGACTGTTATGGATAAAAGAATTACAGCAGTAATTGCCGTAGTTATAATAGTGGTGGTGATAGTCGCGGGCCTTGACCTTGCAGGCTATTTCACACCGAAAAAGACCACAGTCACTCCTAAGGGAAATACCCTGACAATAGCAAGTTCAGCGTTGCCGGTTTCTTACGATCCGGCTGTAGCTTACGATACAATCTCAGTATTCTTCGATGACCAGATGTACCAGACACTCCTTGGATATGGAACAACCACGAATAATGGCCAAACAGTGGGTTCGTTGACTCCTGTGCCTGAACTCGCAACAAGTTGGACCGTCAATACGAATGGTTCCGTATTGTTTAACCTGAGGCAAAACGTGACTTTCTCCAATGGCGATGCCTTCAACGCAAGTGCTGTCAATTTCTCGCTAAACAGAATAATAACAATGGGTCTGGGAGATTCATTCCATGTTGCAGATTTCCTTAAGCCAAGCGGAATACACATAATCAACAAATACCAGATACTCCTGGTTCCTTCCGCACCGTATCCATGGTTCCTCAACCTGTTCCAGCTCTGGGTTACAGATATAGTTGACCCTTCGTTCGTGACATCCCACGGCGGAGTTACGCACGGACAGGAGAACCAGTACATGAACAATCACACAATGGGAACTGGACCTTACGTGCTTAATTCTACATCGCTTACAGACATAGTCATGAAAGCGAACCCACACTACTGGGGACCTCAGCCGAACGTAACGACAATCAACTTTGAGATAGTTTCCAGCTCTGCAACACAGCTGGTGAGTCTTGAGCAGGGATCTGTCAACATAGCTCTGCAGATACCTCTCGATCAGATGAGTACGGTTGCAAACCACACGAATCTTAAAGTCAAGGCTGGACCAACTTCTTCAGAATACTATATCGGTCTGAATGAAAACGTCACTCCGTTCAACAATCTTGATGTAAGAATGGCGATGAACTATGCGCTTAATGTGTCGTATATAGTTGACTATTCTACCTTTGGATACGGTCTGCAACTGCACAATGTCATGGCACCAACAGTAGAATCATACATACCAGCGTTCCAGAACTATACATACAATCTGACAAAAGCGCAGAAACTACTCACTGCAGCTGGCTATTCACATGGCTTCTCCACATCCTTCTACTACACGTCGGGGGATCCAATAGGTCAATCAATCGCATCGATAGTGCAGTCTGAGTTGGCTCAGATCAACATAACTGTCTCGATCCAGGATCCGCTGTCAACAACATTTGACAAGCAAGCCGGCCAGGGAACCTACCCGATGTTTTACGACGGGTGGGTGAATCTTCTTGCAACACCCGACGATGGTCTCAGACCACTATTCAGCGCTCACAACCTTGGTATAGGCGGGAACTACAACTACTTTAACAACTCCACAGTGACAAGCCTTCTTTCACAGGCAGGAACTCTCTACAACCAGTCACAGAGGGATGCAATGTATCAGCAGGTTCAGAACATCCTAGCACAACAGGCAGTTGAGGTCCCACTCTTCAACTTGCAGAACGTGATACCGATGACGAACAATGTTCACAATTTGTACGTATATCCTACATTCGACATATTCGTTGATCAGATCACCATGACGTGATTGGATGAAAAATTTTTATAAATTTTTCATTTTTAGAACCATTTCTTTAGTGCCAACTGTGTTTGGCGTCATTATTTTAGTTTTTATTCTATCGCATGTTATTCCAGGCAGTCCCGCGCTCAGACTTCTAGGTGATCAGTACAATGCACAGGAGCTGCAGACAATACAGGCAGAACTGGGATTGAATCATCCTCTCTATATTCAATTTGAGCAGTATCTGTGGCAGCTTATTCACTTCAACCTCGGGTATTCAATAATGGTTGGTTATTCTGTCAACTACGAGATAGGACAGAGGGCCCCTGCCAGTTTCGACCTTGCAATTTTCGCTATGCTGATCGGAGTTCCGATAGCTCTCTTTACTGGGGTAAATGCAGCACTGAGAGTTAACAGAGCGGGAGACCATGCAAGCAGGGTTGCTTCCCTCCTTGGCGTATCGATGCCCGTGTTCTGGATAGATATAATCCTGATACTGGTTTTCTATGTCTACTTGCACATTGCTCCATATCCAGTTGGACAGATTTCCTTTGCTCTTGCACCGACTGTTCACCAGTTAACAGGTTCTGTCATTCTCGACAGTTTACTTACTCTTAACTTATCAGCCCTCGGGAGTTCTCTATGGCACATTATGCTACCTGCAATAGGTCTCTCCTTTGCAGTGATTGCCACCATTTCACGGGTAGTCAGATCAAGCATGCTGGACGTTCTGAACAAGGATTACATGAGAACTGCCTTTGCAATTGGCCTTCCAAGGAATGTTCTCATCAATAAATACGCGCTGAAGAATGCTCTTCTTCCAGCGATAACGGTGGCAGCGATCCAGGCTGGTGCCCTGATGGGTGGCGTTGTCCTGACAGAGAGCATGTTCTCCTGGCCGGGCCTGGGTTCTTATGCAGTTACTGCAATAGAGTCACAGGATTATCCAAGCGTTATGGGCGTCGTGCTGGTTGCTGCCCTTCTCTTTGTTGTGATAAACTTCATCGCGGACATAGTCTACGCATACATCGACCCGAGGGTCAAGTATTAGGGATCACAATGGAAAACATCAATGCTTTAGTCAACAGGGCGAAAGAAAATAAGACATTCAGAGGGTTTTCCCAGATCTTCTTTTCGTTCCTCAGGAATCCAACTGGACTCTTCTCTTTCATCGTTCTTTCGATTTACGTTGCGATAGCTGTTATCGGCCCATACATCGCTCCGTTCAGCCCGATCAAGGTTGACGAACCCATAAGGCTTATGCCACCTTCATGGTCGCATTTGTTCGGTACCGATGGCAACGGGATCGATATCTTCTCTGAAGTTCTGTATGCAATCCGACTGGACATGGAGATAGCATTCATTTCCGTCTCGATAGGGTATGCAATAGGTGTTCTCGTTGGCGTATACTCCGGGTACAGAGGGAAGGTATCGGACAACGTGATCATGAGGTTGATGGATATCCTTCTCGCTTTCCCGACAATAATTCTCGCTATCGCAATTGCAGTCGCAATAGGAAAGCAGAGTTTTGTCACTGTCATAATAGCAGTCGTGATAGTATCGATACCTGGATTCGCAAGGGTCGCAAGGAGCAGTGTACTTTCAACAAAGAATGATCTCTATGTTCTTGCAGCCGTCTCCTTAGGGGCCTCCAGGTTGCATATTCTCTTTAAACATGTGCTTCCTCCAGCGATATCACCAACCATAGTGCTCTATGCGCTTGGTCTGGGTAATGCAATAATAACTGCTGCCGCCCTGAGTTTCATAGGCGTTGGAATCCCACCAAATGTACCTGAACTCGGCTCAATGATCACAAATGGACTCAATTTTGTGGTGACAGGACAGTGGTGGGTGTCAGTCATTCCTGGCATCTTCATCACCATAATAGTGATAGCTTTCAACATGATGGGGGATACAATCAGGGAAGTTACAGACGTTACACTAAGGAGATAATATGGAAATACAGACAAACAACGACTACTCTAAATACGTGCTCTACGTGGAGGATCTTTCGATAGAGTACACACTGGGGAACAGGACTATCTATGCTCTCAGCCATGCGAATCTCGCAATCAGGGAGAATGAGTCCATAGGGATAGTGGGTGAGAGCGGTTGTGGTAAATCCACGCTCGCCATGGCGATTTCTCATATCCTACCAATGAATGCCAGGGTATCCTCAGGAAGAGTTTATTTCCGTGGACAGTTGATTGTCGACGCAGACAAAGGGGCGTCGTATTCCCTTCGATACAACAGGAAAGAGAGAATCCTCGAAGCTGAGCTAAGTGTTGTCAGGTGGAAGGGCATTTCAGTCATATTCCAGGGTGCACTTGATTCACTGAATCCGCTGCATACTGTCGGTACCCAGATCTCTGACATCTTCATCTATAAATCCAAGCTCAATGCAGCAGACGCAAAGGAAGAATCGAAACGTCTTTTATCAGTTGTTGGCCTCGAAGAATGGGTGTATGACCTGTATCCGCATCAATTGAGTGGCGGTATGAAACAGAGAGTTGTCATAGCCATGGCGATCTCGTTGAAACCGGCCCTTATCGTGGCCGATGAGCCAACCACCTCTCTTGATGTCATAACTCAATATAGAATAATAGAGGAGATGCTCCGCCTGAGAGCCGATTATGGAGTATCACTCATCAATATCTCACATGATATCGCCCTAATTTCAAGGTTAAGTGACAGGCTCATGGTAATGTACGCTGGAAACATGGTAGAAAAGCTTCCGTCGAACAGCTTCAAGGATGCAAAACATCCATACACCGTGATGCTAGTGAATTCGCTGCCCAGGATAGATGAGGAGTTGTCAGAGATAGAACCGATCACAGGCGCCCCCCCACCGCTTACGTCTAAAATAGTCGGTTGTCCATTTTATGAGCGATGTGATTATAGAGCGACAGTCTGCCTGGATCCCCATGCCGTTGACTTAAGGGATATGGGACCGGGGCATCAGGTCGCTTGTGCAGTGCTTCCTGTTATGAAGGAAAGGAAAGCAAGGAAGGCGCTTTCCAGCTTTGGATCCAGTGTACCGAGACCGGTTGACAGCGGACCTGTCCTTGAGGCCAAGCATCTCACGAAGATATTTCAGAAGCGTACCGGACTCAGAGAGGTCACCGTGAAAGGCCAAACGGGAAATACTATCACAGCGGTCGATGCCGTCGATCTCACGGTCAATTATGGGGAGACGGTCGGACTTGTTGGAGAGACGGGTAGCGGTAAGACCACGCTCAGCAGAGTGCTCGGTCTGCTTGAGCCTCAGACTTCGGGAGAAGTGCACATATTTGGAAAGGTGGTTAACCTTTCTGATAAAGCTGCGGTTGCAAACATAAGGAGAACGGTGCAGACAATATTCCAGGATCCGTTCCAGAGCGTGAATCCAAGATTCTCTATTTTCGATGCTGTTGCCGAGCCCCTCGTGATCAATCCAGAAATCGTGGACGGTAGACCCTTTGATGCGATGGTGAAAGAAGCTCTCACAAAGGCTGAGCTCTTACCCGTCGAGACCTATCTGGAAAAGTATCCGCATCAACTGAGCGGCGGGCAGAGACAGCGCGTTTCTATTGCAAGGGGACTGGTCCTTGATCCAAAGATTTTGATAGCTGATGAGCCGATCTCAATGCTTGACGTATCCTTACGGGCAGGAATACTGAACCTGCTGAGAAAGCTCAAGGATTCCTTCGGCATCTCTATACTTTACATAACGCATGATATAGCTTCAGCCAGATACCTGAGCGACAGGATCTATGTTATGTATAAGGGTCAGATAGTTGAAACCGGAAACACAGAGGATGTGATCCAGGGTGCGTCACATCCCTACACGATTGCTCTGATTCTCTCTAGCATAGGGATAGAGGGGAAAGTCACCGAAAAGCTTGGTGAAATGATTTTCGATCAGACCGAACCCAAAGAAGTGGCAGGATGCAGATTTGCCAACAGATGCAGGTTCGCAGAAGACAGATGCTTCAGCGAGGAACCGGATATGATCCAGGTCTCCGCGGGTCATTATGCCAAGTGCCATTTCGCTATAAGCATAGCTCAGCAAGACTTGATTGCAAAAGAAAAGATCACTGCATAAGGAATGGCAGATTTAGAGTTAAATTATATTCTGATCGACTTAGCCATTAGACCCGTTTGACCGATACTCATTCGTCAGTTGTCTCAAGGACACCTTGTTGAGGCTTAAAAGAAATAGTGTTAACAATCTGAAACCACACCCTATCCATTGAATATCGAACGTATTTTCCCGAGGTTTCTGGATATCTTCTCGGTCTGTAATTCCCTTGTTTGCCCTTAGTCTTGATAAAGAGAAGGGTTCTTTGATAAGCGAGAAATGACTTCGCTCAAAAATGGAAAATCTGAAAAACAATCAGTAACTACAGCAGGATCTATTGGTTCGGGGGCATCCAGCAATGCTGCTATGTCGCAATAGTCCTTAATCAATTTTCCATTTTCCCATTCAATATCTTTACTAAGATGGTGATCTAGGCGATAATTTCTATCCCATGCCGCTTTCATTTTGTATACTAAGAGCGCTGTTATCTCTGGAACAAGTACCTCAATTCTGCGCCGTAACAGCTTCTCTTGGGGCTCTTTGATGTATTCTGAACTGACTAGAATATGGTCACTTTTACCTTCGAAACTCATTTTTGGTTTGAACATAATCTATTACGATTTTTTTACCTTCAGGAGTGATCTTGGAGATAGTCTTTTGTTTCGGCAAGATTTCTTCTGTTTGGAATCCTTCTTGGTTTTTCATGAAGTTTTTCAACGAATTGCGGGTCCTGCCGTTAGTAATTATGTCAATATCTAAAGAACCATACCAAGGATTATAAGCATCCACTGCCCACCCTCCGATGAGTAACGGGAGTTTAACCTGGGAGCTTGAGTGTTTCCTCCTGGACCACTCGTATATTTTCGATACATAATTCAAAGAATCTTCAATGTCCTGGTTGTAGACTTCATACCTTACCAATCTGTTTCACCATATCCGTCGCCAGCTGAATCGAAATTTTGTTTCCACCTGAAAGATCCAATAGGAGCTGTTCCTTGCTCACTAATTCAATTCCATCAACTACTTCCGTGTTGGCAAAAACGTCTCGGTCGGTTCGATATATTGTGAGATTTGAGATCTTCGATTCCTTAGAAGTAAGATCACTAATCAGCGCATGATAGTTATCGTTGGAAGCATCGATGTACATATCATGGATCACAGAATTTGAGATGCCCCCAAAGTATTTCTGATACGCAGTAAATGTGGTAAAAGCATGCTTTACCCCATTTCGAGTGAGTGAATCAGATAGTTCGTTCGCAACTCCACCCACAAGATCCGTGCTGATGGAATGTCTTTCGATTGAAAGTGCCCCCAGTGGCCTCTCCCAGAATACTGCGTTCAAAATCGGCCTAAATTCTGAAATTGCAACATAATCACCATTTTGGTTCAAGAGGCCTCGGCTCCTAAGGTACGACACTATTCTATGTGCCTGACCGTAAGAAACTCCGCTAATCTTCCTGATGTTGTTGATTGAAGTTGGCTGATGTTCCAGCAGAGAGAATATTACTTTCCAGGCCTTTGCAGTTGTTAATTTGATGGTATTAGTTTCTACTGAATAGTCACGCTCTTTGTCCAATTCTTTCATGATGACTTTGACCACTTTAATCCCGAGGGAATGTGCCATCTTCTGTGAAATGGGGTCGATGTCCTGCGTCGCAATGATGAAAACTTCTTTCTTGTTGGTCTGCGGTAAACCTTTTATCAATTCTGCCGCGGTGTAGAATTCTGCAACTCCTTGGGATTTGAGTCTTCTCTGCACATCGACATAATATATCGTATCCTTATCCTCCAAGACCAGATCGATAATGATTGCCCTTTGACCGACGAGAATTCTAACATAATCTCCCCGGTTCGAAGAATTGAAGCCAAGCTCTTTTTCGAGCTGATCAGCAACTAACTCGAATATCACTGTATTAGTAATTACTGATAAGTATTTAAACATATCAATGATATATCTCAGTAAACAGTGATAGATACTTAAATATATCAATGATAGAGAGATTCAATAGAATTACAATTACGTTGACTAGCCTGTTTGCCCGTATTGAGTTCTAAGTAGAAAGTTGTATGAAGGAAAATTTTAATACTAGCCCGCGAATTGAGAGCCATGGTAGAAGCGGACGAACCACCGTCAAAGTTTACCCAGATGCCTGAGAAATACGTTGAGAGGGTTACAAAATTACTTTCACCCGGTGAGAACATTGAGTTTTCACTTCGATGCATTGCTGGAACCCATGCGGAGGGCATGAATGTAAATGCCTTCAGAGGGGGAGAACAGGGCACACAGCTAGGTCACCCATGGATGGTTGTAACAAATCACCGCCTCCTGCTGGTTTCCAAGGGTCTTATCTCTTTTGAAGAGCGCCAGTTCAGGTACGATCAGATCTCGAGCATAGAGATGAAGCAGGGGATCATGGATGATCACCTGATCATAACTGGAATGGGTGTCAATGAAGACTGGACTTTCTGGAAGAAGATCAGGGATCATACACAGAAGGCAGTGCAACTGATACAGGCCAAGGTAAATCAGCGAACGTCCCCACAGGCCGCTGCCGCAGCTCCAGCTGACCCATTGGCAGAGCTGAAACTTCGTCTGGTCCGGGGAGAAATAACACCCGAGCAGTTCGAGAAGCTGAAAGCTCTTCTTTAAATAGAGAGGATCGCGTTATCACGCGATTCAACCATTTATTTTACTTAGTGAAAATACTTTAATTATCAGTCGCTTTCATATCTTATGAAGCTGTTAATAGATGGTGAATGGAAACTTCCAGAGAGCGGCAAGTTCACGGATAAGATGAATCCTTCCACCGGTGAGTCAATTGAGCAGATCCCTGCTGCAGGAAAGGGGGAGGTTGACGAAGCCATGGATGCAGCTTCCTCAGCGTTCTGGAGCTGGTACGAAACTGGCTCCAAGGAAAGGGCCAGGATAATTCTGAAGGCTGCAGATCTTATCTCTGCCAGCAGAAAGGAGCTCGAAGATATCCTAGTGCTCGAGAACGGTAAGAGGAGAATTGAAGCTGCAGGGGAGACGGATGGAGTCCTGGATCAGATGTATTATTATGCAGGATTCGAGAGGAAGATATCTGGGGACCTTGTAGAGGGGGAGAATTTTAACAGGAAGATTTTTCAGTATAAGGTACCGTATGGGGTTGTCCTTGCGCTGACTCCATGGAATTTTCCCGCTGCTATGGTGGCAAGAAAACTCGCTCCGGCACTTCTGACTGGAAACACTGTGGTGGTAAAGCCCAGTTCAGATACTCCAAGGTCAGCGGAGTGGATTGTGGAAAAGTTCGTACAGGCAGGCATCCCAAAGGGCGTGGTAAATCTGATCACCGGTAAGGGTTCAGAGATTGGTGACTATCTGGTCGCTCACAAGCAGGTTTCCCTTGTCACTATGACTGGATCTACAGAGACAGGACAGAGAATAATGGAAAAGGCTGCAAACAACATGGCAAAGCTTGTCCTCGAGTTGGGCGGCAAGGCTCCGTTTATAGTGTGGAAGGATGCGGATCAGAAAAACGCACTTAGGGCCCTTCTCTGGGCTAAATTCTGGAATACGGGACAATCCTGCATTGCTGCAGAACGCGTTTACGTACATTCTGACATCTATTACAGCTTCGTTGAAAAGTTTGTGAAAGCTGCTGCAGAGATGACTGTCGGAGATCCAGAGACAGCAGACATGGGTCCACTAATCAACTCTTCTTCCCTTAAGCACATGGAGAGTTTTGTATCCGCATCTCAATCTTCCGGATCCAAGCTGCTCGCAGGTGGAAAGAAACCGGATCTGAAGGGAAAATTCGCTAACGGTTATTTCTTCTCTCCAACTATTCTTGAGGAGAAGGAACAGAAGTCGAATCTCTTCCAGGAGGAAATATTTGGACCGGTTACGGGTGTTATGGGTGTCGATGGTCTGGATTCTGCCCTCGACTTGGCGAATGACTCGAAGTACGGTCTTGCTTCATACCTCTTCACAAAAGATCTTACTACCGCTATGAGGGCTGCTGAGATGGTCAGATTCGGTGAGTTATACGTAAACATGCCGGGTCCGGAATCTTCCCAGGGTTATCACACCGGTTTCAGGCTGACAGGCCAGGGTGGAGAGGGAAGTCGTTATGGAATTGAGGAATACCTTAAACTGAAGAATGTCTACTTCGATTATTCTGGCAAGGACATAATGATCAATACTGTCAGGGAAGATCTAATCAGCTGATTCCAGAGAGGTTATTACTCCTGTCTGGCAATTCACGCCAATCCTCTCTCCGGGCCTGGGTCTCCTGGCAAACTGAGTATTCGTAAGCAGTGATATCCCTTTATCCCTGATTGCAGATTTCATTGAGTCGGTGAGATCGATGGATGTTATGAGAACTTTAGTTCCCTGACCCGTATGTGCAGGCAGTGCATCCACGAAAAGGATCTCCCCCTTATCATCTGGCTGAAATTTCGCTATACCGTTAAGGCTCCTTCCGGATGGATATCCTCTGCCCAGGAACTCCCCTATCGTTACCACCCGAACATCGTTTGTTCCGCCGAAAAGAAAATATGGGGCTCCGGAAGCAACTATTACATCCTCTCCTTTCATGAAAAGGCTCTTGTTCGGAAGATTATCGATTGCTTCCATCAGTGTCTTGCCACTCTCAAATTCTTTCGGTATCACCGATGCCACTACACCCCTGAGCATGGAAATCTTTCTTGCGAGCGATCCTGATGTTACTACCGCAATGATCTCAGCATCCGGTCTAAGGGCAGACATCATCTGTGCGGTGCTCCCGCTCTTTGTAAACACAAGGATATGCTTTGCAGAGAGCTTCTGTGACATAACCTTCGCCGCCCTGCACACAGAGAAAGCGATCTGATTGCCAAAGAACTCATCAGGTTCGATTAAGTTTCCAGCTGCCTTTTCAGCATATTCAGAGATGTTCTTCAAGTATGAAACAACTTCAGAGGGATGTTTCCCAATTGCCGTCTCTTCCGATGTCATTACCACGTCACAGTTGTCGAATATGGCATTAGTCACGTCAGAAACTTCGGCTCTCGTGGGAGAATCGTTCTGAACCATTGATTCTAGCATCTGCGTCGCAACAATTGCTGGAATCCCCTGTTTATGGGCTTCAGAGATGATTCTCTTCTGCGCAACTGCAACCTCGCTCACCGGCAGCTCGACTCCAAGATCACCCCTGGCAACCATAACCATATCTGAGCTGTTTGCGATTTCCCTGATCTCGGAATAGCCACTCCTGGTTTCAATTTTCGAGACTGTCCTGCCATTAGACCCCGCAGAGGAAAGCGCATCCTGCAGCCTCCACATATCCTCTCTTGACTGTACGAAGGAGAGTGCATAGAAATCAACATCATTCTTTGAACCAGCTTCGATGAACTTCAGATCTCTCTCTGTCAAGGTACCTAATTCTATCTTGACCCCTGGAACGTTTATTCTTGCGTTTTGTCGGATGCTGCCTGTATCGAGTGCTTTTACCGTCACAGCTTTACCTGTTGCTGACACGACGGAGAAATGGAACATGCCATCCTGCATCACAATCTTATTACCTCTGCGCAGGGATGAGAAGAAATTATCTCTGTTGACTGGAATTCCGCTCTCCGAGAGAGAATATGTCTTACCCTTCTTGACAGAGATTGGAGTGTCTGTCTTCCCTACCCTGAGCTCGGGACCCTTAAGATCCAGCTGCACTGAGATCTGCATCTTAAGATCGGAATTTACTGAATTTACGAGTTTTGTAGTTTTAGAAACGTATGAAGGGTCTACATGCGCAGTGTTAATCCTGATACCAGAGAGTCCATTCCTTGCCATTTTGAGTAGGATCTGTTTGTTGTCGCATGCAGGACCGATAGTGCAGAGAATCTTGGTGCGAGGCATGCATGGGCAGTCTGTTTTAAATTAAATACTTCGGCAATCCCTCTATTGAACCTTCTCATAAGCCCCTGGATCTACTGCTCAAGTCTATTCTTCTTTGTAGAGGAGACAAACTCTCTCCCGCACGGTGGCATCATCCTGGATACGTCATTGTAAAGGCTCTCGAACTGCTTGAAATCAAGCTGTTGCTGGCTGTCACTCAGTGCTTTGCTCGGTGCAGGATGCACCTCCACAATAATGCCATCTGCTCCTACTGCAACTCCCGCCTTCGCAAGAGGAGAAACATATCTCGCAATGCCCGCTGGATGGCTCGGATCAACTATGACAGGAAGGTCCACTCTTTCCTGAATTACAGGCACTGCTGAAATATCCAGGGTGAATCTTGTTGACTGCTCGAATGTTCTAATCCCTCTTTCAGCGAGAATGACCTTGTTGTTTCCTTCTTTTGTGATGTACTTTGCGCTGTTCAGGAACTCATCTATTGTATTCCCGAATCCTCGTTTTAGCATGATCGGTATCTGCAGCCTGCCAACCTTCCTTAGTAGGGAAAAGTTCTGCGAGTTCCTTGATCCGATCTGTATAATGTCAGCTATTTTCAGCATCTCATCGAGATCTTCATAGTCCATGAGCTCAGTCACAATAGCGATACCGGTCTCCTCCTTTGCCTGTTTGAGGAGCTCTATTCCCTGATTTCCTAGCCCCTGGAAGGAATCAGGGCTGGTTCGAGGTTTAAAGGCACCTCCCCTGAGAACCGGGATTCCAAGCTGCTTCATGAATTTCGCAGTGCTCACTATCTGTTCTCTGTCCTCGACGGCACATGGTCCTGCTATGAAAAGGAATTTTCCTTCCTCGAAATGCAGTTCGTCGTTGATATCGAATGAAAACCTCACTATTCCACCGATCCTTCGTTCAAGATTGTTGTGCCAATGAGAAAACCGTCGAACTTTTTCTGCAGATCGGGAGAGATAGCCTTCCAGTCCAGTCCGCTCTCGAGTATCAACGTGGTCCCAGACTGCTGCATATCAGGGAATACAGTGTCCAGATGATCCTCAATCTCCATTGTTCGAAGATTCCTCCTGTTATAACCCAGCATCGTACCGGCTGATTTAGTGTATCTCCCTAATGAGGAAGGTTCGTGGAATTCCGTCAGAACCTCAATGCCCAGGGATAGAGCGTATTTAGACAGATCAGAGATTTTCTCTTTCTGCAGGAAATCCGCTATCAGGAGAATTGCGTCTGCGCCTGCGTTGTAAGCGCTATCAATCATCAAGGTATCAGAGATGAAATCCTTGGCAAGTACCGGGATTCCATATTCATGCGCCACCTTCAGATCCATGTATGAACCGCGGAAGTAATCCGGTTCTGTCAAGATACTGAGTGCAGAAATCCCCTCCCTCTTCAGATATGTTAGATACGAGCTGATCTCTATCCCGGAGCGCAGAGAGAAACCGGAAGGTGAAGAACGCTTGAATTCTCCTATGATTGGCACATTTCCATGCTCTTTCGAGTTCTTTAGAGAAGCGATCAGGCTTATCGGTTTCCTGGTCCTCATATTTTTGACGACCGGTTTTCTGACTGAATTCTTGGAATAGATCTCGTCAACCACACCCATGCTCAGACCTCCAGGAAATTCGCTATTATCTTCTCACCGTACTGCGTGTAATGACTCTCCGGGTGAAACTGTATCCCCCAAAACCTACCATCGTCTGAATGCAACCCCATTACTGTTGAGTCACTAGTGGAGAGGGAGTCAACGATTACTCTCTCAGAAGGCTCAACAATCAGGGAATGATACCTAACCGCTTCAAATACCTCAGGCACTCCCGCATATAGAGGCGTTTTATGGTGCCTGATTCTATCTATCTCGCCATGCATCAACTTTTCGGCCCTCCTTATTCTGCATCCAAGAAGCATACCGATCAGCTGGTGCCCGAAGCAAATGCCCAGCACTTTCTTATCCGATTCTGATAAAATGTCAACAGTGTTGCCCCTGTCACCAGGGTTTTCAGGATTCCCCGGGCCTGGAGAGACAATAACACGATCACAGGATTCAGCATGCTTCGAAGTCAGGGCATCATTTTCTACAGTGGTAACCCTGTTTCCGGATTTGAGTAGGATCTGCGCGATATTGTAGACAAAAGAATCGTAGTTGTCAATCAGTAAAATGTTCATGCAGCATTCCTCCCGTTACGGTAAGCGATTTGTCGTACATCTCCTGCACCTCGAATTCAGGGTTTGAATCCTTCACTATGCCCGCACCAGCCTGTACTTCCTTTCTATCCCGATACGAAAATACGCTGCGTATCAGGAGGGCCAGGTCCATTCCATCTATAGCTATCGTTCCAATTGCGCCTGAATAGGCACCCCTAGGCCTGTCTTCGTATTCATTAATTATCTGTAGAGCACGTTTCTTCGGAGCTCCCGATACCGTGCCCGCCGGGAAAACTGCCCTGAGTATATCCAGATCTGAAACATCCTCTCTCTTTGCGGAGATTACCTTGCTGACCAGGTGCTGTACTGAGGCATATTTCCTCAATTTCATCGATTCCTCGACCACCACGCTTCCCGGTACTGATACCTTCCCCAGGTCGTTTCTGGCTAGATCAACAAGCATCCTGTGCTCTAGCGTGTCCTTTTCTGAAGAGACAAGGCTCTCGGAAAAATGCAGGTCCTCTCGAGGATCTGTGGATCTCCTCACCGTGCCGGCTATAGGATATATCTCGAGAGAATTCTTCTTTCTGGTTACAAGGTTCTCCGGGGAGCTTCCAGCTATCCTGATACCATCGCACTGATAGTAGAATACGTAAAGTGAACCGTCCTTAAGTGCGAAAGTTCTAACAAGATCTTGCAGGTTCTGCCCTGAAAACTCAAATTTCCTGGATAAGACAACCTGCAGGAGCTCACCAGATCTGATCCTCTCCCTCGCGGCAGATATCTTTCCTGCAAGTGCAGGGTCAGTGAAACTGTCACCAACTATCTTCTCTCCTGCATCTTCCTTTCTTGTTATATTCGATCTGCAGACATCATCCGGAATGAATGACTGCAGCAGTGGGAGACCAGATCTCTTGGTCTTCAGATCTGGATAGATGTGTGTTACAAAATCAAAAGGAACCAGTATGGGAAGAGTTTTCCCCTTAACCATATGTGGCGCAATCTCTTCAAAGAATTGCCCCGGGTTGTTACCATTTATGACTTCGCTGTCTGATGATAGGAGCATCTCAGTGCCGACGGTGGCATTTTCCCGCTCGAACTTGCAGAAATATAGCACGTTCTGCTTCGACTCGGAGACTTCATTGATCTGATCTAGGAGCACTAATGCTTCGCCTCCTGGATGAACAGTTCCATTGCTTCTGCATCCTTCACTCCGGGTGAAATTTCGAGGGAGCTGCTGACATCAATCAGTGAGAAACCCGCATCCCTGATTTCAGGCAAAATTGGGGTAGATATCCCACCTGAAACGCCTATTCTATGTGTTGAGAGAAGGCTCTTCGCAAGCTTGATCTCTGAATGTAACCCGTAGGCGAATTCAATCATTATAATTTCACTCTGGAAAGCCTTGTATTCGGATATTTTTGCATCGAGTTCAGGATCGGTCGATATGGCGACTGAGATAGTCTTCTTTCCGTATACGTCATGAATTTTATCGATATCGTCACCCGTGTGGCGGAAGTGCATCTGCACATAGTCTAGATATTCTATTTCATCACCTATTTCTTCTATAGATGTGTAAACACCAGCGACCGGAATTCCTCTTCCATTGAGATCGTGGATAAGGGCTGAACTTCCAAAACGAGGGGATCTTTTAGAGCGAACGACCCCGATGATGTCTGCACCCGCGGAAAATGCAATGTCAGCGTCCTGCATCCTTGTAATTCCGCATATCTTGAGCAGTGTATCAGACAAACGAATCCCTTCCTCCTGAAACCAATTTGAAACCACGCTTACCGTCGCCTGAACTGATTGCCTTTCTTGCTATCGAGTACCCTTCCTGAATGTTAGAAGCGAGATCATTTAGGACGAGAAGAGGAGATGCATTTGCCGCTATGAAGGCGGAGATCTTCTCGTCAACGCCGAAGAGGCCCCGTAGCATTCTCTCTTTATTCTCGTTGGGATCCTCAAAGCTGACATCTGAATAATCGATTGAAGGCATTTCCAGCTCTTCGGGAGAGATGGTGAACTCAGACCTTCGCTCATCAACGGATATAACCCGTGTTCGAGAAACTGGAGAGAACTCATCCATGCCATCTTCGCCATGAAGAATGAAACCTCTCTTTTTCCGGATTGCGAGGAAATCAGCATAAAGATCGCAGACGTAATTGTCTGAACTTCCGATAACTAATCTCTCTGGATCTGCAGGATTTGTGATCGGTCCCATGAAATTCATTATTGTCTTGAAGGTGAGCATTTTTCTTGCGGGGAAGAACTTCGCGAACGAATTGTTGTAATATGGTGCGAGAAGGAAAATGAAGCCTGTGCTGTTCAGGGTTTTAAGGAGATCCTCTCTTGATTTCTCAAAATCATAATTCATGTGAGAAAGGACATCAGCACTGCCCAGCGGGCTCGTGATCGATCTATTTCCATGCTTTGCTATCCTTATACCCATCCCTGCACATAGGATAGCGGCAGCGGTGCTGACGTTTATCGTTTTTTTGCCGTCACCTCCAGTACCGACAATGTCGCTGGTACCTGGGATTGGCGCAAGAGTAGATTCAGACCTGACAGCATTCGCATAACCTGTAAGTTCCTGTCCTGTCATGCCCTTCATGTGCATTGCGAGCAGAAAGACCGTTTTCTCGAGATCTGTTCCGGATGCAATAAGAGTCTTCATCAGGTCAAAAGCATGCTGCTCGTTCAGATCTCTCCTATCTATGAGAACTTCGATATCATACAACACTGTCCAGTGCACCTCTGTATTTCCTTATCATATCATATGCTAGCTCAAAATTTCCACTGCCCAGTGGATCCACCAAAGCAGATCCAATTGCCACTCCGGAACCACCATGGCTCAGGATTCGTGGAATATCATCCCTATCCTTTATGCCGAAACCAAAGATCAGGTCCCTGTCTGATATTAGAGAAGTTGCCCTTTCGACCACTGCATCCAGATCGAACGGCATGTTGATTCCGGTGGACGGCTGCAGACCATAGTATATCCAGGATTCAGATAAGTTCAGGATCCTCTTTATAACCGAGTCGGGAGTAGCTGCATTGAAGAATGGTATGTATGAAAGACCGGCTGCCTTGAGTGAAAGAATGTCATTCTCCGCAGTTGATGGATAGTCGATCAGCAGATCCGGAGCTATTATCTCATTTACGGAATGTTCCGATAGAAATGAGGATACTTTATCCAACGATCCCTTCAGATCGGAATAGTAGGCGAGCACGTTCACGTGTAATTTGAGGGACCTGCAGGCTTCGAAAACTCCTGACAACTCTGATAGGCTGATTGAGGCGTTATGTGTGGATCGGATCTTCGGGCCGTCATACCTTGGATCCGGAGACGGAAGTCCCAGTTCGACCCCATCTATGGTATCATCAGGCAGATTTTGCAGAAACGTGATCTGTCTATCTATAGATGGGTAACCTAATGTCAGGTATATCAAGAGCTTCTTCCTCATGTCCCCTTCCTGAAGATGCTCATATCCAGCAGACCATGTCCACTTACATTTACCACTATATTTTTTTTCTCATTTGGATTTGCTTTTGCATATCTTATAGCAGAGGCAATCGCATGACCCGATTCCGGTGCAGGAATTACGCCCTGGGTGTTTGAGAAAAGGCGAAGGGCAGCAATGACCTCTTCCTCTGTTATGTCTTCGGCTCTTATTCTACCTGAATGTACTAACATAGAAAGGGCTGGGGCCGCTCCATGATACCTCAATCCGCCAGCATAAATCCCGGGAGGAATAAAATCCGCCCCAAGTGAATACATCTTCAGTTGAGGAAGTATCCCCGCTGTGTCGATGTAATCGTATGTGTACTCGCCTTTAGAAAGCTTCGGGACCTCCTCGGCTGTCGATGCAATCATCTCTGCATCTGTGGAAAGAAAAGGGAACACAAAACCGGAGAAGTTGCTACCTCCTCCCACACAACCTATCATCACATCTGGTTCGACTCCATCGAGATCCAGCTGTGCCCTTGTTTCCAGGCCTATTATGCTCTGATGCATGATCACAGAATTCATCACGCTTCCGAGCATGTATTTTCCACCATGTTCGAGGGCGTATTCGACTGCCTCGCTGATTGCAATGCCAAGGGAACCCGGATGATCTTTCCTTGCGTCCAAGTATTTCTTTCCCGTATTGGTCTCCGCTGATGGACTGGGCACGACCTGGGCCCCGTATACCTCCATTATCTGCTTCCTCAGAGGTTTCTGCTCAAAGCTTGTTCTGACCATGAATACTTTGCACTTCATTCCAACCAGGGACGCTGCAAGCGCAGTTGCCGTGCCCCACTGACCGGCTCCAGTCTCTGTTACTACCTCCTTTGTTGACTCCTCTGCTGCATAGAAAGCCTGTGGAATCGCTGTGTTAATCTTATGCGATCCTGTAACTGTCGCGCCTTCGAATTTATAATAGATAGCGCCTGAATATCCAAGCTTCTTCTCCAGGTTTACTGCACGTATCAGCGGAGTTGGCCTGCCAATCTGCTTGTACATTTCAAGAACGTTGTCTGGGATTCGCTCATTTCGCTTGAAGGAGAACTCCTGTTCCAGTAATTTTTTCGGGAGGATCCTGTTCAAGAGATCTATGGATGAAGTGTCAGTTTTGCTGTCTCTGGGTGGAGACAACTGTTCAGGTAAATCCGGGACCACATTATACCAGTGGTCCGGCAATATGTCCTCTGCCCTTGCTTGATACACTTCATCCCAATTTAATGTTATTATTTAAGCATTAGTGTACATTATTGCTGCTGCATAATTTTAATAAACCTGGAAATCGATATTGATCCCATCCCCATTAATCTCCTTCCAGTTGAAGTTAATCCACATGACTCTGCCTCGATCTCAAGATCTTCTGGAGAGATGAACCCTCTTACAGATTTCGATAGGTACGAGTAAGATCCGGATCGTGAAACTACATCTCCTATCCTCGGGACAATACGGTCGAAATAGATGGAAAACAAGATAGAGAAGCCTCTGTTCTTGGGATTGTGAATATCGAGGGTAACGAATTCCCCTCCATCCCTGAGGACCCTTTTAACTTCAGTGAAGAATTTTTTCCTGTCCGGTACGTTCCTGGTGAGAAACGCGCACGTTACAAGATCGAAAGAGTTGTCTTCAAATGGCATGTCGACTGCACTGCCCACGATGGTCTCGATGCTTGTGTCGGATACCACGGAGAGCATCTCCTTGGAGATATCAAGTGCTACTATCCTTGATCCAGGAAATTTTCGCCTCAGGAGAGCTGAGAGCTTTCCGGTGCCTGCACCACAATCCAGAATGTTAGAATTATCATGAATGCGAATCATAGATATGAGGCGTTTTCTCCAGATATTGTCCAGACCGAGGCTTATCAGGCTGTCCAGTAGGTCATATTTGCTGTAGATTGAACGAAAAATATCGCTTACGTAGCTCTCCTGAGGCATGTAAATCAGGTCATTATCTTTGCATACTGGGCATAAGGAATGCCATCAATTTTGATTATGTTGGAAGGTTCAATCAGACCCATCTGTACTGCAACATCTATCACTTTTTCGCCGACGAGATTCGCTATCGTGCAGATCAGGAGGGCGGAACGAAATGCTTCTGTGGATACGCGCATGTTGCCGTAGAAATTCTCTGTTACCGTAATGTGCAGGTTCTTCTCCCTGAACGTTTTGTTGAGGAGTCTGGCCTCTGTCGCCGCGAGTAGGTTCTCATCACCCACTTTTGTAAGCTTCATCACAATTGTATTCGCTATGAGACCACCTTCAGCTTGTTATCGTATGGTTCGTATACCTGACCGTCAGTCTTCAGTTTCGAGATAATCTCTCTAACCTTGGCTTCACTCATACCCCGGAGCTTCCCTTCGGATATGACTTCAGACATCTCTGCCATTTCTGCATCCTTGAGCAGATCCTTGATTATCATGAAAACTGTTTCCAGCTCACTTCTCTGCCTGGATGTGGTACCTGTCATTATTATGTTTGTATCAATCACTCCGTCCACACTGGACACATTCTCAAGGTAGCTGGTGATTATTTCTATAGCTAGGAGAGCGTCATCTCTCGTGACTGTTGATGAGAGTTTTGTCTTTGCAGATGCCTCCGCGAGTCTGATTATCGATTCCAGCTGTCTCGGAGTGATCGGGGTCGTATCAGGCGTACTCTTCTTCCTGGTTCGAACGTAATCGTTCCTTATCAGGTCTATAGCTTCATCCGTCAACCTCGGAAAGATTTTGCTCCTTGCATAAGACACATATTTCCTCATCAGATCTTTTTCAATTGCCGGAACCAGATCCTCCTCTCCCGAGATGGTCTGATCTGGAACTTCAGAACCTTCAAGTCCCCGGTATATCTCGCCAACCCTGTGCGTTTTCAAAATGTGATTTGCTAACCTGTAATCAACGTCGTCAGATACACGGTCCACGAGTTTGAAAATTACGTCAAACCTTGAGAGAAGCGGAAGAGGAAATTTCGTCTGCTCGGAAAGGGGCAGGTTCGGGTTGTACTTCCCGAAGGTCGGGTTTGCAGCTGCGAGAACTGAACATGTTGATTTGAGTGTCGCCATTATCCCTGCTTTGGAAATGGTGATTGAGTTGTGAAGGACCATTTCTTCCGTAAGGAAAGTACTGTTCTCCGAAACTGCAATATCATATACCCAGGGTCTGTCATATGGTACGCTTTCTATCGAGACGATCCGCTTCATGGTAAGACCATTAAGCCAGCTTCCCGGAGCAGATGCATCAGCTAAGCTGTCCAGATAATCAAAAGCAGCTGGTGCCTTCTGCGATACCGGTGAGATCATGTAATCGCCGGTCTCCAGATCAAAGGCAGTTATGAGCTCAAGCGCGCCGTTCTTTACTGCCCAGAATGGATGATTATCTGTAACATCAACACTTGCACCGCCATCAATTGTTACCCTGAGAAGATGTCTCGGGGCAACGTGTCTGCTTACCTGTCTTATCGTTGTTGTACCCACAGATCTGAAATCGGAAGTCCCCACTAAGATCCTGTCGTCAAGATCAAGGAGTTCACATCCAATACCTTCTTTAGCATTATTCGCCCTTTCAAGGAAAAGAGAATCAACAAATTCTCCCATCTTTATGGAACCATTTGAGCCGACTGTTATCTTTGTATTGTAGGAGAATGACTGCTGTTCCATGGCCTCGTGCATAGCGCCGGTATCCTGTGGATCCATCTTGTCCAGTTCATCAATAGCGGCGAGGCCATTGTTTGCGAGCACCAGAACTCCAGCCTCAAGTGTCCATCTACCCTCCCCAAACTCATCTCTTACTGCCGCGGCAGTCAATCCGGCGGCGCTCGCTCCTTTACCAAGTGCAAGCACCCCTCTGGGAGAGATTTCAGCCATATATCGAAGAAGCTGTGACTTGGCTGTTCCTGGATCACCAACAAGAAGTATGTGGACGTCGCCTCTGATCTTGGTTCCATCCTTCATTATTTTTCTGATTCCGCCGAACATCTGTAGTGCAAGTGTTCTCTTTATGTCCTCATGACCATAGATCGATGGCGCTATTGATCTTGTGAGCATCTCAAGAATACGTGGATTTTTTGATAGATCGAGAATCTGTTTCTCTTCTTCAGGTGATATGTTAAGCGTCTGGATCTCCTTCGTCTCCTTCGCATAATGGAGGGCATAGATGTGGGTGACGAATTCAGTCAGGAGCAGGGTTCCTGCTCGCTTCTGTTCAGACATCAATATACCGTCAATTGTTATTCTATCGCCAGGGTAGATGGAACCGGTCAGATCGTCTTCCAGGATAATGGCCATTCTCTGAGGTTGAGCACCACCTTCTAGGGATTCGGGATTCTCCTGCAATTCTATCTTTTCATAATCCACGAACTGGCAGAGATCCGGGACCAGTCGGAAACGGGCCTTCGGTCTGTCCTCCTCACATGACTCGCATCGCGAAGGTTCCTCCATCCTCCCTCTGGTCTGTTCCAGCCCGATAAGAGAAGCACACTTCACACACTGAAATACAGCCATCTGGATTCTTGGGAGCACCTCCGTATTCTTTCTGACGATGCCGGAAATGCTGATCAGCTTGCCAATCCTGTCGCTCCTTATGTCACGGATTTCAACCATGAAGTCCTTTTCTGGTAGCTCAGTTATTCGAAGATTCACCCGCTTTGCATCGAAGTCATGCCTGGGTTCGATGAACGATTTAATCAGGTCTTCCCCAGCCTTGATGCATACTACAGGATTCTCCTTGACAGAATTTGCAAAATCGTTGTCAAAGTTCGCAACTTCGGGAAAAGGGATCTCCAGAGATCTTGTATCTGGATAGAATTCCCTAAGCTTGGTAATCTTATCGCGATAGCCGAATTTATCAAAGAATTTATCCCATGAATTCTTGTATGAAGAGATAGTTTGATCTTCCCCGATAAGCATGCATGTAGATTAGTGAGAGCTTCCCTTAAAATTATTTCATTTTGTCCAGCATATTATATTGTGCTGAATAAATGTCGTAAGATATAATTTATACAGTGAAACATATGATCCATACGATGAAGAGGATACTTCTTGTCGTCCTGGACGGCTTGGGAGATCGACCTTGTAAGTTGCTTGATTCATTGACACCATTGCAGGCAGCTTATCGACCAAATCTCAACACTCTAGTCAGCAGCGGCATTGGAGGATTGATGTATCCTGTAAGGAAGGGCCTGGTTTGCGGATCTGACACATCACATCTTTCGCTTCTCGGTTACGATCCTGAAGTTGTCTACACAGGACGAGGTCCTTTCGAAGCGATGGGAATTGGAATAAAGGTCAAACCGGGAGATATAGCATTCAGAGCCAATTTTGCAACCCGCGATGACAAGGGAATTATTATCGACAGGAGAGCAGGAAGAGAGATACCTGAATCCCCGGAATTAGCGAAGGCTATCAGCATGAGCATGGATGGTGTTGAATATATAGTGAAAGAAGGAGTCGAACACCGTGCAGCACTTGTTATGAGGGGCAAAAGTCTCTCACCTGATGTATCGGATTCCGATCCTCATCTTTCGGGAAAGAAGGCATCGGAAATTCTTCCCCTATCCAAAGAGGCTGAACACACTTCCAGAGCACTGAATCTTTATCTTGCTAAGGCAAGAGAAATCCTAGATCACTCTGAGCAAAACGTTAAGAGGAGACGGAACGGCCTCCCATCCGCAAACGAGCTCCTGCTTAGAGGAGCCGGTATTGCACCGCAGCTGGAAAGATTTGACACCAGATATGGAATTTCAGGAGCATGTCTGGCAGGTATTCCATTGATTACTGGGATAGCGGATCTGATTGGGATGAAAATACTGAAGCACAATGGCTCAACTGGAAGCATTGACACCGATTACAGGGGCAAGGTGAAGACTGCTATTGCAGCCCTGAAAGAGAACGATTTCGTGCTCCTCAACATAAAGGCACCCGACGTCGCCGGCCATGATGGCTCCCCTGAGCTTAAGAGGCAGGTCATGGAATGGATAGACGCTGCCCTAGAACCTGCTCTCGATATACTGGAAAATACCGTAATTTGCATAACCGGAGACCACAGCACCCCTGCGGAATTGAAGGAGCATTCAGGGGACCCTGTACCAATACTTTTTGCGACAGACAATATGAGGAAAAATAATGTCAGACATTTTGATGAAGAGTCATGTAGCAAAGAAGGCATAGAAATACTAAGTGGCGATGTAATGAATACAGTTCTTCAGCTTGCAAATAAGTCAGACAAGTTTGGTGCTTAAAAATATAGAAAAGTCCCTTTTTTGGGCAAAAGATTAAGTACTCCTTTGTAAATAGGTTGTCTGACAAACATGATCACCAGGAGAAGTTTTCTTGATGAAAAGGTGAGGAACATGAATACCAGAGCGGTTACCTCTACGTTGAGAAATGTGACAAAGAAGCGATCACTGGCATACTCAACAAGAAAGGGGCTACTTTACTGTATGGTCTTTTCTATCCTTCTCTGGTGGATACCTATCGCCGGCCCGGGAATAGCTGGCTATGTGTCCGGAAGAAAGTCAGGGACACCCACGAAGGCACTTCACGCATCATTGATCACCACAGCAGTCTTTGTCATAATGACATACCTGCTTGTTCCTTTCAATGCAAATGGTATAGGACTGATGGGCAGATATCTGGAGAGCGGGGTTGCAGCGCTTGCACAGAGCCAGCTATTTGCCAACTCGACTGTCATTACGGATCTGTACACAGGGTACGGCCTCATGAAGACATTCACGCTCATACTTCCGAGCTCGATACTGGTTCTTCTCTCATTCAGCTACGTGGGAGGAGCTTTCTCTGAACTGAAGGAAAACGAGGAAGGGCTTAGCGAGTCGATAAACACCAGGATCTATTCTGGAACTTACTTCAATAACAAGAATGCACCACGCGTCGAACTGGAAGACAGGAACAGCAGGGGTATTCAGAAGTGGGCAGGTTACCAACCACAGTCATATGAAGATTCTGGACTGGATTGGCACACTCTTTAGAGGGGACTTGAATGAATGCAAAAATAATACAGGTAAAGGACAAATTGGTAAATCCTGAGAAGCGAAGATACCTCAACTTCACCCTCAAATTTATATTTAACAACTTTTGATTTGAGATACTGATTCTTCAGTAAACCCAAATAACCTTTTTTTTCTCTGAGATATAATCAAATAGCCAGTTAAAATCTTGGGCTCAATGATCGACGTCAAAAGTCTGAGAGAAGATAGAGAGCCTTACTACAGAAGCATGAAAGATCGATTCATGGACACTCAGCCGCTTGACGAATTCTTTGATCTTGATGAGAAATGGAGAAATAACCTGAAGCAACTCAACGATCTAAGACATGAGAAGAATGAGATCTCCCTGCAGATTTCATCAGAGGCAAAGAAAGGTGTGGATTCCTCTGAAAAGAAGGCGGAAGTCAAGAAGATCAATGCTCAGATCGACGTGATTGGAAGAGACCAGAGCGACATCGAGAGGAAGAGAAACGATGTCGTGAAACTGATTCCCAATCTACTGGACCCAACAGTTCCAATCTGCAAGGGTGATGAAAACAATAAGGTTGTCAGATATTCAGGCAATCCATCTGTTTTTAAAGAGGATGCTGAATCCTTTAGATCTTGCACCCCAAAGGGATCTGCATTCACCACTGTCGATAAAAGACCAATGAGTCATGTGGATCTCCTGGAGAAGCTCAATTTAGTGGATCTGTCGAAGGCTGCGAAGGTTTCTGGGGCAAGATTCTACTATCTGAAGAACAGGTTCGTGAAACTGGAAATGGCACTTATGAATTATGCCGTAGATTTTCTTTCACAAAGGGGATTCAGCATAGTTGAGCCCCCATTCATGCTGACACATGAGTCGATGGATTCCGTCACCGATCTCGACACCTTCCAGGATGCACTGTACAAGATAGAAGGCGAGGATCTCTACCTGATAGCAACAGCAGAGCATCCAATAGGCGCATACCTGAAGGATGAGCTGCTTGATGACCAAGATCTTCCTATGAGGATAGCTGGCATTTCACCATGCTTTCGGAGAGAAGCAGGAGCTCATGGAAAGGATTCGAAAGGCATTTTCAGGGTTCATCAGTTCAATAAAGTTGAGCAGTTCATCTTCTGCAAGCCAGAGCATGCATCCGCTTTCCTTGAAGAACTGTTGAAGAATGCCGAAGAATTCACTTCCAGCCTGGGTCTGGCTTATAGAGTTGTAAATATATGTTCAGGAGAGCTCAGCATACTCAATGCACAGAAATTTGACATAGAAGCGTGGTTCCCTTCACAGGGGAAATTCCGGGAGATCGTTTCAGCTTCAAACAATACAGACTACCAGGGGAGGTCCCTGAATATACGTTACAGGACAAAGGATGGAAACAGGGCTGTAAACACTCTAAACAGCACAGCAGTGGCCACCTCGAGGATGCTGGTCGCGATAGCAGAGAACTTCCAGGAACCGGATGCCTCCGGAATCAGGGTACCGCGAGCACTGGTTCCTTACACCGGGTTTGACTTTATTTCGCAGTGAATTCGCTGGAACCGTGGCCCTTCACCTGAGAAGATAATAATATCCTAAACTGCATTATCTCAGGATCGCATGTACAGGATTTTCACCCAGTCCAAGAAGCAGATATCATACGCAGAATCAGGTACCCTTCCAGAGATACCGGCAGATAGCGGTGATATCTGCAAATGGATAGATGCAGTGAACATGTCTAAGGAGGATCTGGAGAAGCTACTTGCAACGCTCTCGCTGGATCAGCTTACCGTTGAAGATATAACAGAGGGAAAACAGCGGGTAAAGGTGGAAGATTACAACGATTATGTTTTCGTGGTAAGCAAGGCAGTCACTACAGCACAGAATACAGGCTTCGGTTACTCAGAAGAGGAGCAGTACATCATACTGAAAGAGAACCTATTGGTCACAATTCACAAACAGGAATCGCCTGCTATCAACATGGTTGCAAAGGCCATAACTAACAGGAAGCAGGATGGTTCAAAGGCCCCGCAACTTGCATCTCTCGCTCTTTATATGATACTAGACTCGTCAGTTGATAGCTTCTACAGCGTAATTTCAGGGATTGATTCATGGCTGGCAGCTACTGGGGGTAACATACTCGACGTTGACAGACTCCGAGCAAGCGATCTGAAGCAGATGAAGAATCTCATGGGGCTGATCAACAAGGCAAAGCGTGAGATGAACGAGTTAAGAATTACGCTCACACAGTTCAGGGACCTCGTATCTCAAATGCAGAAGGGGACAATTAAGTTCATTGTTCAGAGCATGACTGCTCAGTATCGTGATATTTATGACCACACTTTCCAGTTGATTGAAACCCTTGATCTATATACGGTGAGAACGAGCGATCTCAGGGATCTGTACTTTACCATCCGGGCTGCGTTCACAGACAATATACTCAAGTTCCTTACGATTGTCGCAACCATATTCCTGCCACTGACATTCCTGACGGGTTTCTACGGGATGAATTTCACCCTCGGTTTCTATCAACCCGGGACTGGCTCTATCTATGGCTTCTATGCCATGGTGACAGTTATGCTTGTGATTGCCGGTTCTCTAACCCTATACTTCTACAGGAAAGGCTGGTTATAACCCTACAGATCCAGGAATCTCGTCTATTCATCCATGAATAATTTAACTTGAAGATCTGCCCGCAGCGGGAGAATAGGTTTTCCATCTGTCAAGAATAGGAAGAAACTGCTCGTCTGCAATCTGGTCCATGACATTCAGATATTCCAGGATCCCCAAAGTAGCCCTGTCTGCATCCCTTACTGCGCTTATCAGATCCCTTATGCCGTTCTGGCAGTCTCCGCCAGCAAACAGTCCATCTATGGAGGTCATACCCTTTTCATCGATTATTGGAGTTCCATGTGAGGAAAGCCGGAGCTGTCTCAGGTAATTATCACCCAGAAATGAGAAGTCCGGTTCCTGTCCTGTGGCCTCGATAACTGTGTCTGCAGGCAAGTAAAGAACCTTTTCCTTCTTCGGTACCGGTTTAGCCCTACCGGTTCCCTCCAGGACCATATCGTTCTGCCAGTACTTGATGCCCACTATGTGTCCATTTTCTGAAACGTATTCAAAGGGGGTCACTTCCCACATGTATTGAACCTTCTCCTCGATCGATTCCTCCATCTCCTCTTCCGCATTCATGGATGGATATCCAGGCCGATCTATTGCCCTTCTTCTGTACATAATGAATACGTTATCAGCACCTAATCTGAGGGAAGTCCTTGATGCGTCGTTTGCAGTGAAGCCACCACCTATCACTACAACCTGTTTCCCCACTTCGACTTTATTCCCAAGACTTACATCCTGCAGGAAGTTCAATGCATGATAAAGCCCGTTTGTATTGCTTCCTGGAGTACCGGTCATCCTGGGTTCATGGTTTCCAATGCCGAGATAGATCGCGTCGTATTTTGACTTAAGATCGTCGAACTTCACGTCCCTTCCAATCTTGGTGTTCAGATGGATCTCCGCACCCTGGGAAGTTATGAAGTTTATTTCCTTGTCGAGGGTTTCCTGAGGCAGCCTGTATCTCGGAATACCTGTCTTCATAAAGCCACCAAGCGCAGGGAGCGCCTCATAGATGGATACCTGAACCCCCTGTATCAGAAGATAATAAGCGAGTGTCAATCCCGTAGGACCCCCTCCTATGATTGCCACCTTCTTCTCGATGAATTTACGCTTAGGTAGCTTCACAACCTCATTGTAATCATTGAACTTGTCTGCAGCGAATCTCTTCAGATGTCGTATTGAAATCGGACCACCGGAATCATACAAGACACAGATGTCCTCGCATAGATGTGTGCACACTCTTCCGATTATTGCGGGAAAAGGGAGGTTTTCAAATACTATTCGGACAGTTTCTCCAGGATCGCCAACTGCAGTGCTCTTTATGTATCCGCCAATGTCAAGACTCGACGGACATGCCTGTGTGCAAATATTACAGCCAATGCACCTGCTAGCTTCCGCGGTTCCATCCTGATCTGAATACCCGATCAGTGGCTCGACCTTGAAACTCTTAAGCCTCGCAGCCGGGTCCTCATGTCTGATCTTGACCCTCTCGAAATTGAGCATTGGCACTTTCTAAATGACGGCAAATTTAATAAACATTTTTTTGCAATTTTGCGCTAATTTCTGCATAAATTCGCTCTTCAGTTCACAAATCTGAAACGTATTTCCGTTCCTGTAAGGTAGCAGGATTAAATATCAAGACTAGGATTTATCCATGCATTGCAGTCACATCATCACTAAGTGACAAGATCTATAAATGTGACTATTATGCGCTACAATCGAGTTGGAATAATGAGAATTACCTGTTCACCACGTTCGGTATTATATCATATAGAAGGGTATAAATAACCTTGACCACTAAACAATCACCTAATGGCTTATTACAGGAGATTTAGAAATAGCGGCTCTAGATATGGTGACAATAGAAATTTCAGGAACAGGGATGATCAGAGCCAAGAGAGAGTAAAGAAACTTGACATGCGTAAGGAAGAGGAATTCAGGTACCTGTTGTCTAAGATTATAGAAAACCTGCCGGACAGCTTGCGTGGAGCTATAAAGGGGAGCGTCTACTCCATTGCTTCCAAGAAGGGTGTTAAGGATGCCAAGCAGTACATTATCAAGAAGAGAGAAGAGGGATTGATAGATCCCGGCATAGAAAAACGCCTCATTGATCTGGTATATGACTACAGTAAATACAGATAATTCTCTTGAAGAAAAGGCTTCCCGTTATCTCAAGATAGAGGAGGAAGCATGGGCAAAGATTAAGGTCACGGCACCAGACGATTCAATGCTTCATGGGATAGCAGATGATTTTCTTAAGATGGCATCCGACTATTTCCATGATGCAAAGTCGTTTTTTGAAAAAGGGGATTATATCAATTGCATTTCTGCAGTGAACTATTCCTACGGATGGATCGATGCAGGTGTGAGAATGGGAATACTTTCGGGCTCAGGAGACCATAGACTCTTCGTGCACTATCGTTAGATTGCAAGCATTTGCGGAGTGCCATCCTCATTCTGAGAAATGCGAAGAGATGGACTTTTTTTGATTCTGCCAAAGATAAAGTTTAAGATAAATGCATCCTTTTAACAAGTATGGCTCAGTTGCTGGATAGACTCCTGGATTCTTTGGATCAGTACAGAGAGAAGAACAAGAGTGTGCCAATACTCGTGGAAGGAAGAAACGACATCCGTAGCCTCAGGTCTCTTGGCTTTCATGGGGAAATACACACCATAAATTCTGGCCAGACAGTTATGAAAACTGTTGAAAGCCTATCCAGAAATTACGACGAGATAATTGTGCTCCCTGATCTAGATAGAACCGGCCGGGTTTTAAAGGAAAAGATAACAAGGTATGTTAGTGGTCAGGGCAAGAGCGCAGATCTGGGGCTCTGGAACTCCCTGGACTCAATGGGCGTCACAATGTGCATAGAGGATCTGCCAACTGCGCTTCGGAGCATAACAGAGAGGACGCTTATCGGAAAAAAAATAAATAGAAATTCAATACGTCTGGGCGTTGGCATCAAACGTTAAAATCACTTTTCTGGGAACGGGGGGGTCTTGGCCCTCGATTGGTAGATCGCTCCCTGCTATTGCACTTCAGATAGATGACGTGCTGAACCTGCTGGATTGCGGTGAAGGTACTCAGAAACAGATCATGAAGAGTCAGCTCTCGTTTATGAAGATAGATAATGTCTTCATCACTCATTTCCATGGAGACCATTTCATTGGTCTGATAGGACTCATACAGAGTATGTCCTTCAACTCCAGGGAGAGGCCGCTCAATATCTACGGGCCAAAAGGTGGGTTCAGAATGCTTTCTAATGCACTGAACGTCGGCTATTACACGCTCGGTTATGAAATAATAATGCATGAACTCGCTGCTGGGGAAGTATATGATTTTGGGAAGTTTCGTGTGCGTACGCACGAAAATGATCATCCAGTTCCATCGATTGCATACTCCTTTGAAGAGCCAGATATGCCAATAATAGATCTTGAAAAAGCTCTCTCAATTGGCTTTCCTAGAAAGAGACTGGAGGAACTTCGTAACATTGGCACTCTTGTTGTCGATGGAAAGACCTTTTCGATAGAGGACGTCTCAAGCGGAGTGCGGAAAGGGAGAAAGATAGTCTATACCGGGGATACGAGACCTAAAGACGATACAGCGGATTTCGCCAGAGATGCAGACGTCTTCATCCATGATACAACCACCGATTCTTCACTTGAACCAAAAGTCAATGAGTTTGGACATACTTCATCGAGACAGGCTGCTGAAATTGCCAGAGATGCGAACGTAAGGAGATTCTATCTGTTTCACTACAGCCCGAGGATCGATAATCCGGAGAAGCTGCTGGTAGAGGCTCGATCTATCTACAAAGAATCATATTTAAGCAAGGAACTGCTGGAATACGATGTGCCCGTGCGAAGAAGCGACTAGGGATACCCGGAAAATATCTCTATCTTGAGCCTGTTGCCAGGTATTCCAGCAACCTGCATTGTTTTGCGCAACTCATGAACCATTGAGGGTGGACCAGACATCATATAGTAAGAATCACCAATCTGGTCACCAAGGATTTTTTTCATAAATTCATCGGTAATTCTGCCTCCCCGGTATGCAGATATCCCCCTGCTGCCACCAATCAGGTGCGGATAGAAGGAGAAGTTCTCATTCTCTTTAGAAAGAGTTATCAGTTCATTTGCGAAAGGTACGCTCTCCAACTGACTGTTTTCATAGAAGAATGTGATCCTTATGCCTGTATTTAGGACAGCGCTTCTGACAATTGGAAGCATGGCAGTAACTCCTATGTCTGCAGAGATCAAGACCAGATTCCTGGTTTCATCCGGAACAACGAATGAACCCAAAGGAGCGAAGATCGGAAACTTTGTTTCCATCTCAGCGGAGATTAGATGATGCTTGAAAGCAGATCCCCTAATCCTGGTTGCAATTGAGAACTTTGTTGAATCCGAAGCATCTCCGATAATAGTAAAGAACCTGGTACCCTCAATCTTATTCTCATCATATATCCTGGGAATGATGAACTGCAGATGCTGTCCAGGAAGGTAGGATATTGAGCCATTCATGGTTTTGAAAGTGAACTGTATAGTATCCTTGGCAATGAATTCCCTACCAATCAGGGAGACATTAAGCTGTTCAGGCATGCCAAATATGATTTTACGAAACAAATTAATCTTTTGCAACGGGAAAGGTTTTTCGTAATTCCAGCATACTGAGTTGATGGATATACCAACCATCTCAGCGGAAGAATTGCTTCAACGAATTGACGATGAAGAGACTACGATTGTATACGTCAGTTCACCGGATGCCTTCAAGAACTTCAGGATAAGGAATGCCATATGGATACCGCTGAACAGGATAGAAGATCATGATTTCTCGGAGCTTAGGAAAGAGAAAACAACAGTTGTCTACTGTAAGGACTATTCTTGCATGTCTTCTGATAGAGCAGTTGAAATTTTAAGATCCTGCGGTTACAAAGCAGTAGCGTATAAGGGCGGAGCAAAAGAGTGGCGGGAATTATCATATCCAAGCGAATCTGACTCAAATGTATGTTAGAGTCTCGATATACTCTTTCATGCTCTGTCGCTTCTTGGTAGATATTTTCTTAATTTCAGAGCTTTGACCTTGACTCCACCAAGAATGGAATGAACTCCCCTTCCCATGACTATGAGTTCTCCATTTGAGTCATCTATCTCCACTTTGATCCCTAGTTTTTTCAGCAGGCCGGAGCTTTTGTGCAGGATCGATAACTTCAGAGCCTTCTTTGGAAGTATGCTTAGGATCCTGGTGAAAGTATCTCCATTCTCTATATTGATAATGATGCTTTCTCCAGTTAATTCCACAGATGAGAACGGTACTCCATTAACTGCTACTTTAGCCTTTCCTCTTGCTTGATTTAGGATTCTTCCGATTAGTGGTGGTGAGCTACTTTCGCTCATGTACTGGTCTTGCAGTCATGCTTAATTTGCCGTTTATTATGAAGTTCGCGTTCATTCCCGGAAGCTTTATTGTAATATTGTCGAAGACAAAATCAGCGGTGCTCTGCGTCCCTTCGATTGCCTTTATGAAATTCTCAATTATAGATTCCTCTTCCATGGATATAGAATTCATTCAGATATTTAACAATACGCGCTATCATATGCATGCATATCATCACTTATATCTAAACTGAGAGATCTTGTGCTTTACTGCGAGTCTCGAGAAAGACCGGTCATCTGAATGATTTTTCACCAAATAACTGCCTAATAAAATAAACCAAGATGAAATTCAAATGGTTGATTTATAGATTTCCCTTGCGACCAAAGTCTCCCTATTAAGAAGTTGGGAAGTTATGGAAAGGTTATTCTTTATCATTTAATTCTGCACTCTATTCAATGAAAAGGATGTTAATATCAGGGGGAAACGGCTTTCTTGGATCCCATCTCGCTGAAAAGGCTCTTTCGAACGGATTTGAAGTCACTATAATAGATGACCTGTCAACTAGCACTGGAGTGAATGTTCCGAGTGAAGTTATCTTTAAAAAGACAAAAGTGGAAGACTATTCAGACCCGACGCGATACGACTATGTTGTTCATTTGGCTGCGAGACCTTCCCCGGAAGATTACATATCTAATCCAGTTTCAACACTAATGTCTAATTCTGTTGGAACCATGAAAATGCTCGAAATAGCCAGGAAGAGTAACGCTGTTTTCTTGTACGCTTCATCATCCGAAATATACGGAGATTCCCGAGTCATCCCAACTCCAGAGAGTTATTTTGGCTACGTTAACCCTAGCGGAATAAGAAGTTGCTACGATGAGGGGAAACGGTTCTCTGAAGCCCTAATCATGGCCTACTTCAGGCAATTCGGATTGAATACGAGGATACAGCGGCCATTCAACGTTTATGGGCCTAGAATCAGAGAAGATGGGCTATACGGTAGGGTAATCCCTAGATTCATCGATCAGGCAATTAAGGGAAAGCCTATAACGGTCCATGGCGATGGAAAACAGACGAGATCATTCCTATTTATTGAGGACTGGTTGGAGGCTACTTGGAAATTACTTACAAGTGAGGGACTAAACGGTAGCATACTAAACATTGGCTCCAAAGAAGAAATAACCATTGTAGATTTAGCCTTCCTTATAAAAGACATGACTAAAAGTGATTCGCAGATAATCTTCGTGGATTCTAGAGAGGAAGATCCAAAGAGACGGGCTGCAGACATAGAACTTGCGAAGAAGTTAATAGTTTGGGTACCTAGATACAACATCAAAGATGGGCTTGTTCCTACCATTGACTGGCTGAGGGGGAGAGCTCAGTGAAGATTGGTGTTGTTGGTTTAGGCTACATTGGTTCCGTAACGGCTGCTGTTTTGGCTTCTCAGGATAACTATGTTATAGGAATAGACATAATTCCTGATAAAATTCATGCTTTTGAGTCTGGTAAACCACTTATCTATGAACCTGGACTCGAAGATCTGCTGATAAATAATAGGAACCGATTGAAATTTTCGTCAAACTATTCTGACCTTAGAGAAGTAGCTGCGGTATTTATTGCAGTTCCTACACCAAATAGAGAGGGAAGGATTGATCTTTCATATGTAATGGATGCAGTAAATTCCGTGAAAGAAGTAAATTCAACTTGTATCATAATAATTAAAAGCACGGTTGTTCCTGGTACTGCCAGAAAAGTAAGCGAAACTACCGGGATGACTGTTGTTTCAAATCCAGAATTTACTAGAGAAGGAAATGCAGTAAATGACACTGTTACACCAGACAGAGTAGTAATTGGAGGAAGTGATGAGAGAGCTTCTACCCTCGTCAAAGATATTTGGAAGTTTACGGGTGCCCCGTTTGTCATCACAAACAATGAAAATGCTGAATTGATTAAGTATGCAAGTAACTCATTTCTTGCTACCAAAATTTCATTCATAAACGAATTTGCTAACCTGTGTGAGAGAATACCCGGGGCAGACGTCGAAATTGTTGCACGTGGGATGGGACTCGACAAACGTATTGGAGAAAAGTTCTTGAAAGCTGGAATAGGATATGGTGGTTCATGTTTTCCCAAGGATACACTCGCAATTGCCTCTTACGCAGAAGACCTTGGTACTAGATTGAGTCTGGTTGAGACTGCTACGTCGGTTAATGAAAACAGAATAACCCATGCTGTTGAATTAATAGAACATGTTGCAGGCGTAAACCTGAATAAGATGACAATTGGCGTACTCGGAATAACGTTCAAGGAAAGCACTGATGATATAAGAGAGTCCCGATCTCTTAAGCTTATTCAGAAACTAATCCCATTAGTCAGTAACATTAATGTGTTTGATCCTGTAATAAAGAATGAAATAAGCCGAACCTCCAGGAAAGAGTCTGTCGAGGATTGTGTTTCTTCTTCTGATATAATCGTTGTTGCGACGGAATGGCCCCAGTTCCGTAACCTTCCAAAGACAGCGAATGACAAGATAGTGATAGATTTGCGAAGGACACTTGCCCCAGAAGGCTTCAGAAGGTTTATGGCTATCGGATACGGTAAGCAAAATGATTAGAAAAGCAGTAATTCCCGCTGCTGGAATAGGTAGCAGATTCTATCCTCTTACAAGAGCTCAACCAAAGGAAATGCTCCCTGTTCTTGACAAACCAATAATCCACTACGTAGTAGAGGAAGCTGTTAATTCTGGCTTGGATGAGATTCTTATTATCGTTGGAGCAGGAAAAGACTCTATTATAGATTATTTTGACTCGAACAAAATGGATGATAAGTTTGCAGGTTATGGTCTTGAGACGTTGCCTGAGATTTATTTTGTCAGGCAGAAGTCACAGGATGGGCTCGCAGATGCGATAAGCTATTCTGAGAAATTTGTCGATGATGAACCTTTTGTAGTACTACTTGGTGATACAATATACAAATCGTTTACAGAAGAGACCGTGACTTCACAAATAATAAAGACATTTAACATGTGGAATAAGCCGACAATAGCGGTAGAAAAGGTTCCACGCGAAAAGATCTCTGATTATGGAATTATATCTGGTCATGAGATGGAACCAGGAGTCTGGAAAATTGAAAAGATGGTGGAGAAGCCCGAACCAGATGTGGCACCCAGTGATATTGGAATCACCGGAATTTACATACTCGACCAGAGCATCTTTCAAGTACTGGATGAGTTGGACCCAGGGAGAAACGGTGAATATCAGCTCACTGACGCGCTTTCAATCATCTCAAAGAAAACGGGCATAATAGGCTCAGAATTCAAAGGAGTCAGGTACGACATTGGCACAAAGAGCCTGTGGATAAAGACATTTCTCGAGTTTGCCAAGCAAGATGAGAGATTTAAGAATTTATTATGAACTAAGATCGACTTCCTTTTTTCAAGTATAAGAATCTGTTATTGAAATTCTTTGAGGTCTCCCATTCGCAATGCGTAAGGTGATGCTAGGTGAGTTGCAAGACCAGGAATAGAGGCAAAGAGCTTATACTTCCTCCCAAAAAGAACCTGTATAGGAGCAGAAAGATACATGTCCGCGGTTCCACCGAACCAGGCTGACCTCTTACGCAGGTGGGTTAGCATCAACCAAACCTCTTGATCTTTTATGCGGTGAGTCAAGTAACGGGAAAGATACTTCTTAGTTCTTTTAAGAGTCTCAACTGAAGTCATAAAAGTGAGAGTTGTAGAAGATACGGTCCGGAATTGCATTCCACCAGAATACACAATTTCTGATTTATATCGATGTTGAAACACTTTCGTACCTGATGTCTGGATGTAGTAGTCAGGGTGGTTGTACGGTGTCACAAAATCAGCGCCAGAATTCTTGAAGAAAGAAAACAGTTCTTTTATTGCAAATTGCTTGTATAAGTAGTCATCCTCCGCGAAATATACGATTCTAGAAAAATCCTGGTGGGTTAGAAACTCAATTTGCCTAAGAAATGTTGATCTATTCCCTGCGTTGGTCAGGTGTTCTATTTCATACCTATCCTCTCGCAAATTTTCGGTGATAAATTGGTCGTAATTCGAAGGGCAAGTGTCCAGCAGGAAATGTATCCTGTAATCAATACCCTCAAGTGCATTTAAGAAGCTGGACAGGCATTTTGTAAACATGTCAAACTTATCAGTGAACCCGTCAGTATATGCATTCTTGCTGAATTTTGGATAGACTCGATATGCAATAATTAGCTTATCTGAAGGTTGGGTACCCGCTTCTCCCATCTAGGAGGGGAGAGGACTGAAATTTATCTTCTTTGCGTTTGACTTGGAAATCTACAATCAGTTTAGAATTCTATATTTTATCCTGAAAGTAGCTAAATTTGGGCTATTATTTCTTTTTTCAATTAACAGAAAATCCACCTTGTTCACAATTATTATATCACCTCAAACGATCTAATTCATTGTCGGCACCTGACATTAATGAAACTGAAGACTTCTTAAGAGCCTGGACCTCAAAAGATCGAAAACAATTCATGAAGGCCATTTCGATTGCCAACAGTAGCAGAGATCTCGCTTCTCTGCTTAGTCAGCTGCCGAAAGCGGATGTCGGAATAAGTGTTGAAAGACCTGCACAGAAACCTTTCATTATAGCGGTTGTTCCAACGATGAGCAGGGAATCTAAGTTTGCGATGGATATATCCAATTTTTTTGCTCCTTATCCTGTCGTATTTGTTGAGTCTTCAGGATCAAATTTCAATTACTCGAAGAGTTGCAATTCAGGGATAGAAAAAGCGTTGTCGTACGATCCTGAGTGGATAATACTTAGCAACGACGATATGATTGTTGTAGATCCAATAGAGAACCTTTCTGAAGCACTGAAGGATGCCAAAGGGTCACTCTACACTGTAACTGATGAGAAGAGACGGGGAGCACACGGTGGAAAAGTCATCATCACAAAATTTAATGCCTTTGGCTTGTTCTTTGAATTGCTTCAAGATTTACTGAGAAGAGATTTGGTCGCAATCCAGGTACTAGCAAGATATGGATGGAAAAAGAACACGTATAGCACCAGTGGTCAGGATACATTTTTGCCGAAAATCATTGGACATTTTGGGAAGATAAAGCCTGTTGAATACACCAGCTTTTCCGATTTCTGCATCTTCAGGGCTGATATCCTTAGGCGATTCAAATTCGATGAGAACTTCTGGAACAACTATGAGGACCGTGAACTTGCTTATCGTCTTTATAAGTCAGGTTACAAGGTTGAAATTCTCCCATTCAGATTGGGGAGCATTGGAGACGCATCATTTTCAAGAAACCTACTGAGGAGGTTGAGAACGCAGATAAATAAGCTTTACTTTGCTTCTCTTCTTGATAAAGACACCACCTTGAATTCGAATAGAGACGAATGACCCGAATTTATGCATTTATAATTGGGTTTTAACATGCCTGTTACTAAGATGCTTTCTTAGATATCAGCGAGAAAGATACATATTACGCACAAGCATGCCTTCAAATAACGATGAAGGGCATAATACTCCATGGGGGGTCAGGAACTCGCCTCCGTCCGCTAACATACACAGATGTGAAACAGCTGCTCCCGGTAGCTGGTAAACCAGTAAGTGAATATGCATTGCAGAACCTGATAGAGTTAGGGATTAAGGAGATCAACATAATCGTAGGTGATGTTGGAGAAAAGGAAGTCAGAGAATATTACTCTGATGGAGCGAAGTGGAATGTCAGTATTACTTTCACTTTTCAGCCTAAACCTCTGGGAATTGCACATGCAATAGCATTGACGAAAGATTTCGTAGGAGACGAGGACTTCGTCGTTGTTTTGGGTGATAATTATTTCCAGAATGGGTTGACAACGCTCAATGCAGAATTCACCAAATCTAATTCAGATGCTCTGGTAGCACTGACAAAAGTAGAGAACCCGTCACAGTTCGGCATTGCCACTGTCTCTGAAGGAAAGATAATTAAAATGGAGGAAAAACCAAAGAAACCTGACTCAAATTTGGCAGTCACAGGAGCGTATTTTCTCCGACCGAACATATTTGAGATAATAAGCCAATTAAAGCCGTCTTGGAGAAACGAGCTAGAGATAACAGAAGCTTTCCAGGTAATGCTGAACCAAGGTATGACCCTGGGCTATGCATTAATTGAAGGATGGTGGAAAGATACCGGCACCGTAGAGGAGTTCCTTGATTGTAATAGAATGGTTCTTGAGAAGATACAGGGAGACACCCTTACAGACAAACTCGCGGGAAAAGCACAGGGCAGAATCACGTTTGGCAGCAATGTAACTGTTAAGGGAAACACCAGAATCCTCGGCCCCTGTTACATAGGTGCAAATTCTGTCCTTGAAAATACGTTCTTGGGTCCGTATACGAGCATCGGAACCGACTGTGTTCTAAGCAATGTAGAAATCGAAAATTCAGTCATAATGGATTCCAGCTGTCTCCAGGTTTCAGAGGGTATACGCATATCTGATAGTCTCATTGGACCAAATACGAAGATAAGTACCTCTAACGTCAAACCCAAGTCGTTCAAGCTTGTTCTTGGTCGTGATTCCAAGATCGAGTTGTGAAATGGCGAATACAGTTATGATACTTGGAGCTGGAGGGCAGCTTGGAACTGAACTTCGGAAAGTTTTCCCGGATGCGTACAGTTATTTTCATGATTCTTCGGAAGAGAATCGAGTTGACTTCAATGACTTGGACAAGTTGGAGAATATCATCTTAGAGAAGAAGTGTCGTTATATAATCAATGCATCTGCAATGACCAATGTTGACGGTTGTGAGGAAAATAGAGAACTTGCTTACCGGATAAATGGGACTGCTGTGGGGAGCATTGCAAGGGCTGCTGCAAATGCTGGATCTACCCTTGTCCATATCTCCACAGATTATGTATTTGACGGAAAGAGGGGCAACTACAATGAGTCTGACGTCCCCTCACCCATTAATTTCTATGGTCTTTCGAAGCTAGTAGGTGATATTTACGCCCTTTCCAACGAATCGAACGTGGTTGTTAGAACATCTGGAGTTTATGGTTCCATGACCAATTTTCCATTTTTTGCGTATAAACAGCTCAGCAGAAACCAGTCGTTAAACGTGGTTGATGGGATCTACTCTCCTATTCATGCAACCAACCTTGCCCTCGCGATTAAGGAATTGTTAGAAAAGAATTACAGGGGTATCATCAATGTTGCCGGTGATAAAGTCACAAGAGAAGCACTTGCGAGAGAAATCTGCAGGTCATTTGGATTTAATGAAGAACTGATCAATACAGTTAGCACACTGAAGAGCATGAAGGCACTTAGACCATACGATAGTTCTCTCGACATTTCAAAAGCGAGAAGTCTGCTTAATTTCGATTTTCATTCAATGAAGTCTAATCTAAACCTGATGAGAAAATCTATTGCCTCAAAGGCTAAGTAGAGTAATTCTTCTTAAGGACATCAGAATTACCAATCATGCCTTTCAAGTTTCACCCAACCGACCTTGACGGCGTGATTCTGGTGGAGCAGAGAGTGTTCAAAGATGCTCGTGGTTTCTTTATGGAAAGTTTCAAGGAATCAGATTTCAGGGAAGCGGGCATTCCGTATTCATTCGTCCAGGACAATCACTCCTTTTCGCTGACAGGAGTAATCAGAGGCCTTCATTTTCAGAAAGCGCCAATGCAACAGGGCAAACTTGTTTCAGTTATAACGGGCGAAATCTTTGATGTCGCAGTCGACTTAAGAAAAGAATCGAAGAATTTTGGGAGATGGTACGGAACCATCCTGAGTGAGGAGAATACAACCATGTTATGGATCCCGCCAGGATTTGCCCATGGATTCCAAGCTTTGAAGAATTCTCATGTCCACTATAAGACAACAGCGGAATTCAGCCAGAGCTTAGATGGAGGCATACGCTGGAATGACCCAGAAATAGGGATAGACTGGCCTAATGGCGAATGTCTGGTTTCGGAGAAGGATGCTCAACTGCCATTCCTAAGGGATTCAACCGTGAAGAGGAGGGATTCCCATTAAGTTGATTGTAACCGGCGGATTGGGTTTCATAGGGTCAAACTTCATTAATTATTGGCTCAGGAAACATCCGGAAGATAGCATTCTAAACGTAGATAAGCAAACATATGCTGCGGATCCGCAGAATGTGGACATTTCTCTTGCACATGACAATTATGAATTTGTAAAAGAGGATATCTGCAATGAAGAGCGAATGCTGCATCTCACCAAGGGTTTTGACATAATAGTAAATTTTGCAGCTGAGTCACATGTAGATAATTCTATTCAGGGTCCTAAGACATTCCTTACCAGTAATTATTTGGGGGTCTACTCTTTACTGGAAGCTGCAAGATTCAATGATATAAGAATGCACCAGGTCTCAACTGATGAAGTGTTCGGTTCACTTCAGAAGGGGAGTAAACAGAGTTTCAATGAAGAGACACCATATGATCCAAAGAATCCATATTCTGCGACCAAGGCCGCAGCTGACCACCTGGTAAGAGCTTATGTCAATACGTATTCTCTGAAGGCAACCATTTCTAATTGCAGCAACAATTTTGGTCCAAACCAGCACGAAGAGAAGCTTATTCCAAAGACTATTAAGAACGCAATTCGGGGAATGAAGATCCCCGTTTACGGTACGGGTGAAAACATCAGAGACTGGATCTATGTAGAAGATCACTGTTCCGGGATCGAATCTGTCATTTTGAAAGGAGATAGTGGAGAGTCATATCTAATAGGAGCGAGGAACGAAAGAACCAATCTTGATGTAATAAAAATTATCCTTAATCACCTTGGACTTGACAAAGATCTAATAGAATTTGTAGAGGACAGGAAGGGACACGACTACCGGTATTCTATCGACCCAAGCAAAATAGAAGAGGAGCTTGGGTGGAAACCGCAATATGGCTTCGATAAAGCTCTTTCATTGACTATCGATTACTATGTAAATAGATTGAAGAAGTAACAAATAGTCAAAAGTGGGATAAGAATGACGCCGACACATTAAGTCGGAATGTGGCCACTTCGGTATCGCATGAAGGCTCTTAGATCTTTTTACATGAAATAAGAGCTAAAGTTTTGTAATTATCATGCACGTGCACTTCCCCGAACTATGGATGATTTGAGCATTTAAGTTTAGGATCTCATCTCTGCTAGGAAGTGCTTGTCGCTTGTCTGCCCAAAATAGAATAGCCTCAATCCTAGCTGCCTGTTCACCAGAGAAACCATAGCATATAGAACCCAGACTAGATAACGTGCTAAGAAAATTCCAGACATGGTACGAATAAGAAATATAGCATTTATCGCGATTGACTTTCTTGGTGCTTGAGAGGTGAAATCAACCATCAAGTTAACATGCCTCAGGTAGAGGTTCGCCAGGTTTTCTGCAGGAGTGCCTTCGCAAGATTCCAAAACCAAGTTGTAGTTTCGCTGAGTGTTCCTGTAGAATTCCTTTCTCCTGGACAAATATTCTTCAAAACTGAGTGAATAATTCGTGGTGCTGGTATGCACTCGATATCGAGTAAGTCTATCTCCTACTTGGACAATTTTCCCTTGAACACGTAAAGTCATCAAAAACAGCATGGGGTCTACACTCTGGTCTATCTTACTTAGCGTCCCGGTTTCCTCCTGAAATATGTCTTTTCGGAAACTCATGCAGCTGCTGTACCAATTGACTCTCCTAGCAAGCATTCTTGAGATGATTTTATGATCGGGATTCCTGGTATTTAGAACTGTTTCTTCACCATGTGCCTCGTTTTCTGGTGAAATAATCGCACCATCTTCATTTATTCTATCCATAGAATTATGAACTAAAGTTATCTCTGAATCTGATTCAAAGATCTGCTTAATCCTCTCCAATTTTTCCCTCGTAAACTGGTCGTCGTCATCCAGAAGGCATACTATTTCACCAGTTGATTTCTCAAGTGCAGCCACAATTTTCTTTCCATGTCCTTTCTCATTAACAGTAATGACTAAATCCGCAAACTTACCAATTTCATTGTCAATTTGAGGGTCAGAGAATCCTTTAACTGCAATGATTTCATAAGAATTTCTGTCAAGCGTTTGATTCGCGGCAGATTGTACAGCGGAGAGGATGTAATCCTTCCTGTCGAATGTATAAACAATTACAGTAATCCTCAAGCCAACTCTATATCCATGCTATTGATAATTATTTTCTGAGGTTTAGAACTCGGATAGAAAGAGATAGTCTACCTTCTTCTTGATACCCCGGTGGTCATGGTGGTCGCGATCGGCTCAAATTCCTTGTGCCCTACGATAAACTTACTCCAGGCATTGTTTCTGTCTATATCATCAGACATTAATACGCCTCCTCCTTTTAGACGGGCTGCGGCCCAGGAATACTCGTAAGTCATTATTTCCTCAGTATGTCCAGAGTCATGCATGAAAACGTTGAACTCGTCAGTAATTTCCGGCAGGATTTCATCTGACCTCCCGGTTTTAACGTTCCAGTGTGCCTTCAATTCATCTGGAACAATCCACCCTATCGGGAGTTCCTGGCCACACAATTCAAAAGTTGTAGAATTATCAATACTTGTGAGCGATCCAATTCCATTTTGATTCATAGCGGACAAGATTATGTACGAAGAATAACCGTGGGCGATCCCTGTTTCAATGAAATGAGCTGGCTTGAATTTCCTTACCACGAAGTACAATATACCGTGGGTGCCTTGGAGTCCCCACATATCCTTATTCCACTCATGACATTTCTCCTTTAGTTTATCATAGATAAAGACGCCAAGATTGTGTAGAGCCCTTAGATCTTCATCGGAATAAGATCTTAACTTATTTGACCAGTAATAATAGTTGATAAGCATCCATGCGAGACCAACGGGGATGCTCTCGAACCTCACACCACTCTTGAATTCTATATCAATATTACTAAACCCGTTTGCGGAGTACGAGGAAAGTTTTCTGGCGACTGCAAATGGCTTCCTGACTGTTGAGATCAAGTATTTTACCTTCTTTATGTCATCAAATGAGGCCATTCTGGGTCGGTAATATACCTCATTATATTTTGTTTTGTCTAATTCATGAAGGACTAACAATGTATTCACATGTTATCCTTGGATTTTCACCTAAACCCAATAAAGTCGTTACCTTAGAAGTAGATATCTAGAAATAGTTGATTGCGTAAATCTTAATTAATTAATTCTCATGATTGAGAGTTGAGAGAGCCTGACTCGGATGATGGTAAACGCAGAAACAAAGTTCTTGCAATTGCTACACTGATTATACTTATCCTGTACCTCATAGGTC
>JBJKSG010000009.1:0-45887 GCA_046704325.1 Thermoplasmataceae archaeon
TGATCTTTCGGAGTTTCGGCAAGAAGCTGTAGCATTGCATATATTATGCATATCTTATATAAGGATCTTTACGCGATCAGAATTGGTAAAGGAAGAACAGCGTGCACAATAGACTGAGGTGTTACGGTTGACTGTAGTTTTGACCACGATTCACCAATTTTTATACCATAGAAACATTTAACGGTTAGCCGGCATAATGTTGAAACAGCTTGGGCCTTGCTTTTCGACTGTTTGTCTTCAAGCTCACAAAAATCACAGTTACTAACTCCCAGGAGCTAACTCGTCGTGTGAAAATAATCTCCCTTCTCTAATAACATAAGCAATGTCGCTTGCATTATCTATGTTCTGCAAGGGGTTGGAATTCAACAATACAAGGTCGGCGATGCAGTCTACCTCTATCTTCCCCAACTTTCCCTGTTTTCCTGCAGCGATGGCACCGTTTGCCGTTGCGCTTCTCAGGATCTGGATAGGTGTTAGCCCAGCATGCGCCATTAAAGACATTTCTCTGAATACAGATGGTCCATGTATAGTACCAATGTTGCCAGCATCAGTTCCCAGGGCAACTGTTATACCTGCATTCCAGACTAGTAACAAATTGGTCTCAGCATTTTCCCAGTTTACGGTCTGTTGAGCAGTTGCAGGTGAACCCTTAGACCTGAAAAGCTCCCGATGCCTTTCTGGTACTTCTGATTCTGTAAATTTCTCAAGATCCTGCATATGTGCCAATATCTCAGGATCTCCAAGCCTGGCTTCTTCTGGAGTTGGACTCCAGTTTCTTGAAAAAACTTCTCGATACCCTCTCGGGACATACAAGGTCGGAATGTAGACGACATTTCGAGACTTTGCAAGTTGTATGAACTCACTGTCAATCACTGTATCGGCAACAGAATGCACCAGTATATCTGCTCCAGAACGAAGAGCTGCCTTTGCCGTATCAAGTTCAGTTGCGTGAACCGCAAGCCGGATTCCGGAATCGTGTGCATATCTGGCCACCTCCCTCACGATCTCTTCCTGTTTCGAGATGTCATCATCCGGCCTGTGAATAAACCACACTTTGAGATAATCTGGCTTATTTTCCAGAATTTGCACAGCGAGGGCATCAACATCCTCTTTCGATGCAACTTTAATTATCGGCGGATCGTCAAGCTCAAGTGGAGGATCAGCGACCATAGAGAATAGCGGGCCGGTGACAAGTACGCCTGGTGACTTCTCCAATTTTGAAGCCTCTTCTTTAACATAAAAATTCCAAAATGGGCCGCCCATATCCATCACTGTAGTTACGCCGGAAGCAAGCCAGGTTCGAAGCGTTACGGCAAGTCTTGCCTTGTTCCGCTCTACCTCATCCCTGTACTGAACCTTTTTGGTAAGATCAATGGCATCTGGTCTCGTATATGGATTTCCAGATTGAAAGAAATGCACATGCGTATCAATCAGTCCGGGGATGAGCCATTTCCCAGTAGCATCTATTACAATTTCTGCCTCCTTTTCTCTGGATAACTCACCAATGGCTGCTATTTTTCCATTACTAATGAACACAGATGTAGACGGGATTAGTGCCCGTTCATTTTCCAAGTCGGGTCTCACTACATTCACATTTTTGATGAATAAAGTCTTAGTCATTTTTATCACAGCCTCATTACTCACGCTGGCATCAACCAAACAATCAGGACTATTAAATCCTCTTGTCGCGGAGCCTCCCCGGATCAATCTCCTTAAAATCAGTGGAGATGGAAAGTCAAGGATATAGTAGTAGGGAGTTAATCAAAGCGTTTCCACTAAACCCCTCTATCTGATGCTTCAAAGATTTATACTGTTTCGCGAACCAAGTTCACCTCTCTTCCTGAGAATGCGATCCCCAATCCTGGGCAATCTGTTTTACAGGTACATTAAGACGATTGAACACATTTGTAGTGGCAATAGCCAGAAGAAGTGCAGCCACACCACGCTCATCATAATATTTGGCTGCTTCATTCCAGACTTCGTCGCTAACCGGATCAGGCCTATCACTCAACCTCGTCACAGACTCCGCGAGTGCAAGGGCAGCCCTTTCTGGCGCGGTGAAAAGCAATGATTCACGCCACGCGGATGTGGCAAGGAGCTTTTCTAAACTCTCACCCTTTTGAATTGCATCCTGGGTACCTGTGAAGACACAGTAACTGCACCCGTTTATCTGACTCGTTCTAATGTGAACTAAACTGATGACCTTCGGCGATACTCCTCCCTTGAAGCATGAAGCATACAGATCCTGGATCGGTTTCACCGCTTCGGGGATAACTAGGCCAGGATTACGCATTCTCTGTTTTATGTTCACGTCATTCTTCATTTGGTCCCTTTCTATTTTTGTTGCAACCATGCATTCTATATTATATATTAGTTATATAACTCTTTAGTTATTTACAATTTCGTCGAAATCATGTAAGCCCCGGTTAGATCTCCCACCACATTTGTTCTTTCAAGGTAGCGACTGAACATATGTGCGATCAGGTCTCTTTATTTCACTGCTAAATGCTTTTATTGTCTCCTTCTATCGATTTGTGATATCCATGGTTTCAAATTATGATCTAATCATAATAGGATCAGGGGCTGCGGCTACCACAGCTGCATATATTGCACTTGAGAAGGATCTGAAAATAGGAATTGTTGACCAGAAGCCGATAGGAGGGACCTGTGCATTGAGGGGCTGTGACCCTAAGAAGGTAATATTTGGAGTCACGGAAGCGTTGGCTTCATTGCGCCGTCTGCAGGGCCAAGGAATAGAAGAATTCTCTGGCCGGATAGACTGGAGAGAGCTTATCGAGTTCAAGAATACTTTCACCGAACCCATGTCGAAGAAAACAGAGAATGGCCTTACTTCAAGTGGCATAGATGTATTCCATGGTAGGGCAAATTTTGTTTCTCCTGATGAGATAGAGGTGGGCAACAAGCGGCTGCAGTGGAAAAAGCTATTGATTGCATCCGGTGCGAAAGCTGCTAGCCTTGATTTTCCGGGGTCGGAGCATTTGGTGGATAATGAAGGCTTCATGAACCTTCTCTCTCTTCCTCGAAGAATAGTCTTCATCGGAGGTGGATACATCTCAGTCGAGTTCGCAGGAATCGCTTCCAGTGCGGGGGCAGATGTCACGATAATACAGCACTCTCCAGGCATACTGGTAAACTTTGATTCTGACATGGCAGGCATAGTATCTGAGAACCTCTCGAATTCCGGTGTTAAGATAATAACCAATGCTTCTGTGAAATCCGTGGTAAAAACTAAAGAACTTTTCTCGGTACGATACGCGAAGAACGGTGAGGAGAAGGAGATAATCGCTGATCTTGTTGTCCATGGGGCAGGAAGAGAATTTGATTCTGATATGGGCTTGGATACCGGGAATGTCCGATGGTCGAGAAGAGGGATACTTGTCAATGAGTATCTGCAGAGCATATCCAATCCAAACGTCTATGCAGCCGGGGACTCGGCCGACACCACAGGATCAAAACTCACACCGGTCGCAAATCTGGAGGGAGAGGTTGCTGCGGTTAATCTCACTGCAGGTAATTCTAGAAATCCTGAATATCGCGGGATTCCGACAACAGTTTTCTCCTCTCCGCCTCTAGCCATGGTCGGTATCACTGAGGAAAAGGCCATAGATCTTGGATTAGATATAAAGGTAAACAAAGGAGAGATGTCAAGCTGGTATAACTCGAGAAGGAGGATGCTTGCAAGAACTTTTTACAAAATAATTATGGAGAAAGAAACTGGCAAGATTCTTGGAGCACATGTATTGGGACAAAATTCAGAAGAAGTGATAAACATTTTCGCCCTTGCGATCAGATTCAATCTAAATGCGAAACAGATTGCTTCGATCCCTTACACGTACCCCTCAGACTCTAACGACGTCAGATACATGCTGGGATGATGCAAACAAAGTATCCAGTGGGGTAACTTATCGCAGCGTGAATAAAGAAAAGTAAGTTACTCCTCCTGACTCGTGCTGTTAGAAAGTTGCCTGGTCTTCTTCATGGAATGTTCGAAAACATAGGTGAACACAATTGCCATGACTACAGTTGCAAAAATGGCGATGGAATAGTAAGTTCCATTCATGAAGCCGTCCGAGAGGGCTATAGACGCGATTATGATGCCAACAGCACCCCTCCCGCCAAATATTCCGAGAGATACTCCAGGAGTGATTCCCTTCATGAACCTCTTAGAGAACTGGTATGCTGCAAAACCACCTATTGCAGTTGTTATCAGAATTAGGAAGAGAAGATAAGGCAGGAATCGTGCAGTTATGATAGATACTTCGAGACCTGATATGCTGAAGAACATCGGGATGAAGAAGCTTGTATTTATTCTCTGAAAGGTTCTCTTAAGCATTCCATAAGCTTGTTCTCCCACTGAATTCTGGTGAATTATCATGCCTGAGAAGAATGCGCCAAGAACAAAAGTCACATCTATGAACTCAAACAGCGTGGAGACACCAAGACCTATCAGAATCACTATTGCGAAGATGATTCCTTCCTTCTCTTTCTGGTTAAAGATAGAAATGATTCTTGCTATGTGCTCTGACTTTACTTTTAAGTAAACGTCGAGTAGATAAAGACACACAACAAATGCTCCAAGGGCGACGGTATCTATTATCAAGGTCGTGATTGGTCTGTGAAAAGAGACCAGAATTATGAATGCGACAACATCGCTCATTGCCACTCCCCCGAGCAAGCGCTGTCCATCTTCAGTGTTGATCAACCCGGATTTTACGAGGAGCACTGAAGTTATCGAGATGGACGGTATACTAACAGATAGGGACATGCTCACCGATTCCAGATAAGGAAGATGAAACAGATAGACGGAGCCGGCAGTCATTATCAGGAAGGGAAAAATGAAAGAACCGATTGCAAAGACGGTTACATAGCCAATATTTTTTGTAAAGATGTCTGCGGAAGATTCAATCCCTATCTGAATTATGATAAAGAAGAGGGCAAGAAGGCTTATCGTCGATAATTCGGTGGACGGCGCCACTACTCCGAATAGGGCCGGCCCTAAAATGATCCCAGCCATAATTGCGCCGACCACCTCTGGCAGATCCAGTCGGGTGAACACCTCGCCGAGTCCAATTGCGAGGCTTAGAAGAATCAGGATCGATTCGATCAGGTCTAGCACAACTCTTTGATCTATACTGAGATATTAATGATTCTCAAAGCGGAATGCGATGTGAGATCATCAACGTTGGCGAATTGTTCTCCACAAACCGCCTCTATTCCTTGCAATGGCTTTTTGTTACTTCTCAGGTAGTACCCGTGGAATTTTGAGCGCTCAAAGATTAAACAAACTCTCTCTTTCCACTTAGTTCAGAAGAATGCATCCCGAGATAGTACAGGCTGAAAGAAAAGGCAACTATTGAACTGATTGCACTCATGGCCATGCCAATAGACCATCCAAAGAACTGTCCACTAGATAGGAAGAAAATACCGTTTAAACCCGCACCAATTACTGCGATCACGGATATAAGCGCAGTTACCATTATCGCCTTTATTCCAGTACGCATTGATATTGCTAGATACATAAGAGAAAAGAGGAAAAGAAGTACCCCCACCATCATATGCAGCATAACATAGATAGAAAGATGGGCATAATATGGAAAAACCTCGTAGAATTGCATTGTCTGAACTGGAAGATTTACCTCCAGGTTTATCGTCATGCCAAGCCAGAACTGTGCTATAACAACGAGGAGAAAGAGGAAAGCGGTATTTCTCAATAGCCTTACGCGCCTGGGACCAAACTTTTCATCGGCATTCGTCATGGATATCTATTCCGCTTTTCTCCGATAATGCATGGAGAACTTCAATATATAATTTAGAGCAGTAGATTAACAACTCATTTCCTTCGAAGATCTCTGTATTTTATCCCCATTTATCTTTAATCACACACATTTGAGTAAAAGAGGCTTTCGTCATACATGTAAGGGAAATAGGGGAAAGATTAAGTCTATGAGGTCATGGACATTAAAATACTGGAGAAGATATGGTTTACTTAGACAATGAAGATTTCGCCCGGTTCGATCCAACTGTCATCAGTTTAATAGATGAGATAGTTGAAATGAGCCGGATTCTCTACCCCCGGGGCTGGTTCCGAGCTACCAGTGGTAATATCAGTTCTGTTGTCAACACAGAACCACTTACTCTTGCAATAACTGCTAGCGGTTTTGATAAGGGCCAAATAGATCGCTCAAAGGTTGTACTTATCGACCAGATGTCAAGTGTTATCCTTGGCAAATTCAAACCTTCGTACGAGGCAAAGTTACATATCGCTGTGGTCCGCGAAAGATCTGCCGGGGCCGTCATACACACACATTCTGTCTACGGAACTATAATTTCAATGGAATGCCTTTCAACGGGTGGTTTGGAAATTGAGGGTTTGGAGATGCTCAAAGCTCTAGATGGGGTGCCTACCCATGAGCACAGGGAGTGGTTACCGGTTTTACGGAATTCTCAAGACATGGACCTCCTTTCTAATGAGGTAACTGACCTTCTCCGTGCAGATAAAAAAACACATGGTTTCCTCCTGAGTGGTCATGGCCTCTATACCTGGGGCAGAAACCTGGATGAGGCTAAGAGACATGCAGAGGCTCTGGAATTTCTAATGGAAGTATCCGTTCGAATGAGAAACAATAAAATTAGCGCAGATAACATATCCCTGAATGGAGGAGAGGAGTAAATGGCAACCGTAAGTATTCCGGATGCTTCTAGATACATATCAGATCAGGCTGAGGTTAAAGAATACCTTTCTAACATAGGGATAGAATTCGAGAAGTGGGTTCCTGAAGGCGAGGTATCAAGTTCATCCACACCCGATGAGATTTTAAAAGCATTCGCACCTCAGATAGAGGAGCTTAAGAAACGTGGTGGATACACAACAGCTGACGTGATCGATCTTAAACCTGATCTGCCTGGACTTGAAGGTATGCTCGAGAAGTTCAGATCTGAACACTGGCACGATGAAGACGAAGTCAGATATACCATAGAGGGAAGAGGGCTTTTCCACATTCACCCACGTGATGGAGAAATTTGTGTAATAGAGGTTGTCTCAGGAGACCTCATCAGGATACCCAGAAATACGTTGCACTGGTTTGACCTGTGTGACGAGAAGAGAATTCGGGCGATAAGACTGTTTCAGAACATTTCTGGGTGGACACCTTATTATTCAGGCAGCGGGGTTGATAGGAAGTATGAGCCTGTCTGCTTCGGACCAAGTTACATTTCGTCCGGAAAATAACTGTGCGAATCCAATATGATCAAACTTTCAGAACTCGGCGTAAAGGTAATTCTCCTTGATATCGAAGGTACCACTACCCCTATAGAATTTGTCCACTCGAAATTATTTGGTTACGCGAAGTTGCATTACAGATCTTTTCTGGAGGGAAACTTCGAAGACAACTCTGTAGCCTCTTGCATAGATGCACTCCACGACCTGTATCTTGATAGCCTGAACGCGGGATTAGAACCGCAAATTTGGAGGAAAAATCTCCCCGCAGCCGAGAATGCGGTAGATGCCGCTGAATTCGCGTTGTTCCTCACGGAGAGAGACAGTAAAGCTAAACCTCTCAAGGAGCTGCAGGGAATGATCTGGAGGATAGGTTTTGAAGCGGGTGAGCTGGAAGGCGATGTCTATCCCGATGTCCTGTCTGCCCTTAAGCGTTGGAAAAACTTATCCCAATCTATTTACATATATTCTTCTGGGAGTGTTCTGGCCCAGCGCCTGATTTTCGGCAGGACAAGCTTCGGGGATATCTCCGGTTACATCTCAGGTTATTTCGATACCGCTGTGGGGAACAAGCGAGACAAGAACAGCTATCTGAATATTTCAAAATCCATAGGCACAGCTACTCCTGAAGTGGTCTTCCTTTCAGATGTTGAAAAGGAGTTGGAAGCAGCAGAAGCCGCCGGTATGAGAACAATACTTGTAAGCAGAGAGAGATCGTCAGACGCGAATACCGGCAGATATTCAGAGATAAACAGTTTTGATGAAGTCATATAGCGATACCTGCTTTTATCAATGGAATAGCTAAATATATCCTGGAATATTGTTGTGCCGATGACCGAGAATCTTGATAAGGCACTCAAAATTCGGGAATTGGCAAAGAGGCACACTGACCTGTTCAGAGAGAGTATTCCACTTATAGCTTCAGAAAACATAATGAGTCCACTGGCAACTGAGATGCTTGTCACCGATCTTGCATCCAGATATGCAGAAGGACTGCCGCATCATCGGTATTATCAGGGAAATGAACTGGTTGACCAGATAGAAGATCTTGCTATGGACTATGCCAGGACCTTATTCAAATGCAGTCAGGCAGATCCAAGACCTATCTCCGGTACAAACGCAAATACTGCGACAATTTACGGATTAACAAAGCCTGGTGACAGGATCTCGGTTCCTCCATTGTCCGGCGGTGGACACATAAGTGCCGCAAAATTTGGTGCAGTCGGCCTCAGAGGATTGAATTCTATGGACTACCCTTTCGATGTGGAAGAGATGAATATCGATGTAGACGCCACTCGAAAGATGATCAGAGAATTCAAGCCCAAGGTGTGCCTGATCGGTCAATCTGTTTACCTGTTTCCGACACCGATAAAGGAGATAGTTGACACTATCCATGAGGTGGGGGCGACACTCTGGTATGACGGAGCGCATGTTCTTGGCCTCATTGCGGGTGGAAAGTTTCAGGATCCTCTTCATGAGGGGGCAGAGATTTTGACTGCGAGCACACACAAGACATTTCCAGGCCCTCAGCATGGAATCATTCTGGGTGAGACAGACTCAGAGAAGTGGAAATCTGTGCAGAGGGGTGTTTTTCCAGGTACTCTGAGCAACCATCACCTCAACTCCATGGCAGCACTCGCTGTTACGCTTGCTGAGGAACTGGAATTTGGTCAGAAATATGCTTCTGAAATAGTGATGAATGCTAAGGCACTTGGCGCAGCTCTCTCGGCTGAAGGCTTCAATGTGCTGGGAGAGCATAATGATTATACAGAATCGCACACGCTTGTTCTTGATGTCAGGGATCAGGGCGGTGGAAAATTCGCGGCAGAAGAACTGGAAAGATGCAATGTGATATTGAACAAGAATCTGCTACCGTGGGATTCCAGCAAGAACTCGCAGGATCCAAGTGGCCTCAGGATAGGCTCGCAAGAGGTAACCAGAATAGGGTTTGGAGTTTCAGAAATGAAGGAAATTGCTGCGATCATGGGAGACCTTCTAATCAGGAAGAAAGATCCCCAAACAATAAAGAGGAGAGCTATTGAGCTGAAGGCAGGTTTTCCAAATGTAAAATACTGCTTCGGCGTAGAGAAGGCATATTCTTATTTTGATATTTACAGGGAGTCAACCTGAATGAGCGAATATATCAGGAAGGTCCAGGTAATCCCCTACAGATCGAATGGAAAGGTCGAGATACTAATGCTGCGCACAATCCCGAAAAGAGGCGAATTCTGGCAGTGCGTAACTGGCAAGATCGAGGAGGGAGAGTCGGATGAGGAAGCTGCTCTACGGGAATTGAAAGAAGAAACCGGGATAGACAGGGGATCTATTCTTCGAGTCAATCGCGATATTCATTCATTCACTTTTCAGAAAAATGGAAAATCCTTCTCGGAATCTGTGCTTGCAGTTCAGGTTAAGCATGGTGTAAAGGTCGATCTTTCTCACAACGTATACGACGAGCATACCGCCTACGAGTGGGTATCTGCAGATGAAGCAATAAACAGATCTGTCTACGCGGATCAGAAGGATTCCATCACCAGGTTCTTGAAGTCCTATTCCTCATAGTTACCTGTCTCTGGTGAAGCTACAGTTTAGCGCATGAGCGTTGTGCATTGAAATTCCTGCGAGATCAAAGATTTTATCTTTGGAATTGAATAAGGGTACAAGCAAAATGTCAGTAGAGGATAAAGCCATAGAAATTCAGGATCGTATAGAACGTAAAGTCGGCGGCATAGGCAAGGGTAAGTATGCCAGAATCCTGAAAATGGCCAAGAAACCGAATGAGTCTGAATTCAAGAAAGTTCTGCTCATCACTGGAGCTGGAATCCTATTCTTGGGCTTCCTGGGCTTTCTCATATATATCCTGATGGCGTTTGTTTTCCATGTGCCATAGGTGAAGTTAATGCAGAATGTAGAAACGGGAAACTGGGTAGATATCGACATTTCTGATCATGAGATCGGCTGCGGTGATTCAGTAGAGAGTACCATACACATAAGAAATAACTCCGAGAGCAAGAAGACTTACAACTTCTCTGTCAAGACCGAATTTACACAGAGGGATGATCTGATAGAGTGGCAGCATGTATTCATAGGTTCAATCGGGTCTGGTAAAAGAGACGAGATATCCGTATCGCCTTCGGACAATAAGGAATATACTGCACAGATACCGCTTGAGAAGAAGGAAATCAGGGAAATAAGGTGGACTGTCACAACTCCCAAAGGCGGTTTCAAGACAGATTCCGCTAAATTCACACTGGAAGTTGTTTCGACAGACCAGGCTCATCGCATTCTGAAGCAGATGCAGATCACCCTGATCCCTGTCATTGTCGCCGTAAAGACAACCGTTGGAAATGAGGTAGCGGTTGCCAGAGACCTTGCGAAGAAGGGTGACAGGGACAAGGAAGAGAGAGCCTCTGTTACAAAGAACGTTATAAACGAGATACTTGCTATAATGGCACCTAAGGACGTAAAGGGCTATATTTTCGTGGAGACGATGCACCCGGATCGTATCCCATACCTGGGGAAAGGGATCAGGGGTTACAAAGGCGAAGTCAAAGGAGAGATCTCGATAGAGGAGATAGAGCATTACCTGGAACCGAAACCAGCGGTTACTGGCCTTGAACTTGGCGCTTTTGTCGAGCTCATTGATGGTCCGTTCAAGGGAGAAAGGGCCAAGATAATGTCCATCGATTCAGCAAAGGAAGAGGTCACAGTACAACTGATCGAATCACTTGTTCCGATACCGGTCACAGTGAACGCTGAAGCAATAAGAATGCTCGATACGAAGTAACCTCATGAAGCTGAAGACCAGGTCAAAGGAAAAAGAGTCTAAGTTCATTGTAAAGTTACAGGAACTTTTCTCAGACCCGGATAACGTTGTTTCTCTGGTGCCAGAATGCATAGATTCCTCAATGCTCTGTCCATTTGACTCGTACAGGAAGAAACTGTCAAGGATGCCGGTTTCATCCATGGGAAGACTTGCAGGAGGCGCAGATCAGTTTCTTAGTGCCATAGGCGAGACATACAAGGTGATGGAATCAGAATCTGCCCCGATAACCGGTATTATACCAACCCCTTATGGAAATGTCGATTACGCAAAACGTGGCAATACGGATCCAATGGTTCTTGGTGGTATACAAAACTACGACAATTTAACATGGAGGATGCTCTCCTTTTCTTCTCTTGTCAAGACCAGGAAAGTTTCTGTGTTCTCTTCAAGGAACTATTACCTGGGGAGCTGCAAGGGAAGCTTTCCGGGACCGGATTTTCTTAAAGATGTTTTTTCGGAGGAAAAGGTTGAGGATCTTGTCTCAGAAGAACCATTTACTTTCGGAAGGAACGGTGAGTTTCTGAAACTGGAGATTGCATCAAATACCGATATCATAGTATATCAGGATTCTAAGACGAACGTTATGCGTATTCTCCTGAGACATATGCTAGTTCCAGACATCACCAAGCTTTTCAAGGTCTCAGTTCCGTACCTGGAGGAAATTACGCAGGAAATTCCCCCTCAGGTATTTCAAAACTACTTTTCTGGTACTTCCGATGCAAAGTCATTCATTCAAGGAGTGCACAATCACAGGAAGAACGTCGCCCTTTCAAGGGGATTGTATCTCATAAGCGGTGAAGTATTCAAAGAAGCAACTTCCTTTCTGACCGCGCTTTTCGATGAACACGAATCTGGCTTACTGGAAAAGTATGTAGAAGAGTATGGCCCGATATCTATAGATACCAAGAGCCAGCGGAAGGTCCTGGAACTACTCTGGCCAAAGTTTGGTAAAGAGATACTCAGGGATTTCTTCCCGGAAATGGATGAAGCGACACTGAAGGCACAGGCAGGTGATCCTGTGAGGCAGATTGAACTTATCAGGAAGAGGATGGAGCAGGAGGAAGCATCCAGCGTCATTACAGTTTCACCCTGGTCGCCCGAATCTTCGATGCTCGTCGAGATGGTAAAGGATTATTTCTCCATCGGGAAGGCTGAGACCATAAGGAAGTGGGAGAGAAGAGTCGGATATTCGAGCCTTTTCAACTCCATGTATTATGCTCTGATCATCGCTATTGAGGGCGGAACAACCCAGAAGTGGAGATTCAGTGCAGAACAGATGCTGCTTGGAGACAAGATGGCACCCGCGTTCAGGGAAATTTTCAGCGCGGAGGGGAGCAAAATAAATGACAAGATACTTGAACTCAAGGCGTTTGTGAGATAGCGATGAGTCGTCACTTACTTTCGAAAAAAGAGATCAGAAAGATGAGCGAAGTTCTGACCTCTATGAACCTGCTCTGTGAACAGACTGCGGAAATACAGGTCGAGGAGTCAAAATCAGGCTCGCAGTATTACCTTGGCAGAACACTGATTGGCTATGGGGACAATGGGTTCATTCCGACTCCTGATTTTCTGAACCTTATAAAGCCGCAGAACAAGAAAATAGTGGTAGATGCCGGAGCGGTTCCGCATCTGCTGAACGGAGCAAACCTGTTTTCAAAAGGTATTCTATCCATGACAGCAGATATAAGGAAGGGAGACTACGTCTTTATTGCTGACGAGAAGGGGAGATTCCTTGCAGTCGGTATAAGCCAGGTGGATTACATGCCGGACATCCGCAACAGAGGCGGAGAGGCCGCGAAAACGCTGAGACCCTTATGAATTTGCTTTCATTTTTTCATATTACGCGATTCGCAAAATATCACAAACCATTTTATAACGTAACATATAACATGCTATGGTAGAACTACTTAGCGTGGGGAACGTTGCCCCTGATTTTGATGCGAAGGATCAGCAGGGCAATCCGGTAAAGTTGAGCCAGTTTCATGGTCATCCAGTTGTGCTTTATTTTTATCCGAAGGACGATACCCCAGGTTGCACAGTTGAAGCATGCAATTTCAGGGACAGTAACGCGGAATATGAGAAGAAAGGAGTAAAGATTCTTGGAGTATCCGTTGATTCTGTAAATTCACATAAGAAATTCAATGAGAAATACTCACTTAATTTCACCCTAGTATCAGATAATGAAAGAAGAATTGCCGAAAGTTATGGGGTGCTGAACGGAGCTACAGCGAAGCGTGTTACTTATCTGATAGACAAAAGCGGGAAGATAGCTCATGTATATCCAAGCGTTTCGCCTAAAGAACATGCAAAGGAAGTGCTTCTAAAGCTTTCAGAATTGAAACTCGTATGATCTTGTCACAATGATGCTTGCACTGCATATGCGCTGGCCCTATTAGCGCAAGATACGCTCATCAATACTTCTGTTCGAGTCCAGTGCTCTTGTCTGGATTCATTGTGAGCACCGTCTCAATGACCGCTGCAAATAGCCAGAGAATGGCCACTATGAGAAGCAGTACATCATGGTTGATGAATACTGAAATAATAAAAAACATTATGGGGAGTGCAAATTTTATAACTCCCCAGAAAACCTTATACAGATCGAACAAGAATGATTACCCGAAAAGTGAGCTCAGGCCAGCGAGTGCATCCTCTTCAGAGGCTGCTGCTTCCTTCTCCTCTTTCTTCTCTTCCTTCTTCTTTGATTCTTTCTTTTCCTCTTTCTTGGCTTCAGAAGGGGCTGCCGGAGCAGAGGCTGCTGCCTGAACTGTGGCCGCGTTCTTCAGCACGTCCTCTATTTTTACGCCCTTCAGACTTGATACAAGAACCTTCAGTCTTGCAGCATCCGGCTTAACGCCGGCTTCCGTAAGGACTTTCTTCAGCTTTTCTTCATCCACCTCGCTTCCTGCTGCATGCAACAGGAGCGCGCCATATACATATTCCATGTCTTATTCCTCCTTTCTATTATCCAAACAGGGAGCTAAGCCCCGCTGAAACGTCTTCATCCGACGAACCCTCTTTCTTCTCAGGCTCGGAGGCCTTTTCTTTCTTGGACTCCTCTTTCTTTTCCTGCACGCTGTCCCCTTCTAGTGCCTGGTTCAGGGCGGATGCCTCCCTAATTGCTTTCAATATAAATAACTCAATGTTGCTCTCATCTACTATTCCCAGCTTGAGCGCAAGAGCCTCAGCACCAGCCCTGGCCTTTACGATCAGATCCGGTATTATTTCAGGAACAACAAAGTCAGTAAGCAGTGCCAGGGATTTCGCCGCCGCAAAGGATTTTGCAATGCTCTCCGTCAGGAATGCAGGCGTTATCGATAATGTATCGCTCCTGAATATTATCCCGTCAGAAAAAGCAGCGACGAGATCGAGACCAACCTCAATCGGTCTTATGTCAAGTTTCTGAAGCAGCGAGGCCCTATCCTTTGAGATAACCTCCCCCTTCTTCACAACTACTGAATCCTTCTTTATCGCAATCTTGCCTTTCTCTATCGCAGTCTGCAAGCCCGCTTTCTGGAACTCGCTTATCATAGGTCCCGGGGGAAAGCTTGTCTCACCTGCAGGTATCACTATATCTTCAGATGCAACCTCTCCGCCCCTGGGTGACATCATCTGACGTTTCTGGCTCAGGAGATTATTGACCTCAGCAGGATCAACCTTCGATGTGATAAGAGCAAGCTGCCCGCTGATGTCAGCATCGAGCGCGTTAAGGCCGGGTTTCTTTGAAGCATCTATAGCTCTTTTAAGTAGAGTAAGACGCATCACCTTTATGCTCAATTTATCCCTGACGTCGTGTCTTATGGACTGGAACTGATTGTTCCTGAGCCCGTGGATGTTCACTATGGCGACGGTATCGGACTTATCGATATCCTTAGTTACCTTCTTGACCAGATCTACTTTCCAGCCCGCTGGTTTTCTCACTGGGTATCACCTACATTTATCCTGACCGATTTGCCCATGGTGGTCTTAAGAAATATGGACTCAATGCTTGTATCACCTTTTTCAAGTTTTCCAAGAATTCTTTTTACAACAGCGCTAATGTTCTCTGCAATTGCCTCGTCCTTCATTTCTTTCGTTCCAACCGGAACATGAAAGGTCTTCTTGTCTTTGGTCCTGATTCTGACGGTCTTTCTGAGATTCGATATCAGCTGTGTAGGATCCTGTCCAGGCGGTATGGGCTTTGGTATCTTTCCTCTGGGGCCCAAGACCTGACCAAGTGATTTTCCCACGTTTGCCATCAAAGTTGACTCAGCTATCATAAAATCAGTGTTCTCGGCGATTTTCTTGAAGTCCTTCTTATTCTCTGCGTAGCTGCTCAAATCCTCAGGTCCTATCACGAGTTCAACCTGGTCTCTTGATTTGGATTTCAACTCTTCCGAGCCGATCACAGCGACTCTGATCTCCTTGCCTCTGCCGCTGGGGAGGATGACCTCATCATTTATCCTGTTCTTTGGATCTGAGAGATCAACATCTTTCAGATTTATGGCAAGTTCCAGGCTCTCCATAAACTTCCTCTCCTTGGAGTTTGCCTTTGCTTCCTTCACCTTGTTTACTAATTCCTTTCTTCCCAAACAATCACCTTCGTAGTATTAGCGAGTTTCGGACTCTCCTACGTTTCAAACCTTGATTGAACCTTCCCTTATTAATTTTTGAACTTCCTTGGGATCCTTTCCATCCACGTTGACGCCCATTGATACGCATGAACCGAGGACCTCCATAACCGCAGCCTTAAGATCAAAGGAGAGCATACCATCTATCTTCGCAGCCGCGACATTCTTTATCTGATCAAGAGATGCATTTCCCGCGACGCTTTCCTTCCTTTTGGAAGCACCGCTTTCAATTCCGAGTTCCTTCTTCAAAAGTGCCGAAGTTGGTGGTACTCCAACCTTTATTTCGAAAACCTTGTTAGCGGGGTCTGTAACCACTACACTAACTGGCACCTGCATCCCCTGGAATGCCTTTGTTTTCTCGTTGATCTGCTTAACTATTTCGCCCATGTTGAGACCTAGCGGTCCCAGTGCCGGTCCGAGTGGTGCACCGCTGGAGGCTTTTCCTCCTTCTACCATGACATTGACTGTTTGTGCCATATGACTACCTGTGCAGGTTGCCGTGATTGTGAATAATCTCATTAACTTTTTCGATCACTCTCACCGTGATTAGAAAGAAGGCTGCAGTCTTTGAAACATACTATCTGCTGCTCGCAGTCGCAGAATCACTGTGGGAATCTGGAGAAATCTGCTTATCTTCCCTGTGCTTTGATGCGATGGTAATTCTACCTGTTGACCGGTACCCCCAACTCATAACAGGCGACATGAATGCGAGCGAGAGCATGATCTTGGTGTAAGCGTTTAGAAAATAAGACGTGTTGACCTTGAACACGTTCAAGTTCTGTGGATATCCTATCATGTACCACAGAGCGAATCCCGCAAGGAATGAGGTCCATAGAGCAACCACGAGCCAGGAGAATTTCCAGTATCTGATACCGACGAGCCAAAAAGCGGTAAGTGACATGAATCCGGCGATGTAATTGAATAATGGAAGAGGAAAGTCAAACCAGGAAGTTGGTGGCCAGCTCTTTACCAGGAAAGTGAAGTCCCACAAAAATTCGTAGAACACGAGCGCAGAAAATGCCGTTGAAAGTCCTATGATGAAGCCGCGCCACCACCTGACTCCAGCAATGTAGAGCACTACGGATATCCCGGAAACGATAGCACCGGACATGAAGAGGGAATAGGGTGTTATCGGCGTAGAGAGGGTTCCGATTATAAAACCAAAGTATCCATAGAGGAAGCCGATAACGCCAAGGTATCTATCTACGATATAAGCTGCAACTGCAATCACTACTACTAGAGTTTCCGGATACAGCAGGAATCGCCGCTTTCTGCCAGAATCCCTAGCCGCAGTTTTTTGGCTCATCTGAGCCCATATACTCTATCTATCCAAAAGACTTTTCTTGCAGCCACGACCTCCCATATCTTATACTTCACCTGAAAGCCTTGTGTTCAGACAATTATCTATGAAAAAATAGTTATCGGGCATTCTGATCCAGAAAAGAAGGCACTGAAAGTAGAAATAATAAATGGAAGGAAATTCACAGGCACTCCGGCTGGAGTAGCTGTTCTTGTCGATATCTTCAGGGCTACCAGCACAATTCCAATTATACTCAGCAGAGGGGCAAAATACATAATTCCCACAAGGACGGTAAGAGAAGCGAGGGAATTCAAGAAGATCGAACCCGCTACAATCCTGGTAGGCGAGCGTTATGGTTTCAAGATAAGAAAATTCGATTACGGGAATTCTCCATCTGAGATCGTGAAGGTTGATTTTACTGGCAAAGGCGTAGCGTTCACTTCCACAAACGGTACTATGGTTTTACAGAAAATTTCACACGGATCTGATGTGTATACAGCATCGTTCATAAACCATGCAGCGACTGTAAGGAGACTCTCTGGCTACAGACAGGTAGACATCTTTGTATCCGGCCGACCTGACGGCAAGGCGGCGGAAGACGAGATTTATGCAGAATTCCTCGCCGAGGAGCTTAGAGGTAAAGAACCGAACCCATCTGACTATTTAGAGAGGGCCAGAAACTGTGGCGGTGCGACCCGGTTAAAGCTGATGGGGTTCTCTGCTGATATAGAGACTTCCCTGCAATTTAACCTGGTAGATTTCGCTGTAAAATTCGAAAATGACACTCTAATCAAAGATATGTGATGTTATCATTGCCGAGCTTCCTGCTCCTTATCTGCTGAAGCTCTTCAAGCAATTTTTTTGCCCATGTGAGTTTCCTGTATTTCCTTTTCATGTCAGTACGGGCCTTACTAACAGGATTGTCGAAGTCGAAACCTGCTATCCAAATCATTGGCGAGCGAAGGAAATGGCTGAAGTAGGCAGCCCTGTCACCGTCGGTAAAGCCACCGAAATTTGTAATACCTTCAAGACTCTCTGTCTGGCAGGTAGGAATTACCCGGTTCTTGAGCAGTTGGATGGAGTCAATTATTTTCTCAATGTTGTCCGCGTGGGAATGGATAAGAAGCGTGGATCCAAGTTTCGCGTATTCCTCAAGTTTCAATACATCACTGTCAAGGTCTGTGACTATGAAATCCGGGTTTTTTGCAAAGGAGTGCTTCTCTATCGCGCTATCAGCGATTATCAGCGTGCATTCCTGGTAATCAGAAAGGTCGGTCTTAATCTCACCAGGACCGATAATCAGTGTTTCTTTCTCCATAAATCCAGACAGATCGGGTGGGCCTCTAGATCTATATAGATACAGACGATTCAGGAGCACGGTTGATATCCAGTCTAGTTGTGTATCCAGAGAAAGATCGATAGCAATTGCATCGTAGTTTACTTTGAGCTGCTTCTGTACAGCAGGATCGAGGTGCCTTGCAAAATTATTCCTGCTTTCCATCTACAGCATTCTTCTGCACGTTGCCAATAGGCTCGTAGGTCTGCTTCTCCGCGTAATACTTGTGAGCGATGGATGAGACTACTGCTATGATGATTCCAAGTATCAGGATGGCTATGTTAACAACTGCAGAATTGGTTGATATGTATGTAAGCACGTGCCTTATGTAGTTTATCATTCCGTAGACGATGAATCCCACGGAGAGCGAGAATAACAGTGCGTAAATGTTCCTGCTGAATCCGGTTTTCCCATTCACCAGCATCTCGATGGCAATACCTCCCTCCCTGGCAAGTATTGCCCCGTAGACCCACCATGTAAAGTAGGAGAAGAAAAGAAGGAGAGCATTAAGGAAAGGCTTGGATGAGGCTGCAAGGGCATAGCTCGAAGCGATACCAGCGAATATGAGCGAAAACGCTATTATGTATGATATGAACGTAATCCTTGTCTCCTCTGTGTACACACGTATGGATCGGATCAGCTTCATGATCTTGTTGCTGAGCTCGAACGCTCTTTCTATGAAGTATGCGCCAAGTATGAAAGCAACAAAAGTAAGTGCTGCAGCACTCGGCCCGCCGATTGACGATATTCCTGTACCTAAGATCAGGGAATAAATCATGAAGGAGAGAGATACGATACCGTATGTGAGAAAGACCAAACCGAATGGGATCTGGAACTTGTTTGCAATCTTCTTGTCCTTCAGGGCCTTGACCACATAATAATAAAGAGATTCGATGTTCTGATTATGCCTGACAATCACATGTTTCACGTATCTTATCTTGATTCTGGAGAGGATTAGTGGCATGATGTAATCATCTTCCGCACCATCCGTAACAAGAATTGCGTCGTCATAGTTATGCGTAGAGACCACTTCGTCGAGTTGTTTTGCAATTATGTCGTCCGACTTGAACCCAACCTCGTTATCTCCTGTAACTAGGGCAACTTCAACATCTTCGTCCTTCTTCTTCATTTCGGTATAGACTTTCAGTGTACCAAAAAGTGCGTTTGCATCTGAATCTTCCGCATCTGAGGCAATTAGCTTTACAGCGGCATCATAACAGTCAGAATAGCCGATAACGGGTCCCCTAACACCTGCCTTGTCTCCAAAGTCGTTATCTCGATCCACATTTAGTATGAGCGTGGTCATGTGCCGATTCTCAATGTACTAAGCGAATCAGAATATAATTATTTTTTGTATTTTAATGTAAAACTTCGAATATTTTTTAAAATGTTCGACTACTTGGTCGTAAAATACCCGGCACTTTTCTGCCTGGCGATCCTTTTAGCATAGCCCTTTGAGGAAAGTTCTTGCAGCGCGGAGCCGACAATGGCTTTACCAACACCTGATGCTTTCATTATGTCGTCTGCCGTCTTCATCTTGTCCTCAGATGACGCACCAATCTTCTTCATCGCGTTATAGACCTTTTCTGCATTGGGGGAGAGATCGCCCATTTATTCACCAGTAACTCGAAATAATCTATATGTATATATATGTCTGCACCATCAGTCGCGAATACAGTTGCCTCTGTGGCCATCTTTTTTTCTCTTGACTCATAGAAAAAGCGGCAATTGCCGAAATTTAATTCGTTAATTTATTTATACATCCTGAGACTACCTTCCGAAGGTGTTCAATTGTCTGGAATAGTATCATACGGTTCCTACATACCAAGGTACAGGATCAAACCTGACGAAATTGCGAGGGTATGGGGTGAGGACCCAGAAAGTATCAAAAACGGTATCTATATTCTGAGTAAATCGGTTCCCACACCCGATGAAGATGTAGCCACCATTTCAGTGCAGGCCGCGAGAAGTGCACTTACAAGAGGCGAAGTAGACCCAAAGGATATCGGGGCCATTTACGTTGGTTCAGAATCACATCCTTATGCGGTGAAACCCACTGCGACCATAGTTGCTTCCGCAATCGGATCAGAATTTTCACTCTTTGCAGCAGATTACGAGTTTGCGTGCAAGGCAGGAACGGCCGGAATGCAGAACGTAAAGGGCATGGTAGATTCCGGCATGATAAAGTATGGTCTCGCGATCGGCTCTGACACCTCCCAGGGTGCTCCTGGAGATGCCCTGGAATACTCAGCCTCTGCTGGAGGAACGGCGTTTGTGATCGGCAAGGATAATGTCATCGCCGAGATAAATCACACAATCTCAGTAACCTCAGATACCCCTGATTTCTGGAGAAGGGAGGGCCAGCCGTACCCGACACATGGTGAAAGATTCACGGGAGAACCTGCATATTTCAGGCATACTTTGACAGTGGCAAAAATGATTATGGAGAGATCTGGAACGACACCAAAGGATTACAAGTACGCGATTTTTCACCAGCCAAACGGAAAATTCCCAACCAGGGCCGCCAAAATTCTGGGCTTTTCAGACGACCAGGTCAAGGATGGTCTGCTTACTCCGCAGATAGGAAATACATATTCTGCTGCGATGATGACAGGTCTGTCCGCGGTACTCGATATAGCAAATCCCGGCGACAGGATTCTTGCGGTTTCCTTTGGATCGGGAGCAGGTTCAGATGCGTTTGACATCACGGTGACAGACAGGATTGAAACCATCGACAGAAAGAGTGCTCCAACGATTAAGGAAATGTTGAGCAAAGTGAAATGGATTGATTATGCGATTTATGCGAAATTCAAGAAGAAAATAGTATTCGGTGAGAACATTGAGTGATGTATACATTATAGGGGCAGGAGAAACAAAATTCGGCGAACTCTGGGAAAGATCTCTCAGGGAGCTTGCTACGGAAGCAGGGTTGAGGGCGATAGAAAGCGCTGGTATCTATTCAAAGGATATTGAGGTGCTTTACGGCAGCAATACACTTGGTGGAGAGATCAGCGCACAGAGCGACATCGGTGGTCTGATATCAGATTTCAGCGGTCTGGCACACAACAACATTCCCGCAGTGCGCGTAGAAGCTTCCACTGCTTCTGGCGGAGCGGCCGTGAGGGAGGCCTACCTGGGTATAAAATCAGGCGAGTACCAGGTCGCAGTTGTAGGGGGAGTTGAGAAACTTACAGACATCTATGGATCGGAATTTCTCGATCTAACAAGCACTTTACTTGACGGCGAATGGGAGGCGTTTTTTGGCGCAACTCCTGCTGCAATCGCCGCTCTTGTCGCTTCAAAATACATGAACGATTTCAATGTTGACAAGCAATCACTTGCAATGTTATCCGTAAATGATCACCTGAACGCATCGAAAAATCCAGATGCTCATTACAGAAACAAGATTACACTGGAGACAGCTCTGGGTGCAACCCCTATCGCTGAACCCTTGAATCTGATGGACTGCAGTCCCGCAACTGACGGTGCTGCTGCCCTGGTCCTGGCTTCTGAAGAATACGTAAAGAAGAACAGCCTGTCTGGTGTAAAGATACTCGCCTCGAGTATAGCACAGGATTATCTCGCGCTACACAGCAGGAAATCCATTTACAGGTTTGACTCCACCGTCGCAGCCGGGAAGAAGGCATATGAGAAGAGTGGCCTGAAACCAGATGACATAACTTTTGCAGAGATTCATGACTCTTACAGCATTTATGGGTTGATAGAGCTGGAGGATCTGGGTTTCGCGGAAAAGGGGAAGGCCAGTAAGCTCCTCCCCGATGAAATAAAACTGGGAGGCAGAATTCCAGTGAACCCATCTGGTGGTCTCAAGGCCAAGGGTAACCCGTTTGGTGCTACAGGTGTTGGGCAGTTTGTGGAGGCATTCCAGCAGTTCTCCGGAAAAGCTGGTGAAAGACAGGTTAAGAATCCGGAGAATGCATTGCTACACAGCATGGCGATCAGTGGCTCTGCAACTGTTGTTCATATTCTTGGAGGTGCATGAAATGGGAGAACTTTCAAGGATCTGGAGAGAATCCAATCACAGATACAGAATGGTGGCCGTGAAGTGCGGTAACTGCGATCGTGTGTATTTTCCTCCGAGAGACGTATGTCCGAACTGCCACAGGGATTCGATTGGGAAGATGGCGGAAACCCCGCTGAGCGGGAATGGAGAAATTGTTTCATTCACGATAGTGCATGATGCTTCACCTTCGTTCATGAGGCAGAGACCTTATGTTATGGGGTTGATCAAACTGGATGAGGGTCCAACTATAACAGCTCAGATCGTGGATGCTGATAGGGAGGAGCTGGAACCTGGCAAAAAGGTGAAAAGCGTTTTCAGAAAAGTCAGAGAGGACGGTGCAAGCGGCATTATCCAGTACGGTTACAAGTTCGTTCTTGCAGACTGAGGGTATAATGCAAGATGCAACCTGAGGGGCCTTCCTCTGCATTTATCCAGAAAATGACAGGGCCTCCAGGTCAGGACGAGGCACCATCCGGCTCAAACAAGCTTCTTCGAAGGAGGCATCACATGATTCCCTATTTACTGCTCGTCACGTACTTTTTCTCTCTGTTAATGCTTTTCTTTTCTGCATACTTTCTGCTATACGGAGGCAACTTTCGGGGTCAGTTGAGCACTTCTATTCCGCTCTATTTTTACGTCATTCTTATCTTCATCGAAACTCCTTACATTAGCGCTGCAGCCGTAGTTATCTTGGTGATTATTCTTTACTGCCTTCTCCTCTTACCAATAGGAAGAAGCTTCAGAGAGGGTCAAAGACCGTCAGATACTGCTATGGGTTATTTCGGAATGATGGGTCCCTTCCTGCTTATTGGATCCGTACTCATAACGCTGATTGAGACTTCGTTAAATATACCGATACTGAATGGCAGCGGTACTTCGTCGAGCGAGTACTTTGACTTTCTAAACCTGATATATGCTCCTTTTGTTGAAGAGATCGGATTTCGCATGATTCCGGTCGGCATAGTGACATTCATACCGTTCTTGATTCACATCATGCCCTCTCAATCCAATAGAAGCAGGTATCTTATCAATCCTGCAAAGGCCTTTTTCATATACCTGGTTGCCCCCGGATACCTTAGATCCCGATTTGGTGGTAGAAGTAGGTGGGTGGATTTAGTGATGATTCTAGTATCGAGTGCAATATTTGCTTACGCCCATGTATATTTCGGCTCCTGGGCGATAGGTAAAATTGCCCCTGTCTTTTTTGATGGGATCATTCTTTGTGTAGGGTATCTTAAGTTTGGCCTCTACGTCGATATACCATTACATTTCTTCCTGAATGACTACGCTGGGCTGGGGGCTTACGTTCCAGCCGCATCGGGAATAATAATACCATTATTTGTCTGGAGCATCGTATGTGCTGTCATTGCATCGTTTTACAGCTCAGCCGGGATAAAGAGATTCTTTACGCATAATGCGTCGAATGAGGTCACTTAAAGATCACTCTTTTCCCGACAATGCTGTATTCCGAGAATAATATCCTTTGAAGAGATTTCACGAGGAGTGGCTTCTCGATCGCCTTTACCTTCTCTGCGAGCGAATTAGGAGTGTCGATATCATCTATATCCACCGTCTCCTGCGCTATTATTGGCCCGGTATCGACACCCTCATCAACAAAATGTACAGAACAGCCTGAGATTCTTGCCCCGCTTTCAATTACCTTTCTGTGCACATGCATTCCATACATCCCCTTGCCCCCAAAACATGGGAGCAAAGCGGGGTGCGTGTTTATAATTCTGAGTCGCTGTTCCCTTACAAAAGCGGATGGAAGTATCTTGTTAAAGCCAGCGAGCACTATGACATCTGGGGAATGCCTTTTCACAAGACCATGAAGAGAAAGCAGGAAGGATTCTTCCGATTCCGTGAAGATAAGTAATGTCTCTATCCCTTCCAATTTCGCCTTTATCGAAGCACCACTGCTTTCCCGATCGGAGCCAAGGCAGGAAACCTCAGCGTCCAGTTCTTTCTTCTTGCAGGATTCAACTATATATTCAAAGGTTGTCCCAAGACCGGAAGCGAGCACGGCAATTCTCTTTCGTTGAGGCATGAGGCTCTCCTAAATAAGCAACGGTAATGATAATTTTATTGTGTCATGACAGTCGATGAATGCCTTCTCGACATATCAGATGAGAATTCCTTGACTCTTGAGTTAATGGATCGGATAAGTACGTCCGCTTTCTCCCTCACTATAGCGTATATCGTTCCAGTATCCTGCACACTGTATTCATGCAAATATCCTCCACCTTTGATTGTGCTAGCTTCTCTGAAAATCAGGCCAATTGATTCAAGTTTCTGAAGCGTCCGGAAAACGGTTGACCTATGCCTGTTGCAGGAAGTGGAGAGCTCGTCAACTGTCTGTGGGGACTTCCCCTGCAGTACAAAAAAGAGCTCAAGATCAGATTCGTTCAGCTCAAAAAGGTTCGACAGGAGATCGTGACAGCAGGCCCCTTTCCTGGTCAACCTTGAGAGATCATTCATCATCTTACATTACAAGCACCGATATAAGGTATTGCATGATATTTGCAATACTACGAAATACTAATATACCATTTTGATATGTCTTGGCGTGTGCGACTGCAAGATATAATATGCACGAGCATTACTTGAAGGTGAAGAAGAATGTCTGATAACACTGATACGAATCAGTTGAAGGAGAAACTCGCGAAAGAGATTATGCAAGGTACGAATCACGGAGGAAAACCTGTGGATTTGACAGACAGGAATTTCCACGATGCAGTTGGGAAAGCGGATTATATGATAATTGATTTCTGGGCCCCCTGGTGCGGTCCGTGCAGGTTTGTCTCCCCCATACTTGAGGAGATTGCCAAAGATTACAAGGACAAGGTAGTGGTGGGTAAAGTGAATGTGGATGACAATCCAATGGTATCATCTGAATTCATGATAAACAGCATACCTACAATCATGTTCTTCAAGAAAGGACAGCACGTAGACACGATGATTGGTGCTGCTCCGAAACCCATGATCGAGCAGAGAGTAAAGGAATATCTCTAAGGCTGGTGCAGCAAACGGAGAGATACGACGTCATCATAATCGGAGGAGCAGCTGCTGGATTGACAGCTGCACTTTACACATCAAGACAGGGCCTGAGCACTTTGATCATAACAAAAGACATTGGTGGACAGGCACTGTTGACGAACGACATTGAAAATTATCCAGGCATAATGCAGATTGGTGGTTTTGAGTTGATGACCAAGTTCCAGGAGCAGGCGATGGCATATGGAGCTAAATTCATCTACGATGAAGTCACGTCGATTGAAAACAAAACAGGTGAGAAGATTGTTTCCACAAAGACTAATGAATTTTCTTCCACTGCCCTGATTTTAGCTTTTGGTAAGACACCCAGGGACCTCGGCGTGGAGGGTGAAGAGCAGTTCAAGGGCAGAGGAGTCTCTTACTGCGCTGTTTGTGATGGGCCGCTTTTCAAGGGCAAAACTGTTAGCGTTGCAGGCGCAGGCGATCATGCTCTCCAGGCTGCGCTGTACCTGTCTGGCGTTGCGAATAAAGTAAATCTAATAGTGCAGGGGTCTGATCTCAGAGGGGATGAATCACTTGTGCAGTCCGTAAGGCAAGACGGGAAGATCGCGAAGACGTTTGGCAGAAAGGTAAAATCGATTGCAGGCGACAAGGTTGTCAGAACGCTCAGGCTGCAGAAACCAGACGGGTCGGAGGCTGAAGATATAGAAACAGACGCCATATTCGTGGAGATGGGCTACATCGCAAGAACGGACTTCATAAAGAATATTGTTACTCTCAATAAAGAAAATGAAATAGTCGTTGACAAATTCTGCGCAACCAGTGCTGAAGGCATTTTTGCAGCGGGAGATGTCACAGATGTCCCGTACAAACAGGCAGTTATTTCTGCTGGACAGGGATCAACTTCTGCCTTATCCGCATATAACTATATACAGAGGCTGAGAGGAAAACCTGCATCTAAAACCGATTGGAAAAGCGTAAAACCCACGGTTGCTCAATAAATCATCAAAATTGTATCGGCGAATTTACCTCTCTCATTTCTTCCAATCAACCGGGTCAGTTTTTTCATAATTATCCATTAACTATAGACCATACCATCTGTATGTGGACATGCTTGGACAGACCTAACAAGGTGAGGTTGAATTCAAAAGTGTATACCCACGATGGGTGCTGGTACCACTTCCAGAGCTGATTCTTAGCCAAACTGACACCAAATAAGTGGTAAAAACCGCTTTGATTGTTTGAGCTTGTGTAGGTCTCATTCGTAAGATCAAATCTCAAGTAGCTGTAGTTGTCTAAAACGCCACTCCACTCCGTTGAAAAAGCAGACCTCTTTGATAGATTGACAGATGTATTAATCCGTTTATATCCAGTGGCACCAGCTAGTAGACCACTTACCCCACACACCATAGCGACCTCAGTTGCGGAAACAGATTGATTGAACAATAGTCCGGAAGCAGGGAGGTTTGGTGCAATAGAACCGGTTATTTTTACGTAGAATTGTATACACAAGCCTGCTGGGCCAGGAAAATCTACCCCAAATATAGTCAAGTTGACTGTCATTCTGGATATCCAGATTCGTTTATTGTCGCTATGGACGTAATGCATTTTGATATCCCCTCAAATGATCCATAAAAATTGAAATTAGACGCATTCCATGTGTAGTTGGCTGTTCCGTTGATGACTGAGATATTCGGTTGTATTATTCTTTCTAGATAGAGAATTCATAATACGAGACTGGTATGATGACAATAAGAGAGATAAGGAACGCAAGAAGCATTAGCAGTCTTCTTCCACGCATGTGGTCCCTGTTTTCTTTACCATTACTTGATAAAAGCATTTCCATGATATGAACTATGGTGCATAACCTGTGAACTTGGCTATCTAAGAACTGTAGCACAGTAATAATAGTACTGTTAAGAAAGACTAATGGAAGAGCAAGCTAGAAAAACATTCTTGCATATGATTTAGGGGGACGAAATTTTGATATATTCCTTTGGATGCAAAGAGGAGGCGGATTTCTTCCATAATCTAGCTGAAAAGTTTAATTGCATCATTTTTGATACGGTTTTGATGCTTCAAAAGGTCAAACTTGCTGTTGTCCTCGTAGTGATTGCAGTAGTCGTGGTTGGAGCCTTTTCTTACTATGAGCTCTCAAAGAATCATGGCACGACAACGCCCAGTCAGACAGTATTACCTTATGGCCAATTTTATGAAATTTCGAACACGGATATTGGGAGTCCTAATCAAGTAAGCGTTTATGAGCAATCTTGGATTGGATGCCCGGTTGGCGCCGCTGCCTCCTGGTCCATATATAGCGCGCTTTCGAATTATGGAACTTTGCAATATACAAATCATACATCAGATCCGAATGAGGTATCTGCACCAAGCGTCCCGGGCCTTTTGTTTGGTAATTTTACACCTGGAATTAGCTCTGCAACACATTCCGCTTACAATATAACCTTCCATGTCGCTTATCTTTACAATGAATACTTAAATGCGACTCCCGCTGGTGCTCCAATTTCACAATCCAATCTTATAAGCACTGGGATGCACGAGCTTAATACAACATTCCCTGCAGCCATTGCAAATGCGTTCATTAAGTACGAAGTGGGCCCGAACGTTGTGCTGAGCGGATACAACAATCCACCAGCTCTTACGGTCAGCCCACCGCACCTCAACTTTGGCCTCCTAATAACTGGTCCAGGCGGTACTTTCATCGTGACATCTCCACTGGTAAACAAAACATATTTCAATTCCTACAGTGGCAATACAAGTTATGTATGGTCACATCTATCCTCTTTTTCTGAGGTCACCAACGAGACTTCATACATATCACAGATCATAACTGACGCATCAACTTCAGGCGGAGTAAGCTGCCTTGTTTCTGTATCTGCATATACAATAATGTCCACTGTGTCCAGGCAGTTCCCTTAATTTCATTTACGCGATTTTCTCCTTACTCAGAAATTATCAGTGGATGCTCTTCCTGAATGCAGACGCTTCTGCTAAAGCTGTTTCTACAGCTTCACTGGGTGATGAAGCGTGAATATATTTACCAGAATGGTTTCCAGCCTCAAGGTAAGCAACCTTTCCCAGCCCGATGACGGACCTGCCAGAACTAAGAGCAAAGTAGAGCTCGCTCATAGTGCCACTGGCGCCATCTATAGCTATCACCGCTTCTCCACCCCTGACCACTAAAAAATTCCTTGCAAAGCCGATCCCGGTTGGAATAGCCACTGTAATGTAAGGGTTCGCGTCCGATATCTTCTCTCCGGGTAGAATGCCTACGCTGATTCCGCCGTTATCCTTAACACCCTTCGCTACAGCTTCCATTATACCGGTTAACCCACCGCAAATAACAACTGCACCTTTCTCTGCAAGTTTCTTCCCGGCAGAATACGCGAGATCATAATGTTCTTCGTCTGCGGAACTGCCTCCAACCACGGAGATGTTGTACACCAGACCTGATGCTCAGCATCGATAAAGATAGTTCCATCAAGAATAGGCTTACCTTATGTATCAGCGTTGAAATTAAAGAGTAAATAAGAGTTAATAACAGACTCACATTACCCAACGCGGGATATATTAATGCAGCAGAAAAGGATCGAACAGTATCTTCCTGCAGAGGTTCAGATGATGATTGACGACGAAAAGGATGGTATCGCCATCGTGGATGTTCGCGAACCCTGGGAATACGAAAGCGACACCGGGCACGTCAAGAACTCCATTTTGATCCCAATGAATGAGATTCCTGAAAAGATCGATTATCTTAGAGAGATGGCAAAAAAGAAGAGAATTGGCCTGATCTGCAACAGCGGAAGCCGAAGTTATCACACTGCAGCCTACCTTAAAGATAATAACATAGATAACGTCTTCAACATTGAGGGCGGTATTCTGAAATGGGTTCTTTCGGGGCTTGAGGTAGAATATGGCGGAGTTTCCTGATCCATCCGCCTTTTTCAAAAACTATGGAGAAATTGCATCCACGGATAAGAGAAGAGAACTTCTTAAAGTCCTTTCCGACTGTATGCTCGCACTGAATCCTGCCACGATAGTTGCAGGTATGAAGGAGAAGATCGACGAATTTGAGAAAGAAAAGCCGCTCCATGTATTTGGTTTTGGAAAGGCGACTTTCTCCATGTATAAGGGAATTGCCACTGTTGCGGGCAAGAGGCTCAAGAGTTCCGCGATCATTATACCGGATGACGAACCGGTGGATGAAGAATTACCGGGTTTGGAGATACTGAGAGGAAATCATCCGTACGCAACTAGCCTGAGTGAGGAGTCCGGGAGAAAGCTTTTGGCTCTACTGGACCAGGCTCCAGCTGGCGATGCCGTAGTTTTCCTGATCTCTGGTGGAGGCTCAGCAATTTTTGAGGTCCCTGAATCAGGATTGAAGATAGATGAGATCGCTGAAGTCACTAAATGCCTGATGAATTCAGGAGCAGATATAAATCAGCTCAACTGCGTTAGGTCGTCCTTGTCAGCAGTCAAGGGTGGGAAGCTCTGCAAGCGGTTGAAGAATGGGCATACACTTGCGCTTTATATTTCGGATGTTCCGAAAGATGATCTTGCATACATAGCTTCGGGACCATTCGTTCCGATAAGTGGTAGCTGTGACCCTATTTCATTGCTGGAAGAGCATGGATGTGCTTCGATTCTCCCCGCTGATTTTCAAGTCCAACGATCTGAAGAGTCATGTGACGGGAGAGTTGAAAATATACTGCTCCTGAGGAATTATGATTTCGTTAACAGGATAGCCAAGAGCCTCAGATCTCAGGGACACGATGTTCTGGATCTCGGATCAAACATGGGTGGAGATGTCGCGGAGTTCGTAGATTCCCTGTATCAGGTACTGAGGAGCAATTACAGGTTACGCGGAACTGGTTTCTGGTTCGTTGGTGGAGCGGAGACAACAGTCGAGGTCAGGGGCCATGGAAAGGGGGGAAGGTGCCAGGAATCCTGTCTCTACTTTCTAAAGAAGTGCAGGGAGAATGAGGATTTCGTATACATTGCTGCAGGAACAGATGGTATTGACGGGCAAAGCTCTGCAATGGGAGGAATTGCAGACACAGAACTGCTGCGAGTCATCAAAAGAGATGAAATTGAATCCTCACTGCAGCAGAGTGACAGCAACACTCTCCTGACAAAACACCATTCTTCAATATATACCGGCAGAACAGGTAATAACGTTTCAGACATATTTCTGGGCTACTATTCTGAGAAGGAGAAATTAGATGCCTGAAGTAGGCCGGATAAGGATAGTGACGTTCGGCGACATTACTTCCATCATCGATATGGAGAAAAAGGTAATGATGTATAAAGGTAGAGAAATAAGGATTCCAGAAAATGCATCCATATCTCCTGGTGATACGATAGAATTTGAAGGCAAGAAAGGTGCAGTGACAGAATATAACCCCAGTTACTATGCAACGGTAGCTGAGAAAAGAACGCAGACGATAAAACCTGCGGATTATGCCTTCATGATAGCTATGAGTGGAATCAGGCCAGGTAGCATAGTTCTAGAGTCTGGAATCGGAAGCGGACAGCTCTCGGCCGCGATCCTGTGGGCAATTGGCGACCAGGGGTCTCTTGTCAGCGTGGACACTAGTGATGAGAATGCGATGAGCAGTAAGAGAAACCTCTCCAAGTTCCAGGGCACAGATAGGTGGAAAGTCGTAAACGCTGATGTCAAGACATTCACTACCGAGATTTTATTTGATGCGGCCTTCCTAGATATCCCGGATCCGTGGGAATGCGCCCCCTCTATGAAAAAGCTAATCCGATCAGGGGGTTCACTTGTGACCTATTCTCCCAATTTTAACCAGACAGAAAAGACAGTCGTTTCCATGGAGGAGCATGGATTCTCCCACCAGACCACATGTGAGATCCTGAAACGTGATATCCTGGTGCGTCCAGGGCGAACAAGACCTTCCAGCGAAATGCTCTCGCACACCGCATTCATCTCTTTCTTCCTGCTTCTCTCCGGTTTTCAGACCCGGATTGGATAGGATCGTTCCAGCGGAGATCACCGCTCTCGCGCCCTTCTCTTGCTTCCAGGTAGAAATACAAGGGCCATGAATGCAAGTGAGATAAGTCCGATAATAACCCATGCTGACCTGAACGATATGGAAGTTCCGATCAGCGTGAAAACGAACGGCCACACCGAACCGGGTATTTCCTGCGCCGCATTAACTACAGAGAGAGACGACGTGGTCTGAGATCTTTCAGGCATATTTCTGCTTATGATCACATATATTGCGGAGAAACCCTGAACTGTCACTATGCCAAGAAGGGCCATAAGTGCATAGATAGCAAGAACGCTGGTGAAAACAGCTATAAGCATCATAAGAACTGAAGTCAATGCAGTCATTAAGAGGAAAAAGGCCTTAACGTTCTTGAAGTTGCCAATCAGGATGCCACCAATGATACCGCCCACAAATCCTGCAGCCAAAAAGATTGTGCCTGAAAATGCAGACAACCCATTTGCTATTCCAAGCGTGTGCTCCATGTAATACACTATCAGAGTGCCTGCTACGTTCTCGGCTATCACGCTAGCAGTTCCCGCGAAGGCAATTATCCAGACCAGTCGATTCTTCAGTACGCTTATGTAATTCCTCGACGGGCTGAGAGAACCCTTCTCCTCCTTTACGCTTTTGAGAAAGACAAAGTGAAATAACGCTATGCCAATTGTCAGGAAACCTGCGATAAGAAAACCATAGTTCCAGCCTATCGTTGCATCAAAATAACCCCATACACCTATCCCCACTGCAGCGCCCAGGTTGAATGATCCATTGAAGAAATTCACATGAAACGGGTACTCACTTTCGCTCGTTGCAGATCTGAGGAGACCAACTTCCGGTGAGAAGAACATTCCTGAGAAGACGCCAGCAAAGAACCTGCTCGTGGTCAGGGTGATAAAGTTTCCTGAGAGTGCCGAGGCAATCGCAGCAACCCCAAGGCCAAGGAGACCGAGGGATGCAATGTTCCTGTTTCCAAATTTAGTCGCAAGATAACCACCCGGTAGCTGAAAAACGCCGACTCCTATGTAGAAAGCTGTGACAAGAATCCCAATGTGTATTTCACTTACATTGAGAGATCCCTGGATGTAGACCAGCCCAGGTGATATGTCATACCAGTTCATGGCATATATGGCACGAGCAGTATGCATCAACCAGGGTCGGTAACTCATGTAGTGGGCTAAGTGCTTTCCAGCTTAAAACGACTCTTTTCCTATTATAAAACAACTAATCCTGAGACGACTTCTTTATCTCGCTTATCCTGACAATTGGTTCAAACTTTAATCCCCTGGATTCGACTGCGTCCTTGCCCCCTTCTTCTCTGTCAACGACGCATATAACCTTTTTCACAACCAGTCCAGATTCGGTGAGGATATCGACAGCTCTTAGGATTGAACCGCCTGTTGTGATAACATCCTCAATCATATCCACAGATGTACCCTTCTCTGCGTGACCAACCATCAGTGATTTAGTTCCATGTGATCTTTCTTTCCTTATGATGATGTATCGCTTGCCTGTAAGGATCGAGACTGCCACCAGGAGAGGCACCGCTCCCAGCTCTACCCCAGCGATGATATCAGATGTTATTCTTTCGGCGATCAACTTCGCTGTCCTTCCAAGGAGCCCCGGTTCAGACATGGAATCCTTTATGTCAACGTAATACTGTGACTCCTTGCCAGACGTCAATATGAATTTGCCATGTTTTATTGCACCGGAGGCAACCAGTTCCTCTCCAAGCATAACCGTGCATCATTAAGTTTCGATTAAGTTTTTCCTGGTGTTGTCCGACGAAAAGAATGACTTCCCAGTCTAGTTAGATATCTTTTTATCCAGTAATTATTGGATAAACTATAAATACTCTGCTGCCAATAGTGTCTGACATATGGAAGACACTGTTAACATCATGATGGATACCCAGATCAGGAATTATGACCTCGGAGGATTCGAGGATGACGATACTTATGAAGCACCGGAGGACGAGCAGATAAGAAGAGCTGCTCAGCTGAAGAAAGTTCGCATAAGGATAGTCGGATGTGGCGGAGGTGGTTCCAACACGATCACAAGACTTGTGCAGTCTGGCTTGAAAGGCGCAGATCTGCTTGCTGTCAACACTGATGCAAATCACCTTAGGATTACAAAATCCCAGGCGAAGCTGCTTATCGGGAAGATCAGAACCAAGGGAAAAGGATCCGGAGGTTTACCCCAGATAGGAGAGGAGGCAGCTGTTGAAAATGTATCAGAAATTAGGAATCTCCTGAAGGGTAGCGACATTGTGTTTGTTACATGTGGCCTTGGCGGAGGCACTGGAACCGGGGCAGCTCCCGTAGTTGCGAAACTTGCAAAGGAGACGAATGCAACAGTCATTTCAATAGTCACACTTCCTTTCAATGGTGAGGGAAAAGTGAGAATGGCCAACGCAATGCTTGGTCTAGGCAAACTGCATCCATATTCAGATACCCTGATAACTATCCCAAATGATAAACTGATTAGCGAAACACCGAACAGGTTCCTGGAAGGTTCCTTCAACTATGCTGATTCGGTATTGACAGAAACTATGAAGGGTCTAACAGAGATGATAAGAAAGACCGGACTCATCAACATAGACTATGCTGATATTAAGACAACAATGAAATCTGGAGGGGTCGCGATCGTTGGGATTGGAGAATCGAAGGAAAACGAGGATCGCGTTGTCTCATCGGTTGAGTCAGCGCTCAGGTTCCCACTGATAGATGCAGACATTAGCGAAGTGCGTGGTTGTGTAATGCGCGTCATTGGCGGAGCCGACATGACCCTGAAAGAAGTACAGGGCACAATGAAAGAAGTGCAGAAAAGAATCAATCCTGATGCAACAATTTTCTGGGGAACCAGCATAGACCGGAGTATGAACGGGAAGATTCGAATTCTGGTGCTGCTCACAGGAGCGAAATCGCCTTATACAATATCGGACAGAGCAGATCTTGTTAGTCTTGGTAAGAAACTCGGTTTCACGGACGAAGAGATGAGCATCGAGACTATCGCCTGATTCTTTTCACTGTAAAGAGAAACTGCACAAATAATAATAGGCAACCCTTCATACCGCAGAAGATGGAAGGAAGCAGGTTAGTTGTTGCTCTTGACGTACTTGAAAGGGAAAGGGCGCTAGCCATTGCAAGAACACTTTCCAGACATGTTGCTTACATCAAGATTAATTGGCCATTGATACTTTCTGCGGGTCCGCAGATAGTCAGTGATATCTCCGCATTTGTTCCTGTAATATGCGACCTAAAACTTGCTGATATCCCGAACACCCAGATGCTGATTGCGCGAGAGGTCGAACGTTTAGGTGCATTTGGTGTCATCGCCCACTTTTTTGTTGGCACTGATTCCATTCAGGCGATTTCCGAGGCTGCCCCATCACTCAAGGTGATCGGGGTAGTAGCCATGACTCATCATGGCTCCTCGGAGGTTATGGACTTCGAGATCGACAAGCTCATAGCCCTTGCTGGTAAGAGTAACGTCTGGGGAGTAATTGCTCCTGGAAACAAACCGCAGTTACTGAGCCGGATAAAAGAGAATCTTCCCGGCAAAGTGATCTTTACTCCAGGCATAGGAGCGCAGGGAGGAAACGTAGCAGAAGCTATCAAGAATGGGTCAGATTACATTATAGTTGGCCGCTCAATCTACGAATCAGAGGACCCACTTGGTGTAATAGAGAAGCTTAACTCTGAAACCCAGAGTGCATTTTCGACTGAGTAAATGCTTGAGACTGGAAGTTATATTTTCTATACAAAGATTGACGTAAAACATGTTATGGACATCAACGGAATTATGTGCATTTGAGAGCGATTCCCCGCAAACATCTGACGAAAGATATTTATCTATTCCTCAAATAGGGGATGGCTTTTAAAACAAAGGTAGAACATGACAGAGCTTCTAGACGAATTCGAGGAAAAACGCGAGGCACTTCGGAACATCGTAGAAGAGCATGTCAGGAACAGGGATAAATTATCAGAAGAATCCCAGAAATACGCTTACGAGCGGGATGACCTGAACGCTAAAGTTCGCGAACTCAGAGATCGGGCTAAGGAGAGAATCGCGGAAAAGAGCAGCCTGATAGAAAACGTTCAAAAACTAAGAGCCGAAAAGGAAGAATATTTTGCGAGGTACCAGGACTTCAGGAAGGAATACAGAAAGCTGAGAGGCGAAGTACCGGTAAAAGATATTGATATCAGAGACATCAAGGGCCGGGAAAGAGAGCTGCAGAGACTCGAGACAAGGCAGCAGACGACCCCCATGACAAAGACTGAGGAGCAGAAGGTCGTATCAGAGATTAAAAAACTGACCAACGAGATCAAGAAGATGAAGAAGATTTTTGAGGAAACCATAGGTCAGAATGCCAATATCAAAGACATCACAGATAAGATGAAGAAGGAGAAGGAACAGGGCGAGGCGATGAAGAAAGAGGTGGAAGAAATTTCACAGAAGATATCAGCCCTGAGTGAAGAGATCAATACGCTCCTCCAGGAACTTGACGAGACACGCAGAAAGGCAGATGAAATGCACGAGGAGTTTATCAGGCACAACCAGGAAGCGGAGAAGGAGCATATAGAGTTCATTAAGGCCAAGAACGACCTGAAGGACATGGATAAAACCATTTATTCTATGCGCACAAAGGCCAAAACTTCCAGGAAGAAGGAGAAGGAATCAGAACTGCAGAAGAGGGCCGAAGATCTCTTTGAGAAATTCAAGAATGGTGAGCAGCTTACTACTGAAGACCTTTTGATACTTCAGAAAGCCGGCCTGCTCTGAAATACACGTTTGTTGCTGCTCACACTGAGCGAGAAATTAACTCTCTAAATCCTCAAGCATTTCTGAATGCAAAGCAACATTGAAAACTTTGGATCCTTTCTGCAGTGTAAGTCGTTGCGAAAGAACGCTGTCATTTATCTCGCAACCTTCAGAGATGGTGGTATTATTCATTATGACCGACTGTTCGATAGCAGTATCATCATCAATCCTGACAGAATCCATGATGACTGAGTCTACTATTCTAACATTCCTTCCAATCTTTACGTCCTGGTATATTGCAGAACCGGAAATGGTGCTTCCCGTTCCGATAGTGACTGAATCGCCAAAGTATACTGGTCCCTTGATCTTCACTTCACTTTCCAGATGCGGCTTTATCTTGTAAATTATGTTCCCTTCTGAGCCCTGAAGTTCTCCTGAAGTGCCGTACTGCTGGGTCATCATTTTGTTAGCCTTAATCAGGTCATGCGGTCTACCTGTGTCAAGCCAGGCACCTTTGCCCTCTACTGCATGGATATTCTCACCGGTTTTCAGGAGCGACGGAAAGAGCTGCTTTGAAAAATCATACGGCTCACCAGCAGGGATCTCTTTTAGAATCTCAGGTTCAAGCACGTAAAGACCCGTATTAATAAGGTTGCTGAATGCCTTCTCCGGTGGTGGCTTCTCAACAAATCTTACAACTCTCCCATCCTGTGTTTCCGCAACACCAAACTGGGACGTATCATCAACTTTTGTCAGTACGATTGTAATCTTGGATTTGGATTTCCTGTGTGAATCGAGGATGCTCTTTATGTTAAAATCCTGCAGGACGTCTCCGCTTCCTACTATGAATGTATCATCCAAGTAGCCTTCTGCAAGCTTAACCGATCCAGCAGTGCCTGCAGGCTGCTTCTCGACTGAGAATAATACGTTCTGATCGGAATGCTTTGCCTCCAATACACCGTTTATGAGAGATTGAAACTTGTAGCCAGTCGTGATGATGGAATCCTTTACTCCCGCATTGTAGAAAGAATCCATCAGGTAACTTATGCATGGCCGCCCGGCGATGGGAATCAACGGTTTCGGAATTGAGTAGGTGATTGGTCTGAGTCGGGTACCCATACCCCCAGCCATGATGATACCTTTTACGGCCATACGCTGAAATTATGATTCCGATAATAATATTTGGCTAGTAAACTTGAATGTGTTGCTTATCCAGCGCAATCGATGAAGTCAGAAGAAGAGGGAATTCCTGGGCACTTTATGTCGCATATTTTGCCTAATATCTCAATCTAGACTGCTTAATTTTTCTGCTCGAAGGATGAATTACGTATTATTTTCTGTTTTCATTTTTGTGGTTTGATCTGTTCAGAGTGCAGGATAACTTTTATTATATCTTAACAAGAGAATAGCTGTTACGAGCCATTTGCTCATTTTTAAGCTGAAGAATAAACAATTTTCCATGCAGATATATTCGCAACTGTGCGTGGAAACCTAAGGTATTCCAGGAAAGAGCGCTTCAGGAGAGATGAGATAATGGATTTTATCATGTGGGCCAACCGAAGGTACGAGGCTGCACATCTCCTGATCTCGGACGGTATCCTTTTGGACCTCAGGCCAATGCTTGATCTAAGCATACACATAAGCGTGCAGAGGATATTGAATCCGCATCAACTGCAGCGCATTCTTGTATCCGGGGACTGCAACCCATACTTCATTGCAGCTGTATCAGAAGTTACTGCATCATGGCCAATGGAAATTGTGCAGAGCATATATGAGGTCATGAGGATCAAGGCATACAGCATGGGCTCTATGATATTCTTCTTCGTTTTTGGTGGCCCGTGGATTTACGAATCCTTCTTTTCCGGATATCCGGAGGCAAATGGCGCATTCATGGAGGAAGAACATGGGTAGAACAAGCCCGACTGCGAGGCAGTCTATAGATCGGATATGCGATCTTCTTGAGAAGATGGGCAGCCTGATGAACGAAACTGATATAGATATACTTAAAACTCTAATCCTGAAGGGGAGGAAGAGATCTGCTGAGATCTCCTATTCTCTCATAGATCCGGAGTATGGCTTCATTATAGCAATCCTTCTGGACATGCAGAAGCAGATCCAGTCAATAGTGAGATGAATTATCTGGAGAATGGGATTCTTATCAATGCGCATGGATCCGATAACATAACTCTATGGTTTCTCTCCGGTGATAGGATAAGGAAGCAGTATCTCAGGAACAGATCATGGATATTTGTATCCGCAGATCCCTATGATCTAGAGAGATTGGAAGATGAGCTGGAGAATAGCAGGTACTTCAGATCACAGAGAAGCTCCGAAAGGAGCATTTACGGCGACGTACATGGAATACGGATCTATGGAAAGCCATCTCGTTTCAAATATTTACTGAATGCAATTTCGCAGATAGGCCTCAACAGGAAGTTTCAGGTATTCAATGCAGACATAAATCCAGTGCTAAGATTTGTTTCCGAGAACAACTACAGGTTTTTCGAGCTTCAAGACTATATGGATCGAGATCCAGAGATTGCCGGGACAAAGATATTGCCGAGAATCAGGGGTGGCGATATTGTATCTGTGGAGATAGACGGCAGGAGATATGAATCTCTTGATAGACGATTCTACAGCGATGCTGCACAGAGCATATCACAGAATATACTTCTTGTATACGGAAATGCAGGCGGAGCTTTTACGAGGATAATGCAGAAACTCCTTGATCTGGGGTACAGCGATGAGTCGATACGCGTGGACCCGGGCTCCATATACCAGTCATATGGCAGGGTTCTCTACAAGAATCAGTCGATCCACATGCGGGGAAAGATCTGTATCAACAACGATTCCTTCATCTATTCAGAAGCGGATCTGAGCGGAATATACCAGATATCCAGAATATCATCGCTTCCACCAGAGATCGCGGCTTCGGTCACCCCTGGCACTGCCGTATCTTCCCTTGAGGTATCAAGAGCTGTGAGGAATTCCGTTCTTGTGACCACATACAAGGACGATCATGAATATGAGAAGAGCCCTGCAGAGCTTCTCTCTACAGATAGAGGAGGTCTCGTCCTGGATCCTGAGCCAGGGGTATACGAGGACGTTTACGAGATAGATTTCTCTTCCATGTATCCAAGCATAATGGTGAGGTATAATCTCTCTCCGGAGACTGTCACAAGACATGGAGAGGCTGCAGTGCCCGATACTCCATATTACATATCACTGAAGGAGAGGGGTTTCCTCTCTGAAGCACTGGAGGATCTGCTTCAAACCAGGTTATCATACAAGGCAATAAAGAGTCTGGATCCGCTGTATAAACAGAGAGATACAGCCCTCAAATGGCTGTTGCTCACATCATTCGGATACACTGGCTACAAGAACGCAAAGTTCGGGAAGATAGAGGTTCACGAGGCAATAACCGCAACAGGAAGATGGATCCTCTCCACCGCGATGCAGATTGCAAGGGAGATGGGTTTCTCCGTCATACATGGAATTGTGGATTCTCTATGGATCCATGGAACAGCCGATGTGAATGATCTCATGCGTCGAATAAAGGCGAGAACGAGGATAGATATCGTCATGGATGGGCATTACAGATGGATTGCGTTTCTCCCATCAAGGAATGGCTCCGGATCACCAAATAGCTACATCGGCCTGCGTTTCGACGGCACATACAAGCTCAGGGGGATAATGGCAAGGAGATCTGATGCACCGGCAATAGCGAAGAGGATGCAGGTCGAGTGCCTGGAGATAATAAAGGATTGCAAAACCGCAGCAGATATTGCAGATAAATACAACAAGCTCAGAGCGGTTAAGAATAGGTACATAAGGAGCCTTGGTTCAGGCCCGAGAGAAGATTTTCTTATAAGTTACAGGATATCAAAACGTGCTGAAGAATACAGAGTGAACACAATCCAGAAGGAGATCGCGAGGACGTTTCAGTCAGGATACACAGAAATAAATCCAGGTGAAAGCGCAGACGTTATAGTTTCAGACGGAAAGAGGAAGGTGATAGATATCAAGGGTAACGGCAGCATAGACAGGGAATTCTACAGGAAATACCTTGATAGGGCGTTTGAATGCTTCTCCTTTCTCTCCAGACATGTCGATAGAAAGAAAGCTACGCTTTACGATCCAGTATATTCTCTATCTTCTCAGAAAGCGGGTCCAGAGGAACATCGTTGATCATTAGTACCTTCTCTACACCCTTTCGATCCCCTTTGCCCTCAAGCCGGCTGTCGAGAAGGCCATAGGCAACAAGGTGATTTACGACACGATAGAATTTCTGCCTATCCATCTTTCTGATGCCATATGTCTCAGACAGTAAAAGGTGCCGCTTCATAACGTTGGAGAGGCTGGCATAAGTGCCGTCTCTGAGGCAATAAGCCGTCGACAGCAGAACACTCAGCTCATCCTCATCCAGTCCTTTCAACTTGCTTTCGGTAAAATATGGATTGATGAGAGCCTGTGCAGAACGCACAGCATCCGGTGTGATCTCATCAGATAACTCATGCCTCGAGATATATGCTGACTTTTGCAGCATCTCGATAGCGACCCTGGCACTACCTGCCTTTGCGGCCGATTCTGCAATCATCTCAAGTATACTTTCGCTGTATGCAGTTGGTACGAGGCCCTTCTCCGCTCTCACCGTGAGGATGCCAAGAAGCTCATCTTTGGAGTACCGACCGAACTTTACCGGTACGTATGACGTTATTGATCTAATCCTCTTCCTCATGAAGATTATATATGGATCCTCAAGAGATACCATGACTGTGGATAGCCGCAGGGAATAGACTTCTGATGCACGCATTATGCTGTATATCCCGACCTGATCTTCCTTAAGCAGGTTTGTGCATTCATCTATTATGAGAACGATGCCTTTGCCCCTTCTCTCCTGTATCCTTGCAAGTTGCTTCAGATAATCGCCGTATGTATAGTTGGATACCTGATCCACCTTCATGAAATGCGATACAACCTCTCTCAATAAAGAGGCGAGCGAGGGAAATGAAAGTGCATTGAGATATATGTAGTCGAGATTGTCGCTGAACTTTGAAATGAATTTAGCAGTTGCAGTCTTTCCTGTTCCCGGCTCACCATAAATTATAGCAGAACCTGAAATACCTCCAATGAGTGGTTCAATTATTGATGTTCTAATGCTTGAAATTTCATTCTCCCTGTAGAGCAGTTTTTCAGGAACAAATGATAAATTGAGGTAATCCTCGTTCCTGATTATTTGCATTAGAGTGGCTCAAGCCCTGTGTGCCATGCTAAGACTGGTTATTGCCCTTGTTCCGTCGACAGAATAGTTCTTGACCTTGTCAATATCGACTCCCGCCTTAGATGCCACCCTCTCAATCCACTTAAGCATGAGGAGGCCTCCGCCTGCGACGATGGAACCGGTGCCAGCCCTGGCAAAGAAATTACCATTTGTATTGCTGAAACCATCCCTTGTAGCCATCTTCGCCAGATGCCTGTATGATGCATAATACACGGCAAGTTGTTCTTTCGAGAGAACGCTCTTGTTCAGGCTTCTCGACTTGATTCTACCGAGAGGGACGTTAACCAGTGGAGTTACAGTGAATTCAAACGGTCTGCTGTCAACGTAAGAGTTACTCAGCACATTGATCATCGAGATTGTTTCCCAAAGATCCTCGGTAGTCTCGCCCTCCTGACCGACCTGTATCGTGAAAGCTGGTCTCCAGTAATATCTCGTCTCGTTGTAGACACCCTGCCATACAATGTCTGCAAACGAGCCATCAGGCCCAATCTTCAGGGGAAGGGTCTTGTTAGGCATGTGCATCATCGCTAACTTATCACTGCCTGTCTCTACCCCTGTCTGGACACCTATCCAGTTAGAAGGTCCGGCTTTCAGAATGCTGGACATTTTCTTTATTAGATCTGGATACGCTGCCGGGATCGAGATCCTGCCATGCGTGGGGTTGGCGGTCTTCAGTCCCTTTACCGACATCACGGCACTCATAAGATCAGATAGAGCCTCCTCATTGGGTTCATAGAGATTTCCATGCTTGTAGGCGAATATCTCGTCAGAATGGAGCCAGGCATTAGACTGACCCGCCGCTGTATTGACCGCTACTTCCTTCGCAACAGCATCAGGAGAATAATATCTCAGTGGTCTTAGCGTAACTTCGCAGAAGTCACAGCCTATTCCACAGCCTCTCATGACTTCAACCATGCCTTTCATTGACGGTCCATTTATCAGTGGTATCTCTTCGAGTCGCGGGTAAGCAGAAAGCGTTACACCTCTTGCTATAAACTTGTCATCCTTCTTGAGGACTTTACGGAATTTGTCGTCATATGACATATAACCGCGGTAGAAGAGCTTCTCATCGATATTGTTATTGACAAGTTCTGAGAAGAGCTCTGGTGCAACGTCGTCCATTTCACCCTGCACAACAAAATCGATATCCATCTTGTCGAGTTCTTCTCTTAATACGGTAAATTCCCAGACACCAGGACCACCGACCACTAGTTTAGCTTTCTTTCCCTTTCGCAGCTTATTTACCTTTTCAATCAGGTAATCCCATTCTGCCCTGACCCAGGCCCTCATCTCTCCACCGAAGAGAACATAATAGGACATGGTCGTCGGGCCAATTCCTAGAGGGTCCATTGTGGTAATCCCGATAATTTCAGTATCGTCTTTTATGAACTGATCAAGATGATCCTCATGTGCTATAGCGATATCTTCCGGCCTGTACTTGGAAAGCAGGCTGGACTGCAGTTTTCTCAACGAATACGGGGCAAACTTGCTCTGACCATCCGGCATTGCAGGTAACCCCGGACCTTTGAGAAATTTGTATATTGATCTAGGGACAGCTCGGGAGGGGGCGCACGGTAAGAAGTCAAGGAGAGGAAAGTCTCTGTAGTTAGAACTCAATGTTAGATCAGCTATCATAACAAACTTCGTCATTAGTTCACGTAGCCAAGAATATACGTCTGATTTATAAGATTTTTGCCCTTTGCCTAGAACAATTTACCAACTCATCAAATAAGGCGCGTATAAAAGAATAAATTAGCCAAGAGCTAAACTTTACTTTCTGCGCTACCGATCCTGATCCCTCTTTTCGCTACCAGATCAAAGAACCAAAACAAGCCAGGTCAGAAAGATTAGTACGCCTGCTACAAGAACTAGCTCCGGGAGGAATATCAGACTGAAGATTATGCAGATTATTGCAATAATCAAGGAATAGTCTCTGGGTTTGGATTTGAGACTATTCAGGTGCGTGAATACCATAGAGTAGGTGGCTGCCATTAGAAAGAAAATTATTACCGCCGAAATGGCAATGACAAGCTTCTGTGCAAGGAAGGACCCGAAGGCATCAATAGAGCTAAGTGCACCACTTACAGGAGTGAAGAAACTCACTATTTCCAGGATTAACGCTATGACCAAAAGTATAAGGGCTATCCCTGTGAATATTCGAGTTAACAGAACCTTGTCACTTCTTGACATCAGGGTGCGATTCCATCCACCTTATTAATTCTTGCAGCCTGCTATATAAGATCAAGCTTATCTATCGTCACTCAATACATAATTTGATGCTCGGGAAAACAACAGTCTATTACGACGGCAATTGCAGTTTCTGCATAAAGGCAAAGAACATACTGGGCAGATTAGATCACCTCAGAAAATTCAACTTCATATCTTTCAGGGGCTTGAAAGAATCCGATTTGCCTGTTTCACCCGAAACACATGAACGTAGTATGGTTGTTATTGACAAATCAGGAAAAGTTAGTTTAGGAATGACCGGAGTATCCAGACTTTTCAGGAAGATACCAGAACTATTTATTGCGGGCATAGTAATTTCTGGGCTGGTACAGATCGGGATAGGAGAGAAGATTTATGACAGGATCTCCAAGAGCAGGTATAGCATTCTCGTCGGCAAGTGCAACGAGACCTGCGAGTTGAACCGACCCTAAGACAAATGAAGACCTTTTTCTTTATAGCTGAACTGTATATTGCGAGTGAATAGGCAATTTATTTCTATTCTATTGATAATCCGGAAATCAGAATTGTCAGTAGATCGGCTATATCTTGTCAGGCATGGGGAGACGGAATGGAATAGACTTCACATCTGGCAGGGGCACTATGGACCAGGTTTGAATGAAGCAGGGAGAAAGCAGATAGAAATCACAGCTGAAAAGCTAGAAAACAAGGGCATAACAAGTATAATAGCCAGCGACGTGAAGAGAGCTGTTGAATCTTGCGACATCATTAGCTCGAAGTTGCATCTCCACCCGGAGTTTTATGAAGATTTTCGCGAAAGAGACCTAGGTGATTTCTCCGGAAAGGATGAGTCTGAAGTACTGAAGATGAATCCTGGTCTGAAGCTCCAGAATGGGTTCCAGGGGCCGATAGATCTGCCCAGTGTTGAAAAGTGGAAAGATTTTGTGAAGCGAATTACTCTCGCGATTGATAGGGTTATACGCTTATACAGCGGAAACGTGGTCATTGTGACTCATGGAGGTGTCATTTTCGTTGCGTTGAGGTATTTCGACAGTAAGGTGAACGCTCCTGTGGTTCCAAACGGCAATGTTTCTTCCATATCGATCAGGCAGGGTGGCCTGATTGAGGAAATATACCTCTAAGATTCGAAGCTCTCCCTTGATACAGGATCTTTGATGATCTGTTCGAGACCGGCTAAAGTCAAAGTAAATGCCAAATAATTCACTACGAAATCGTTAAATATCGCACAACTATTCTGTAGTTTACGCATTGGTGGGCATTTAACGATGCCTGAAAAACCAGCATGTAAGGCGTAAGGGGGAAGTTGTCCAATGCGAATGATGAACTCTTATTTCCAGTGCTGGGATAGAGTGAGGCAGTGAGGAATGACAGAGCTCATTGCTGATATTGTAAGAATTGTGCCAATCGGCTCACAATACCAAAATATTCAATAAAAAGTAAGATCAACTCCGGTTGATCCTGCCGGCGACTACTGCTATCAGGTTCCGACTAAGCCATGCGAGTTAAAGGGTCGCAAGACACTGGCGTACCGCTCAGTAACACGCGGACAATCTGCCCCCAGGTGGGGTATAACCTCGGGAAACTGAGGGTAATCCCCCATAGTTATCATATGCTGGAATGCTTTGATGATGAAAGCTCCGACGCCTGAGGATGAGTCTGCGGCCTATCAGGTAGTATGTGGTGTAAAGGACCACATAGCCTTTGACGGGTACGGGCCCTGAGAGGGGGAGCCCGGAGATGGACTCTGAGACACTAGTCCAGGCCCTACGGGGCGCAGCAGGCGCGAAAACTGTGCAATGCGCGAAAGCGCGACACGGGGAGCCTGAGTGCCTTGACTAAGTCAAGGCTTTTCTCGAGCCTAAAAAGCTCCTGGAATAAGAGCTGGGTAAGACGGGTGCCAGCCGCCGCGGTAACACCCGCAGCTCAAGTGGTAGTCACTTTTATTGAGCCTAAAGCGTTCGTAGCCGGTTTTGTAAATCTTCAGACAAATTCTCCCGCTTAACGGGAGATAATCTGGAGAGACTGCGGAACTAGGGACCGGGTGAGGTTGAATGTACTTCTGGGGTAGGGGTAAAATCCTGTAATCCTGGAAGGACGACCAGTGGCGAAGGCGTTCAACTAGAACGGATCCGACGGTGAGGAACGAGGGCTAGGGGAGCAAACCGGATTAGATACCCGGGTAGTCCTAGCTGTAAACACTGCCCACTTGGTGTTGCTTCTTCGTTGAGGGGAAGCAGTGCCGGAGCGAAGGTGTTAAGTGGGCCGCTTGGGGAGTATGGTCGCAAGG
>JBJKSG010000010.1:0-45453 GCA_046704325.1 Thermoplasmataceae archaeon
GTTTCGTTCACAAAAGTAATTAGAAAACGCATTTTTCTTTGTGCGTATTTAAAATCTGAGATCTCACGTGGGCCAATAGGAACCTCAAAAAATTCGTTTCAATCCACGCGTCCATGAAGGACGCGACAGCCCTTTGGAATTCCCGCCTTAAGCATTATAGAGGTTTCAATCCACGCGTCCATGAAGGACGCGACGATTATCGAAATCGATCGTTTTCTGAATACTAGAGTTTCAATCCACGCGTCCATGAAGGACGCGACGGCTCTACATACACTGGGTTCGTAGGATCAACGTATGTTTCAATCCACGCGTCCATGAAGGACGCGACCAGCAGCATTACAACTTCACAGACTCAGTCGGCCAGTTTCAATCCACGCGTCCATGAAGGACGCGACTGCCATAACAACGTTTCCGCCTAAATTAAGCCTTTCTAAAGTCAAAAGCGCGCAACGAACTGCATGGGAAATAAAATCCTTGCGCAGGGATTCTAATTAGTAGAATTTCTTAGCTCTCTCGTTTAACCGCTAATGGTCCGGTCAAAGAGTGATCACTCGAGGTTCGCGCTAATCAATAGATTATGAACCCTTCTGGATCGTATCCCTTATTCGCACCATAATGTTCAACTCTCCGTTTCCAGTTGCTCCCAAGGAAATAATAACGAATGCTATCAATAGATGGATTGGCAATGTTTTCCAACTTATGTTTCAGCTCGATAAACTGATGCGGGTCCAATAAGCATTCGAATACTGAGTTCTGTACTCTTTGACCTAAATTCAAGCACTCCTTCGCAACTTTGCGTAATCGAGTAGCTCCTTGAGGGTCTGTGGTGTTAACGTCATACGTTATAAGAACCATCATATCATGACATCACCTCACTTCCATAAAAATGGTGGGTAATCATCATTATCGCCCCTAATGTTCCTAGCCAACATCATTGCTTGCACATAAGGGACAAGGCCTATCTGAACTCGCTCTCCAAGAAATGGATGCATGATTTCATCTCTCTTCCTACTCTGCCATGTCGCCAATAGCTCCTTTCGAGTTCCTTCATCCATTTGAACAGCACCATTTTCGCGTTGAATGAAACCCGCTTCGTTAACCTGCCTTCTATTGATTATGGATAATACCAGCCTGTCCGCAAGATAAGGTCGGAGTTCTTCCATCAGGTCCAACGCAAGACTCTCCCTACCTGACCTGTCTGCATGCAAGTAGCCTACTTGTGGGTCCAAACCAACAGTTTCGAGGGCAGAATAACATTCGTGGAATAGAAGAGTGTACGTAAACGAAAGCAATGCGTTTACAGAGTCTGTTGGAGGTCTTCTTACTCGTCCGCTGAATATGAAATGCTCTTTTTGATTTACTATCAAGTTGTCAAAACATGCAAAATACGTGTTTGCAGCCTCTCCTTCTATCCCCCTAATCGTGTCCACTGATGATGAATTGTCTAGCCTCTCTAAAGTACCTTTCAACAGAGATATTGCCGTTTCAAGTTGGTTACCACCAAAATTCACTTGATGGTCTCTAGCCGCTCTCTGAAGAACTCTCCTTGAATTATGGATCTTTCCCATAACAAAACGCTTAGAAAGCCTGATTCTCTCCATGTCATTATCTGCCCATCGAAACTGCTTCCTTCTAAGTAAAACGTTACCAGTAGTCTCCCCAGTCACTCTCGCAAGAAACCTGCCGTGTTCACTAAGAAAACTTAAGCCCACACCATTCTCTGTGCATAAATGCATAGCAGATGGGCTCGCACCCATGTATCCGAAGCACACCACGCCATCTAAGTTGTGGATTGGAACTCGTAGACGCACCTCATTGTTGACTTTTACAAGTATGTTCTCTCCCTCCCTCGCTATGTAAGACTCAGGAGTCGTCACGTAAAGTGTGTTGAGTAGTCTTCTCACAAATCTTCCTCATCCGGATCAAAAATCTGTTCGGTTATGTATTTTTCAATTCTTTCATGGGAAGTTGGCCAATCTGGTTGGCATACTTCGTACAGAGAGCATCTAACACAGTGTTTCTCCCTTTTTGGTTCAGGTACTATGCCCTCTCGAAGGTATGTGTGCATCTTCTCAGACAGGATTTCAACATGAGCTCTTAGCTGATGATCAAACACCACTGTCTCTCTGTGTCGGGACTCGTTATAATAAAGGTACCCAAGGTCAATCTCAATGTGCATCATCTCTTCTAACGCAATAGCCTGGGCGCAGACTTGAACTGCATCTCTGTCATCCGGTTTCGCTTTTCCACGTTTGTATTCGACTGGTCTTACTCTCCATCTGCCATCTCGCCCTTTCAGTACAACTGATTGCTGAACCGATGCACTATCATCTCTGACATATTCAATTACGTCCACAACTCCCTGTACCCCCAATCTCTTAGACAAAACCGGAACACTTCTGGTTGTTCTAAAGTATCTCCTCGTCTCGTTTTCATCGGGATTATCTGCCCTCTCATGAACAATTTTCCCCTCTGCAGTTAGAACATTCTCTTCCCAGTGTCCTTCTACGTGTATCAATGCCCACTGCCTTTCACAGAATGCCAAGTGCTGGATTCCGGATAATGGCAGTAAGTCATTTTCAGAGTAGTTAGTCATTGAAGGGCCCTGCGGAATAACTACTTGCCTTTCTGAATAATCGCTCCTCTCTCAACAATTTCTGGTGAGAGGTTATCTAATTCCTTGAGAATTATGTCATAATCCTCCATGCGCTTTGGCTCAGTGATGCCCGCCTTGGGAGATAAACTGAGTGTACGATGAACTTCTCCGGAAGAGTATTGCCCATTCTTCGAATTGTGCTTCCACCAGTAAACTCTAAAAATTTCCATGCTACCTTCTGGTCTGGCGGAAGACGCATCATTATCATACAATTTAATAAGTGCCTTTTTAATTGCTTCTGCATCGTTATCACTAAAGCCGGTTTTACTTGCCAATTGTGGATTAATGCTCCCAAAAAACAAATAAACACCAAAATCCACTCTATGTTTCATTCCCATGGTGTCAGAGGATCTTTTAGTGCCATCTCCCTCTCCGCTCACGCTTTTAGTTATCTGAATACTGGAAATGCTCACTTGATTAATACTAAAAGCCGGATGTACTGAGACAGGTCCGCGAATTCCAATTGAAACACCTTCACCAGCTTTTTTGCCTTTTATAGCGAAAACCTGACCAAAGGCACGCACATCAAGCCACTTCTTGCAAGCCTGTTCGCGAAATAGTTTATCATTACTTATGTATTCCTTCAACTCGCCTTCAGCTCTTGACCTTAAACTCCGATATTCATCAACTCTATCATCGTCTGGTTGAACAAATATCGGCTCGCCTGCTTCCATTAGGCGATTTCTAATCTTTCGTTTAATGCTTACATCGGAAAGTTCCCCGAAGCCTTCATAATTGATTCGAGGTCTGTTTCCATTCAGAGGATCTCCGTTAGGGTTAGCATTCTCAACTCTCACTATCACAGCAAAATCTATTTTGTTACTCAACATTTGTTTCAACTCCCTTTGTTCTCGTCGTTGTCCTCGCCAAACTCATCCTCACCTCGACCCGGGTGTTTCATAAGAGCGTAACGTTGACAGTAAAATCCTAACAAGAACTCCCCACTCAGCCTTTTATCGCTGTTAAACTCATTTAGTTCAAAGTTAGATCCAATATCAGTTATCAATTTATCTCTTGAAGCAGCCTTTGCTCCAAGTCTTGCCTTGTAGGGAGTAAGGGCTAGATAAATGATACGCCATGTTGTGAAGGGATGCTCTGCGAATCTGTTCATCAGCCTAGCCGCGGTTGTTTGACGCTGCTCTCCCATCGTACTCAGTGCCCACCCTTCTATATTGTCGGCCAATGCCAACAATCTTCCATACAGATAGTCTCTCGTTTTTCTGTTCTCATCTAAAACCATACTATATCCCTCCTTCTCATGGTACTTTCTGTAGACTGCACACGCTGTGCTTAGTGTCCTTTCCCACTCATAATTATCTATTCCCGTTCGGTTGGATGCTCTTCGAACAGTTGAATCAACTAGATCGATTGGGATAGGCTTGCCATCAACAATACAGGGAAGCAATCGCTCTACAGTGGCATGGCGAAGTTTATCATCAACTCTGCTCCCGTATGCAGCCTTGGCTATTTCGTTTGGTGACGGAGCTCCAATGATTAGAACCGCCTTTCTAGTACTATCTGCTGTGGCAGTAACTACAAGGTCATGTATCCAACTGCATGTTACATGCCAATACTCAATTCTTTTTAGGAATTCAGATCCAGCGAGTTCTCTGTAAAAGGTGATTGACATTCTACCAGGGGTAGCTGAATCAAGGCCTAGCACAACCACGCTAGTCGAATCATTAACATTTGCACTATAGCCCATTATTTTCTTGTTTAGTCTGTGGGCAAACTCTTCGGCTGTCGAAATCGCGGTATCAGAATCGCTAGCAAGCAATTCGTCCGAATTCCACATAATATCCGGAATATCGTTACCAGAAGTTGCCCAGACAACTATAGCTTGGTTACCATGCTTATATCCTTGTTTTCTAATTAGCCATCTTAGGGCGTTGTGGGCCTTTTGTGTAACTTCATAACTCACTCCGCATGCTTCCTCAGGCGTTTCAAATCTACCACGAAAAGTGAAACCGCTGGAATCGTTTGAAGAAATAATTTTCGCCTTGTCGCCATCTCTTCTCAAATTAGCTGGGTGTTGCTTTGCCTGAGGTTTAATCTCTCCTGTAACGTAACAAAGGGCCCTCTCAGATATAGTGGACTCATAAAATTTGATCCAGCTCTTTATCAATTCAGAATCCGTATGAAGTTTAGCTTGAGGATCACCATGCACTTCAACACTCCAGCGAACAAATGCTGTGTCCTGCCTCTCTCCTTTAGGCAAAACTTCGAAAATCTTAGGTGCATCTCCCCCATCCCATTTATCAATGAGCCTTCCATCGCTTCCAACATGTAATATGCCATAGTTCACAAGATCTTTGATCAAACTCCCTTCGCGTACATATTTGAGAACTGCTCTTGCCTTTGGATGGGAGTACTGTGACTCACACCAATTACTCAACAAGCTATCAAATCGAATGTATGGTTCTGCTGGATCGGTTGCAAATCCAGACGTAACCACACCGCCGAATTCATCAAAATCTTTCGCAATATACTGCAGTTTATCGCACAGGGGATGTGGCTCAGGTTTGCTACCGGTTCTCCCCCCTGACCCTTCGGTGCATGGAATTAAGGTTCGCTGGTCATCTTTTGACAGCACCATTGCACGAATGAATTTACCGTTTTGATCGAGTGTGATTTCAATATGAGCCCTCTGGGTTGTATGACTTATTGGCAAAGGATAATCCTCTATATCTGCCCGATATGAAGTATTATTCTGGCTATTGTTGTATGTTTCATATAATTTCAGCATCCAACTCATTGCGCAATCACTCCAATTTGTATCCATCCAAGAGATTCTCTTCTTCAAGCCCCACTGTATCTACCCTGTTTGAGGTCATTTTTCTGACAAGCTTTGTAATGAGGCACTTCTCGGGCGGAATAAACTGGACTACCCCATTTGACATTGTAGGGCGCCAAAATCTTACCCGAAGTTCATCTTTGTTGATTTCGCTCGGATAATCAAAGCCATGAAGTGTTAGCCCGAACGATAAATCACCGCTTTGGTCGTAACAACCAATTTCCGTTCCAAATCGAATCGGTTCAACATATCCTTGACACTCGCGAGTTCCAAGAAACACATCTCTGCGTCCTCCTTTTTTAACCATTCTCTGTGCGACAAAAAAATGCTTATTTTCATTACGATCATTTGCTAAGTCTTGTCTACTCAAATTCCATTTAAAGTGGGCTTGAACTTGATATTCAACATCAGCCAGGTATGTGTAAATACTTAAGTCATGCCCGCTCTCACCATACTTGAGAGGTTTGGCGCTCCTCGTTTGGGTCCTAATGGGCTTCATTATACGTACCTTATCGATTATCCAAATGATAGTCGGTTTCCAGTAAATAGACTCCATTATCCCCTTTAATGCTTGGTAAGTAGGTAACTGATAGGAATTCTTTTCGCCACCAATCTTCGTCAATGGATCTGTGAATAATGCATACTTTCCGTAAACCTTGAACTCTATCTTATTATCCATTCGCAAAGCCTCTAAGGATTTAGAAATGGCAAACTATCTGATTCCGTCTCACTGATACCATAGCTAGGATTATAATAAGCCTTTTCCAAATAGAAGATTCCACTCCCTGGTTGTACCTCTTGAATTATATGGCATGCTTCCAACTTGCTAAACCGATTATCGAAGATTTCAACTGTAAACCTTTGAGCTCTTTTCATGAGTAGGTATTCAGTTTCAAGATTAGAAGAACCGCAGAGGTCCAGTATAATCTCAGCGCCTTCCGCATATGGGACGATCACGCCGCGTTTTTTTGCATCAATGACCTTGAATGCGGTTGCCGCCGTCATGAAAGATTGCCTTAAGTACAATTTTGGTGAAGTTTTATTCAACCTCATGAAACTTTCCACAGATAAAGTGTTTGTGGAAAGCAGTTTGAATAGGCTATCCCTTCTGCCAACCCCCGATTCACATCGAACCCTATAATCCATTTCATCTTTTCTCTCGTAAAAGTAGTATTTATAAAACAATTCTATGATGCTTGGTCCAAAGATATTATTGTCGAATTTGTCTGGATCGTTCTGGTACTCAGTTAAGACACGTTCGGTTTTTTCCTTACCAATCTTTATGTTCCTTAATTGACCAAGATTTTCGTTTAGAGGATTTATGATGAAGAACCTTCCTAAGGTTGGCCTGGTTCCGTTACGATTACATCTACCGGCTGCCTGGGAAATAGAGTCTAACCCAGCGAGATAGCGAATCACGCTTGCGAAGTCGATGTCTATTCCTGCCTCGATAAGTTGGGTGCTTATGCAGATCACAGGTTGCGAGTATGTCTTTTCTTTAATCTGATTCAAAACTTTCATTCTATGCGCAGGACACATATTAGTGCTCAAGTGGTATACAAACTCCTTTTCCTCACTCGAGAACAGTTGAAAGAGATTCTTCGCTTCTGCCGTGGTATTAACTATTACAAGTACGCTTCCAGTTTTTTCTAGCTCCCGCCTCGCAAGTTGAGCGATTTCAGCATCTGTCCAGCCACTCAGTTTACGTTTATCGTGTATTTCCACTCTTTTCAATTCATTAAACATTTTAGGTATAGCAGGGATTATCTCTTGTTCGGGTCCAATTATTAATGATCTTTCTTTGGGGGTAATCCTGCCAAGTAAGGGCTGAGTTGCAGTGCATAGCACAACTGTTGAACCACAACCCCTAACCAAGAAGCGTATTGCCAAATTAAAAATCTGTACGCACTCCACGGGTAGTGTTTGCACTTCATCGAAAACTATCACCGAATTTGCTAAACTGTGCATTCGTCGCGCATCTCTTGTCCCTCCTCCAAATAATGTCTCGAGGAATTTCACAGTTGTAGTGAATACCACACGTGCGTCCCAATTCTCCGACAACAAATTCTGGCGTGCACTCTCATTCTCTGGTGTAAGGTTGGAATGATGCTCCAATACTACACTCTCAGATGTCTTCGTTTTCGCTATCTTAGGATCTAGGGCCTCTCTTGCCTTTCCAGCGTTTTGGTCAATTATTGATGTATACGGAATAACATAGATGATTCTGTCCATATTGTGCATTTTCGCATGATTCAAAGCGAACCGCAGACTAGAAAGAGTCTTTCCTCCTCCGGTGGGGACAGTCAACGTATAGAGTCCTTTTGGTTTCTTGGAGAAGTCATAACAATAGCGCGATACTTCCATACGTATCTTTTTAACTTTCATGGATTCTTCAGTTTCCGCAATCGGGATCAATTCGAGCCCACGCATATAGGAGTCAAATCTATCAATCAGGATGGACCATGGTTGATATTGCCCAAAATTCCTTTCACCTCTATTATAAGGAAATTCAAAATCAGCGGTATCAATCCTGTCAGCGTCAATCAATGCGCTGAAGAGAAAACGTACTAATAACCCAATCTTGAATGTGAACGTTTCTTTGGAATCGTTGTCTTCCTTCAACAAATGTATCTTTTGCTCAAATTCTTTGAGTAATCTTGAATCAGAGGATATTTCTTTAATCTTCTCATAAACTATTGAATTCAGATTTCCTTTGGCTTCTTCCAAATGCGTTTTCTCTGTGGGCTTATCCATCCTTTTGGTGAAGACATCAAAACCATTTGGGTCAAGGCAGTCGATCAGACCTGAGTGGTGTGAAGCTATTACTAATGATAATAGCTGAAACATCAACAGATCAGCGCTAGATTCTTTTTTAGAACCCCATATGAATTGGGCGCCCGCTGTAGAGTGATCGATCTTTCCCCTTTTATGGATTGGATCTACGTATTCGTCTGCATCTGGGTTTATCAGACCTGTTGCAGAACCGATGTAGTTCAGGAACTCATTACTAGCTTTCCCTAAGTCGTGCAGGAGACCAGTAAGCCTTCCTAATTTTTCCAAGCCAATTTTATCAGCAAATTTCCCAGCCAGCAATGAAGTGTTCATTAAGTGTTGCCACAGACCCTGAATCGTGCCGTCGCTTAGACGACGGTGCGCGATAAACTCTTTGTCTATCTTTTATACCTCCCACATTTTTTAGGATTCCGAATAGCTATTTGAATTCGTTAGTTTCATTCAAGGCATATAAGGCCTCGGGTAAAGCATATTATTGCTACATTTTCCTTTCTTTTTTCCAAAATTAATTTATCTTTCAACAAATTTCGATAGCTTACCCCTTTTCTTCATGAACTCCTTATTTTGCGAAATGAACTCATGCCCTACTGATGTGACTTTAACCTTAACAATTCAAACGCGACTTGCAAGTATACGGGCGAAGAAAAAAACTATTCTATTAACTGGTAAAAGTGACTCCATGATACGTCTCTTCTTTGAAGTGTTTCGGACACTGTCTAGAGGTGTTGATGTTATTATGATCTTGTGTCTTCTAACCATCGAACATTGGCTCTAAAGATAATTATTTCACGGAAGGCAAAGTATCCCTTGTCCTAGGTTTAATGTATGTACTTTACGCCATATCCATCATGTAGAGAGTAAAGCGCTCAAATCAGGCAAAAATCTCTTGTAAGAATACCATTCTTTGTTTCTCCTCTCTATCTGTTCTTGCATAAGGCTGTGCTTAGATTTCAGGAGATGACCAACACATTTTTCTTGTTACGGGTAATCATTTCATTCCGAACTGCCATATTTTAAAATAAAATATATATAAATACTCTTAATCCGTGGTTCGATGATAAAGACACCAAAGCGGTTCGGGAGTTTCATTGGTGGAGTCGTTACCGCTATCATATTGATCCCTATTCTGGGGCTTATATCGCTATACGCGCTAGTTTTTGCAGGTATTATTGCCGGTGTTGTAAGCAGGGGAGTTACAAGGGGTGTCTTGTCTACCGTACTTGCAGGTTTCGTAATAGTGGCAATAATCATCACCCTTGCAGTTCTTAACGCGGATACTTTCCTGTATCCGACTATTGCCCAGTTCACATCCTTCGGAATGATTGACAAAGCTGATCTCACCCTGTATATACTGATCGGAGACAGCACTCTGCCACTGGTGGAAAAGACTCTTTTCTATCTCGTACTAATTCCGGGACTTGGCGGACTGATTGGCGGTCTCATTCGCCCAGGTTATTAGGAATTTTTCAGATAATGCCTGCCTTTTGCTTGTAAACAAGCTCTGACAGCATCATCCTCTCCTTAGGGGAATTCATGAAAAGGGATGACATTGTAGCTGCATCCCTGTAGAACTTCTCCACTCCAAAGTCCTGGAGATAACCATAACCTCCATGGACCTGTATTGACTGTTTCGAAGCCCTCATTGCCAGGTCTATGGCTCTTATCTTCATGGATAGGCGCCCTTCCTCAGACATCGAAGGGGATCTTTCAAGATCCTGGATCATAGCATCCAGTTCCCCCTGTAGCAGTGATAAAGAAAACGCAACCGGCTGGTATTCCATCAGGAGGTGCTCAAATGTCCCTCTGATCTTTGAGTACTCGATCGCCTTGTGGATCGAGCCGGCAGCTATCCCGATTAAGATCGCACTGACCTCCCTGTTCATTCCGAGGAACTTTTCCCGCAGGATCTCGCCGCCCTTTTCCTTAGCTATCGATATGAAGTCTGCAGAATCCCAGGATATGGATGAAATGCCGAGTCCTCTCAAGCCAAGGGAATCGAGCGAAGCGTTTCCGCTGAACCCGGATCTTACGGCAACAAGGCTCTCGGGTGCCTCATCCGTACCGGCCAATGTGTGCGTGGCTCCAGGATATAGGACATATCTCTTAACTCCCGAGAGCTTTGAGTCCTTTACGGAAAGATTACCGCACAGATCGGCGGGCATACCGAAGGAACAGACTGCAACTCCAAAAGTCGACTTTCCGGATGCGACTTCTTTCAGCAGTGCGGAATGTTCTCCGCCCTGCTCAAGAATCGGATATGCGACAGAATTCTGTAAGGCGATGAGCATTGCAACTGACGGGGAAAACCTTGCAAACTCCATCAGAAGGCGGGCATAGGTCTCATGAGACATGCCGGTACCGCCGTTATGCTCGGAGAAGGTCATGCCAAGGAATCCCTGGGAACCTAACTTTTCCAGTAGCTCCGGGAATACCCCTGTCCTCTCTATCTTGAGGGCATAGGGTTCTATCTCCCTTGTGGAGAAGTCATTCACCGCGGAAACCAGCAAATCTCTCTCTTCATCCGGCATCTAGGTCGCCTCCTGCTTCGATATGAATCTTGAAATCACTAGTTTCTCTATTTCACTGGTGCCTTCCCATATCTCCAGGATCTTTGCATCTCTGAAAAAACGTTCAAGATCGCCAGTGATCCCTTCCACACCTGTCAAATCCAGCGCCTTTTCTGCGCAGAAGACTGCGGTCTCCGATGCGTATGCCTTTGCCATGCTTGTGATCTCAGGCTTTGGCTTGAACTGGAAAAGATACGACGATGCCTTATACGTAAGAAGCCGGGCTGCCTCTATCCTCGTGGCCATTTCCGCGATCGTGAAGCTTACATATTCCATGGATCTGTAGGCTTCGGTTCGCTGTTTCAGCGCCTCAAGGCTGCGATCCAGGCATCCCTGCGCTATTCCCAGTCCCTGAGCGGCCACGAAGACCCTGCTGATGTTGAAAAATGTCATGATGTAGTAAAATCCCTTCCCCTCCTCTCCGATCAGGTTCTCTGCAGGCAATTCCACGTTGTTGAAGATCAGTTCTGCAGTATCGGTGGCCCTGACTCCAAGCTTCCCTGTCAGCTTGTTAGCAGTGAACCCCTTGCTTTTTGATTCTACTATGAAAGCACTCAGCCCGTGGTGTCTCTTCTCATCCGGTTTTGAGGTTCTTGCAAGAATTACAAAGAAATCTGCAATCGAGCCGTTGGTGATGAACATTTTAGAACCGTTCAGGACGTAATGATCGCCAGTTTTCTTCGCCTCTGTCTTTATCCCTGCAACATCACTTCCGCCTCCGGGTTCCGTAACTCCCAGGCCCATCATTGCCTTGCCGGCATTCACTTTGGCGAGATATTTTTCCTTCAGCATGTCGCTCCCGAAAAGCATAAGGACTTCTGCCCCGAAGAACGGAACGGTAACACTGATACCAAGACCCGGATCTACCCTGCAGAGTTCCTCAATCGCAACAAGTGACTTCCACGGGCTTGAAAAATCAACTATGTTGCTGTCAAAAGCCTTCTTCTTGAGACCTGATGGAAACTTCTCGTTCCGGTCGCTCTCAATGGCAAGCTCATGCGTCAATTCTCTCAGAGCGAACTCTCTGACCTTCTTCTTGTGCTCCTCAATGTCCGGAGGCAGATCGAAATCCATTGGTTACACCCTCTCAAACACGACCGAATATCCCTGGCCGCCTCCAACACAGAGTGTCGCCATGCCAGTATCCTTCCCCTTTTCCTGAAGTGATCTGGACAGGGTCCCAGCGAGCCTTGCTCCAGAGGCACCGAGTGGATGCCCTATTGATATTGCACCGCCATGTATGTTAACCCTGTCCATTGGAATTGAAAGCTGCTTCATCGCGTTCAGGACAACCGCAGCGAAGGCCTCGTTTATCTCCCACAGGTCTATCTGGTCCGCTGTCATTCCGACCTTCTGCAGTGCCTTCCTGGTTGCAGGCACCGGTCCGTCTCCCATAATCGACGGTTCAACTCCTGCCCAGCCCATGCCCCTTATCTTTGTCAGCGGCTTGATGCCGTATTCGTTCACCTTCTTTCCGGACATGAGCATGACAAGGGAAGCACCTGCATTCAGCGGGGATGAGTTTCCTGCAGTGACCTTTCCGTTCGGCTTGAACGCAGGCTGCAGCTTTTCCAGCTGCTCCATGTTTGTGTCCTTCCTGACACTCTGATCCTTCTCGATCCGCACGAGGTCGCCGTTCTTCTCCACCTCAATAGGGAGGATCTCTCCCTTAAGGTATGAATCCTCAGACTCTGATGCAAGCTTATGACTCCTGAGTGCAAATTCGTCCATCTCCTTCCTTTCGATCCCCCTGAGATCTGCTAACTTCTCCGCAGTGAGTCCCATGGAATAACCTGTCGCCATGTCAAGTGAAGAATATTCCGGCCTGACTAGTAGCTTGATGCTTGGCTTGAGGTGCGGATTGTTTGACAGGGGCACGTGAGTCATGTGTTCGAGGCCTCCCGCAAGCACTATGTCCGCGTTACCTGTCATAATTTCCATCGCCCCGATGCTAATCGCGTTCAGTGATGAGGAGCAGGCCCTGTCTATGGCCATTGCCGGTACCGTCACCGGAAGCTTGGACAGCAGGGATGGATGCTTTCCGCCATACATCCAGTTCTCATCTGCCTGCAGGGCACAACCGGTTATGACGTCCGATACCTCTTCTGGCTTTACTCCTGTGACGTCGATTGAATCGTTTATCAGTCTCGAGAGGGCGTCATCCATCCTTATTGAATTAAAGACGTCCCTGTCAGGATCGTTTGGCCTGGATCTGGAGAAAGGCGTTCTCTTGTAATGTACCAGATATGCACTAGAATCATCCATGTATATCACTCAGGTATGTTGCCTTCTAATATAACCACTGATCCTAATGCAGCCTCTTGAGCAGTTTCTCATTGATGGAAAGTGCCTCCAGGCCCTGTGCAATGCCCTTATCGATGAGCGGGGTGCTCAGCTTGGCGAGCACTGTCTTGGCCTTTCCAGCCCTTCCTATTCCTGTGAACGGAACAACCTGGAAAATGTACCTGCGGGGTGATGCAGTGCCCGTATAGATCTCGCTCAGCCTTTTCACAATATCCGGCATCATCTCAAATGCCAGATCCCGGTTCTCCGGAAGCATTGACATGTAGACGTAATAAGATATGGTATCCTGTTTCTTGATCCTGCCTTCATCGATCAGCTTCTCCACTGCTCTCACATTCTTCTCCCCGGGCAGGAATCCCATCGCCACTATCAGTTTAACCCGGTCTTCATCGCTCTTCAACTTACCGTATTTCTCTATGATTTTCTTAACATTGCCGTTGTGGACTGCTTCCGCTACGGCGATTGCTCCACGCATGTCAGGAACTTCCTTCTCTATCTCCCCGAATTTTTTCGCAAGCTGTGCGGCAAATGCATCGTCGTACCTGACAAGCTCGAAGGAGAGTGCGCCCCGCAATATTGTATCGTTGATCGACTCATTCTTCTTGGCCGATCCAAGCCTCTTCAGCTGGTCGGAGTAAAAGTTCCTGGCCGCTTCTGATATCTTCTTGTTCCCCGGGTCTACCATGTTGAGGTGCTGCAGCGCTGCTGAAATCTCTTCCACCACGGTCGCATCAGACTCATGTGAAAACTTGCCGAGATATGACAGGAACTTTGCGAGATCCAGCCTGCCTGAAACCATGAAAGCATGCAGGTCTGAGACCACACCCCACCTGTCGAGATAGCTCATCTTATTCTGCCTCGACAGGAGGTTTTCATACAGCGCAGAATCGTACAATACCCTGTAAAAACCTGAAGTTTCGACATTAAGTTTTACGAAACCTTTTGCATCGATGTCGATCTCTTTCTTGTCGAAGAGTAACGCCTCCTCTGACTTTTCCCGCATCACGGTGAGGGGAACTGGCCATACTTTCTCGGCAGACCTTCCATCAAGGAAGAATCGCTTCTGCCGCAGGTTGATCTTGCCGCCTTTGCTCCTGACCTCAATATACGGATATCCAGGTTCGCTGATCCATGCGCCCATGACTCTGCTGACCGGCTTCCCGGACGCCTTCTCCACACTCTTCCACAGGTCTTTTCCTGTTGCATTCGAATATGAGAATTTCTTGAGGTAGTCATGGATTCCGCGCCTGAACTCCTCATAGCCGGCGTATCTCTCAATCATCCTAAGTATCATACCGCCCTTGCCATAGCTGATCTGGTCGAAGATCTGCGCAACCTTCTCAGGATCCTTGACTTCAACATCTATCGGGTGTGTATTCTCCAGGGAATCATCCCTGAAGGCGCCGGACGCCCTTCCCCTGAGCATCTCCCCGATTATGTTCCATTCGGGATAATAATGCTCAACAACTTTATACATCATGAATGTGGCAAAACTCTCGTTCAGCCAAAGATCGTTCCACCACTTCATAGTAACGAGATCGCCAAACCACATGTGCGCTATCTCATGCGCAATAACAGCGGCAACCCTCTTCCTCACAATTCCGCTTGTGCTCTTGTTGACAAGAAGGGCCACCTCCCTGAATGTTATCGCCCCCCAGTTCTCCATAGCTCCGGCGCCGAATTCCGGTACCGAGATCAGGTGCATCTTGGGAAGTGCGTATTTTATGCCGAAATACCTGTCGAAGAATTCCAGAGACTGCTTTCCAAGGGTCAGAGGAAAATCCGTTGAGTCGAGATTCTTCCGCAGGCCAGAAAGAATCACCTTCTTGGACCCGTATGACGACTCCTTGCTCTCGAATTTTCCTATTCCGATATAGAGAAGGTAGGTAGACATCCTGGGCGTTTTCTTGAACTTAATTGTCTTCTTCTCTCCGGAAATCTTTACCGAAGCCTCAGGCATGTTCGAAATTGCATCCAGCGCCTTGGGAACCTTGAGCGTAAGGTTGAAGGCAGCCTTCCATCCGGGGTCATCCCTGCATGGAAACGCGTGTCTTGCCCCGGTCGACTCGAACTGTGTCGTAAACATCTCAGAACCATCGGATGCCTTTGCTGAATAGAGGCCCATCAGTGAAGTCGAGACATCCGCATGGAATTTCACATGGATAATATTCTTTCCAGAGAATTTAGCCTTGAGCTTGAACTCATCCTTCCTTGAGCCCTTTGAAAGAGACACCTTCTTACCGTCTAACGCCACATAGTCTATAACCGGGTCCGCGGAATTGAGGATGAACTCATTTGCAGTACCAGTAAGGTAAATCTTCTCCTCGCCGGCATATTTCCGCTTTGCAAAGTCAATATCGAGGGTGACATCGTACCTTTCTATTTCCATGCGCGCATTATAATCTATAATTGCTTAATTTTATCGATCAGGATCGGAGTTTTTTCGCAACCAGCTCGGAGATATCACTGATCTGCATCTTTTCCTCAAGGTTCGTGACTTTCCTGGCATCATCGAGCATTGTCATGCAGAACGGGCATGCGGTGACGAGCGTGGATGCACCGGTTTTGGATGCCATGTCGACCCTCTTATGTGATATCTTTGTGCCTACGGTTTCGTTCATCCACAGTCTACCGCCTCCTGCGCCACAGCAGAGTCCCCTGGAGCCGGACATTTCCATCTCTCTGTACTTATCGCTGAACGAACCGATTATGTCCCGCGGCGCATCATAGATCTTGTTGTACCTGCCAAGATAACATGAATCATGATACGTGTACACATCAGAAGCACCGTTCTCGTCTTTCTGAACGGAGATCTTCCCTTCACTTATCAGCCTCGATATGTAATCGCTATGATGCATGACGTTGAGTTCAAGGCCCATGGATCTGTAATCGTTCTTCAGAGAATTGAAGCAGTGTGGACAGTTTGTGATCACATCCTTTATCTTGTATTTCCGGAAGGTCTCAATGTTCTCGTTAGCCAGGGTTTGAGCCAGATATTCGTTTCCTGTCCTCTTGGCCGGGTCGCCGGTGCATTTCTCCTCAGCACCCAGTATTGCGAAGTTGACATTGGCCTGTTTCAGTATCTTCACCACAGATTTCGATATTTCCTGGTTCCTCGGGTCGAAGCTCCCGATGCAGCCCACCCAGTAAAGCAGGTCAAAATCTCCCGCAGACGGGTCTGATACAATCTTTACGCCAAGATCTCTGGCCCAATCCGCTCTCGTGGCAGGGGGATTCGTCCATGGAGAGGAGTACATCTCTAAGTTTCTGTACATATCGATTGTCTCCTTGGGGGCACTCCCCTTGTTCAGAACTAGAGAGCGGCGCATGTCCACTATCTTACCCACATGGTCAATCATAACCGGACACTGTTCAACGCATGCCATACAAGTTGTGCATGACCAGAGATCCTCCTCCTTTATTGCAGATCCAATTACCGGTTGTATTATCTGGCTCTCCTGAGGGTTTTCATGCGATCTTCTCAGGGATGGGCCCTCCTTCAGGACAACCTCCCTGAGGTCCCAGATTATGTCTCTCGGGGATAATGTCTTGCCAGTGATGGCAGCCGGGCAATTGGCAGTGCACCTGCCGCACTCCGTGCATGCGTAGAAATCGAGATAATCTTTCCAGGTGAAATCCCTGATGTCTGTGGAGCCGAATCTTGTCTCCTTGTCAAAATCAATTGGCTGTATCTGCGCCTGCGGCTTATCGTTTGACAGTAAGACGTTAAGAGGTGCTGCCACAAGATGGAGGTGCTTTGACCTCGGTATGTACACAAGAAACACCAGGAAATCTAGACCGTGGACAGTCCATGTGATCCAGTAGAGATAATATGCGGTAGGACCGGATATCACCGGAAAAGCGGAAGCCAGTGCTGCAGTGAACGGCGTCATACTGGCGGGGAGAGATTCCATTATGCTCCCGGGTATCGCGAAACTGGCCCCGTCCACCCTTATGACCCCGAGCACGTAATATGTGATCATAAGAATAGCGATCAGGACAAGAATAAAGGAGGCCTCGAATCCGTTATATCCCTGATACCTTGGTATTTTTATGATCCACCTTCTCACAACGGAATAGATTACATCAGCGATCAAAACAGCTGCAAAGATGTCAACAGTAAAGAAAATGGCATCAGTGAACGGACCCGGGGGAAGCAGTGACTTTCCCGGGAATATTCCGCCGTAGAAGAAGGTGGCCGAATATGCTGCAAAGGCGATAAACCCCCAGAACATTATTGCATGCATTATACCGCCGGATAGATCTTTCAACAGTTTTGCCTGCAGGAAGACGTTTCTGACGACGAGATAAACCCTCCTGCCCACCACTGCGCGCATCTTCTTCTTCCTGAGAGGTATCTTTATCGCGTTCCAGAATATCGAATACAGGGTGTAGAAAAACAGTAACACGGCCGCAATAAGTCCCCCAAGCAGGAGCGCTGAAAACAGATACATTAACCGATCACCATCGGAGCTCTAAAGTTCAATCCATATATTATCAAAACGCCTTATTTATGATTTTCAGGGTACCGATGCCAATCCTGTGGAAATACAAACACTATATCTGCAGTTTCCGGGGTTTCCCAAATGTCACTAAATCACAAGATCGTCTATGCTGCTCGGATAGTAAGTTATAACCTCGGGCCCATCCTCATGCATTATTACTGTGTCCGAATGCCTGAACCCGCCCAGTTTTGGCACATATATTCCGGGCTCGATGGTGAACACCATTCCAGATCTGATAGCTGAATCGTCACCAATGTCAAAGAATGGCGATTCATGCCCTTCCAACCCGATGCAGTGACCTGAGTGATGGAGCAGAAGCTGTGATACATCTTTCAGCTTTGCGTACGACTGAACCACCTTGTCAATATCGCTGAACTTTGCACCGACTTTCAGGTTGTTGATCGCCTCCTGCTGCATCTCCACCATGACGGAATGATACTTCCTGATCTGTGCAGTTACCCTCCCCATGAAGAGGTTCCTCTCTATCTCCACATGATAGCCGTCTATGTTGCCGTCTGCCCCCGATCCTAGGATGTCACCCCGCTTGATCTTCCTGTTTATCGAAACAGAATGCGGATAATATGAATGGGTGCCGACCTGTCCTCTGAAGCCAGCGTGTATAGCCATGGGGTATCGGATAGGCGGTCTGGCGTCCATTCCGAAGGTATTCATTGCTGCAACAGCAGCAGCTGAACTTGCTCTAGAAGCTACCTCAAAGTCGAACTTCCCGGGCTCAGCATATTCCTGAAGCAGTCTGTGGGCATAGTTTGCCCATCTGGCACTCTCCCTTAAGACCTCATGCTCTGCCGTGCTCTTGATTCTTCTCATTTCGTAGATAGAGGATGATATGTCGACAGGTTCGAGGTTTCGGAGCACCTCCTGAGTGGAGAGGCCCTTGAACCCGTAAACTCCGGGATAGAGTGAAAGATTGTCCACACCGATATTCTTCCCTGGTACGATATCCTCGATCCATTTTCCGAAGTGTTTGAACGGGTGAACCTTTCCAGGATAATCGAAGTAGCTGAATGCTTCACTGATAACCTGCGACTGATACATTGAATGTTCCTCCTCAAGCTTTGGTCCCAGGAAATACGCCCTTCCATTCCTGTCTACAACAATGCCCGCAGGTCTCTCGGTCTGCAGGTAATGAAATCCTGTGAAATACTTCATCGAAACGCCAGAAGACAGAAATGCGCCTCCCAGGTTCCTCTTGTTCATAAGATCTGCAAGCGTACTTAGTCTCTTCTTATATTCAGCTACAGGTATCTGAAACATCCGTGTCATTCTACAATGGTTAGGTTATATAGACACTTTCCCCCTAACGCACAGCATCTGCAAACTGATAGCAAACAGTAAGCAAGTGTCATAGTTTAAGAGGAAACTCAATATCCCTTGGTCATCATGAGTTTAGAGAACGCAGAGGAAGACAGATTTGTAAGCTTCGAGACCCTGGATCAGAGCACGCGTGAATTCGCTGCCAGGGAGACGCGAATATTTACCGGGAATTTTTCCGCCCGATCCAGACAGATTATAGATAAAGTGAGAAAATTCTCCGGATCAAAACTCGTCTTCGACATCAAGGTCTCTGGCGTGCACAGGGGTCTGTTGTATTCGCAGGGATCATCATTCATAGTGGAGATAGACGGCAGGATAATCAGAAAATCGGACAAGATCATGCTCTGGTTCGAGATGAGCCCGGACGCGTCCAGGGTTGCAGTATTCGAGACCGAAGGGTCAGACGAAGGGGACCTTCTTCTCTATCAGAACGGAGAATTTTCCAGTAAGTTGCATGGATTCATAACAGGGATAACGTATTTTGACGACACCTTCTATCTCAGAAGGCACTACAGGGAGGAGAAAATTCCACCAGGCATCGAGAGAAATTCAGAGAGAGTGCTTCTCGGCGACAGAATAGTTTTTGGGGATGGATTCAGGAGCGACGACTTCATTGATGTGAGGGACTTCGACGGATCCTGCATAGTGGAGGTAGGCAACTGGACTAGATCCGCAGTCTACACAGGAAAGACATCAGATCCGGGAAGCTGGAAAAAGCAGTGGTCATTCGACGTTCCGTCTTCAATTATAGGTATGAGGAACGGGCAGGCATACGTGCTTGTTCAATCCGGATTCGGGCGCATCCTCAGGGACGGAGACCCCATTGCGGAACTGGACCAGCCTGTGCTTGGCGCAATGCTTGTGGAAGGCGGCATCCTTGTAGTAACGATGCAGGATGCAAAGGCTTCTTTCAGGCTGCATTCGGATGACGGCAAACTCCTGCGGAAATTTGAGCTGGACACGCCGTATGGTCTGGTGTCCTATGATTCTGACGGCACGACAGCCCGCGTCTGCCTTGTTTCGTTCGACACCTCATATGTGGAGTACGAATTTTTGCATGGAGAATTGATGAAGAAGGCAGGGGAAAAAGCGCTAAATGCATCTGTATCAGAAGGGTGGACACAGTCTGATGGTGCTAAAATTCACTACTTTCACATAACCTCACCCTTCTCCGAAAAAAAGAAGGCAGTTATCTACGGATACGGCGGCTTCAACATTTCCCTTACACCCACTTTCAACCCTGTACATGCAGCGCTGCTTGAACTCGGGGTGGACGTGGTCTATTGCAATCTCAGAGGAGGCGGTGAATACGGAGAAAAATGGCACGAATCTGGGAAGAGAGAGAAGAAGTTCAACGTTTTCAGCGATTTTGAGTCAATAGTATCAGAGTTCGTCGGGAAGGGGTACTCAGTTGTGGTGCAGGGTGCAAGCAACGGAGGTCTCCTCACATCGCATACGCTCAACAGCATCCCGGAAAAGCTTTCAGGTGCGGTAATAGGAAATCCGGTAATAGATATGATGCACTTCCACAGGCTCTTTTCCGGCAACTACTGGGTTAATGAATACGGAGACCCTGACAATCCTGAAGACAGGAAATTCCTTTCTGCATACTCACCATACCATAATCTGGAGAACAGGAAATACCCGGTCTCGCTGATCTACACAAGATTGAGCGATGACAGGGTTCACCCCGCTCACGCGCTGAAGTTTTATGCAAAGCTTAAGGAAACCGGTTCAGAAACTTACCTTAGGGCTGACCCAAGCGGCGGACACATCGGCCTCACTCACGACAAGCTTGTGGAGGAAAGGAGCGAAATTGCTGCCTTCATTCTCTATTGCCTGCAGTTATGAGCCCGGATAGAAGGAATTATCTCTTCATGGCATCAATGAGCATGGGCACCACCTGGTAAAGGTCACCCACTATTCCGTAATCTGATTCTTCGAATATTGACGCAGACTTGTCCTTGTTTATTGCAACTACCACCTTGGAGCCACGCATCCCTGCTATGTGCTGTATCTGCCCGGAAATGCCTACCGCTATGTACACTTTCGGCCTCACCTTCTTGCCTGAAAGTCCGACCTGCCGGTCTTCGCTCAGCCAGTGATAGTCCAGGCAGACAGGTCTGGAACCTGCAACCACTCCCTTTATGGAAGAAGCGAGTGACTCTGCTAATGCAAGCCCATCCTTGTTACCAAGACCTCTGCCAACAGATACAATGGCCTGGGCCTTCTCGATGTCTACGCCTCCGGACTGTTTTGCTTCAGAGGAAAGGGTGGCAATGCGGGACTCTCCAAGAGTCAATTTTTCTACAGCTGAAGCCTGATCTGACTTCACCGGTTCAGCTATTCCCGGAGCTACTGTGAATATATGCGCGTCAGACTCTTCTTCAAGGATCGATTTGCCGCCGAAGAAGAAACGTTTTGTCCGTGATTTTCCGTTGCTCAACTCAAAATGGCTGATCTCCGCCACAGCAGCCAAGCCGGTTTTGCCTGCCACGAGGCCTGCAACATCCCTGCCGTTAACAGTCGAAACGAAGAAAGCATAGTCGTATTCTTTTGCAATGAGTTTGCTTGAAATGTGATCAGCGATCGCATCGGATTTCGCAGGATCAGACATCAGAAATACTTTGGAGGCACCATATCCGGTGACGGAATCTGCCGAATCTCCGAAAGTAATTGCGTCGACTTCATCAATCGATTTGAACAGTGTGATTACCGGGGGCAGGAGAGATGGATCGTCTGAGAATGCGATCGCTTTCATCTTATCTCCTCCTTCAGTACCCTGGCCACTTCCGCAACTCCTTCCTCTGCTTTCTCGTAGATCTTCTTCTGCCTCTCGCTCTTCGGCGCACTGTTCGTCAATACAGTCAGGTGCGCTTCAGGTACAAGAGCAGTCTTTTCCGTCGGGATAGGTTTCCTTCCAGCTGCCATTATCTGCATAACCGGTGGTAGCCTTGGAACATTTATCTCCTGGGCGACCGAAATCACTGCTGGCAGTGGGGCCTCAACCTCCACGTTCTCCATCTCCAGGAACTTTTTAACCTTCACCTTTCCCTCTGCAGGCAGGATGGAAACCGCATTTCCTATTACGGTATATCCAAGCTGGGAAGCGAGGATTCCAGGCAATAGTCCAGTGTAGGAGTCAGCGGACTGGTTTCCCATGACCACGAGGTCATGCTGAATCGTCTTTATCTTCTCTGCGAGCACTTTAGCTGTGAAGGCAGGGTTGTTTCCGGGATAGCCAGTAATGACGAATCCCTCATCCACACCCATTGCATAGGCCTTCTTCATCAACGGAACCTGTTCATCCGTGCCGAAGATTAAACCAATAACCTTTCCTCCATGTTTCTCCCTCAGCTGGACCGCGGCCTCTATGGAATTTTCGCTAAGCGTTTCAAGACGCAACGGCAATCCAGTAACACTAATGTTTCCCTGCTGGTCTGCCTTTACCTGTTCCAAATCCGGTATTACCTTGATCAGTACAATAATATTATATGGCATTCTCAAACCTCCGCGCAGCAGCCTGAATCCGACGAAGCTGCCCCGGTACCATATCGGATTTAGGGTTAAATTATTTCTTTTCGAGCACTAGGATCGCTTCTGGTAAACGATCAGCATTAGGCCCTCACTGTCCTGTACTACGAGGCGATCTCCTGCTCTGGCTATATCTCCGCATGAGAGACGGGCCTTCCATTTTACCCCCTCATATGAGACCCATCCTTCTGGTTCAAGATCCTGGACCGCGACAACTTCACGTCCAACCATGCCGTCCAAACCAGTCTGCTTCCTCTTCCTTACAGAGATTACAAGAAAGACCACATGATACAGTATGTATACAGCGATTGCAGAGAAAACTATGATGTATATATCCTGATAGCCGGACGATTGCGTAGCTGCATCGGGGCATGCAACCATGGGTATCATTAGATTGTAGATCGGAGGAACAAGTTGCATCGTCATATCGCAATTCCTTCCAGCTATGTTATCTTTAGGAATAACTCTTCATGCAAAACAAAGAGTTTCCGAAGACTCAATGAGGTTATACCTGCTGAAGGGTATTTATGAATAATGTTGCTATATCACATGTGTTGAAGCCGACCTACCTGAAAGTCAAGATACCTTCTGGCGAAGTCTACAATTCAATAAAACAGACGCTGAGGTCTAGGGATCTTCACACGGTATGCGAAGAGGCAAGATGCCCAAACATAGCGGAATGCTGGGAGTCAGGTACTGCAACATTCATGATACTCGGAAGCAACTGTTCCCGAGGCTGCAGGTTCTGCTCGGTTACCCACGGAAGAATGATGCCTGTTGATGCAAGAGAGGCAGAGAAGGTCGCGGAATCCATCAGGTCCATGGGGCTGAAATATTCGGTTATTACATCTGTCGATAGAGACGATCTCCCCGACCAGGGGGCAGGTCACTTTGCTTCAGTGATACTTGCAGCGAAGGAAGCAGGTGCAACAGTAGAGGCACTTATACCTGATTTCCAGGGCAGGAGAGATCTGATTGACAAGATAGTCGCTGCAGAGCCTGCGGTTCTTGCACATAATATCGAGACTGTCAGGAGACTGACTCCTGGTGTGAGAGATCCCAGGGCAACCTACGAACAGTCTTTATCCCTACTGGACTATGCAAAACAGGCTAATCCTGATCAGATCACAAAATCTTCAATAATGCTGGGTCTTGGAGAGACAGACGATGAAGTGGTAGAGACAATGCATGATCTCCGGGAAATGAGAGTGGATATTCTTACTGTCGGGCAGTATCTGAGGCCTTCCAGAATGCAACTCGAAGTGGTCGAGTACTCACCAACATCGAGATTTAAAAGGTTCGAAACGATAGGGTATAGTTGTGGCTTCAGCTATGTCGCATCAGGACCTCTCGTGAGATCGTCCTACAGAGCGGCTGAAGCATGGGTTCAGAGGAGAATCAAAAATGGAGCAGGGGAAGCAGTCTAGCAATCAGCAGGATAAACCGCTTTATATCAAAGCGTATGCAGCCATGGCACTCTCCAGGGCACTCGACAAGAAGATTGTGAGCTCCCAGAGACAGGGACGTGTAGGCTTCTATACTCCCACTATGGGACAGGAAGCCCTTCAGGTCGGTATTTCCATGGCGCTCCAGAAAGACGATCTTATCTATGGCTATTATCGGGACGTCCCGATGATGCTCCATCGTGGTGTCACCATGGAGTATCTGATAAACCAGATTATGGCAAACAGTGCAGACAGTGCCAAGGGGAGACAGATGCCGAGCCACTATTCATACAGGCCGTTGAATTTCATGTCCGTGCAGAGTCCTGTCGGCTCACATCTTGCACCCGCAGCAGGCGCCGGTTATGCCCTCAAGTACAGAAAGAAGAAATCTATCGTTCTGACAACATTCGGGGACGGTGCTACTTCGACGCCTGATTTCCACGCCGCAATGAACATTGCATCCGTTTTCCAGCTACCTGTTGTGTTCCTGTGTGAAAACAACGGATGGGCTATTTCGCTCCCGGTAGAGAGGCAGACTCCTGTTGAGATTTCACAGAAGGCTGCAGCCTACGGGATGAAGGGGATCAAAGTCGACGGCATGAATTTCCAGGAAGTCTACAATGCTGCAAAATCAGTTATTAATGAGGTCAGGTCCGGAAAGGGCCCCTGCCTGATAGATGCACTTGCTTACAGGATGGGTCCGCATTCCACTTCCGACGATCCCTCCAAGTACAGGAAGAACGAGGTCGTGGAAGGAAGCGATAAGGATCCACTGGTAGTTGCCGAAAAGATACTTGTCTCAATGGATTTTGCAGACGAGAAGTTAATTGAGAAAATCAGGAACGAGGCAGCTAAATCGGTGGACGAGAAGTTTGAGGCATGTGAAAAGATACCGCCTCCTGCGCCAGCGACTGCCTTCCAGGATGTCTATAAAGATATGACATGGATGCTCGCAGAGGAGGTAAAGGACATCATATGACCGCCAAGTCCACGAACATGGTGCAGGCCCTCAACTCTGCTCTTGACGGACTGATGGCCAGCAATGATGGTGTCATCCTCATCGGGGAGGACATCGGGATAGACGGCGGTGTTTTCAGAGTCACGGATGGCCTTCTTGCAAAATATGGGTCTGAGAGGGTTCTGGATACCCCCTTGGTGGAGCTGGGAATAGTCGGAATGTCGATCGGGATGGCGCTTCAGGGACTGCGCCCAATTGTGGAGATACAGTTCCAGGATTTCATCTATACCGCCATGGATCAGATCATCAACCAGATGGCCAAGATCAGATACCGATCGGGAGGCGAATATACCTGCCCTATGGTACTCAGAACACCGACCGGCGGCGGGATCAGGGGTGGTCTCTACCATTCACAGAGCGGTGAAGCTTATTTCATACACACTGCGGGTCTTACTGTCGTCACACCGTCGAATCCGTATGATGCTAAGGGACTGCTCATATCAGCTGCGGCTTCCGAAGATCCTGTAATCTTCCTTGAGCCTAAGCGACTATACAGATCAACGAAACAGGATGTTCCCGAGGAATCTTTCACTGTACCGATAGGAAAGGCCGCGATAGCACACAAGGGTGACGATCTAACAATACTGACGTACGGGGCAACGGTACCTACTGTTCTCGAAACAGTGCAGAAGAACAACGTCAATGCGGATGTCCTCGATCTGAGGACGCTCCTGCCAGTGGACCACGAAGCAATAATGCAATCGGTTGAGAGGACGGGCAGGGTGGTTATAGTACATGAGGCGCCGAGAACAGCGGGTTTCGGTGCCGAACTTTCAGCGATGATCACAGAGAGGGGGATAGATTACCTCTACGCACCTATATTGAGGGTAACTGGACCGGATTCCCCTTTCCCTTACAGACTTGAGGAATACTATATGCCGGGAGAGCAGAGAATCATGAAGGCGATTAAACGGGTTATGGAGACTGAGTAAATGTTCGTGTTCAGGCTACCTGATATTGGCGAAGGGGTAACTGAAGGAGAGATTGTGAAATGGCTGGTCCATGAAGGCGATTCCTTACAGAAAGAGCAGGAAATGGTCGAGATCATGACGGACAAGGTCACCGTCCAGATCCCCAGTCCAGTTCAGGGCAAGGTCTCCAGAATACACTTTCCGGAAGGGAAGGTGGTTAAGGTTGGCGAAGTCCTGATCTCGCTAGATGATGGAAAAACGGAGCAGTCAAGCAATATACAGGGATCTCCTGCAGAACCTCCAAGACAGGAACCGCAGACTCCACATGTTCAACAGCCACCACCCGTGACCGAATACCAGAAACCCAGGGAATCCGTTATCGAGATAAAGGACGAAGACAGAAGGAGCATATCAAAGGTACTTGCATCTCCCGCTATCAGGAAGCTTGCCAGGGACCTTGGAGTCGATCTGACAATAGTAAGGGGAACCGGCCCCAGCGGCAGGGTCCTTGAAGACGACGTTAGAAGATATTCAAAGGCAAGACCACAGGCATCTGCACAGGTCCCGGCTCCACAGGCACCAACCCAGGTGCAGAGTCCTGAACCGGCTCAACAGGCAAGACCAGAGCAACCGCAGCAGTCCGCTATGACCGCTGAAGGAGAGAGGAACGAACGGAAGGGTCTGCGGAGACTAATCTTCGAGAAGATGGCCAAGTCAAAGGCAACCATGCCGCATTTCACGATACTGGAGAGTGTGGATATGACCAATCTGCTGAAGCTGCGCGATGACTTGAAATCCAGAGGACTTAGCACTGGATTCACAGCTTTCTTTGTGAAGGCGAGTGCATCGGTACTCAAGGATTTTCCAAAATTCAATGCTACTTATAACGAGACGGACAAGACCTATCTCGTGAAGCGGTATTACAACATTGGTGTTGCCGTGGACACCCCGGATGGCCTCACCGTAGTGGTTGTGAAGGAGGCAGACAGGAAGGGGATACGAGACGTAGCAGCTGAAATCAGCTCTCTTGCGGAAAAGGCGAGAACGAACAAACTATCTCTTGCCGAGGTCCAGAACTCCACGTTCACCGTTTCGAACGTCGGCTCAATCGCAGGAATTGCCTCAACTCCAATAATTAACTATCCGGAGGTTGCAATCCTCGCAGTACACAGGGTGGAGAAGGCGATAAACCAGGAGGGAAAGACTTACGACAGGATGTATATTTCATTATCATGTGATCACAGATGGATCGACGGGGCAGACGCAGCCAGGTTCATGGCTAAACTGAGGGAACTGCTGGAAAAACCAGATATCCTGGGGTCGTGAGTCGGTATGACGAGATATGATGCAATTATTGTCGGAGGAGGTCCGGCAGGATATGCCTGTGCCATCAGGCTCGGTCAGAAAGGAAAGAAAGCTGCTGTCATAGAGAAGGACAAAGTAGGAGGCGAGTGCCTCAATTATGGTTGCATTCCATCCAAGGCACTCATAGAGCTCGCACACTCAATGTTTCAGCTTAAGGAGTTTTCTATCCTAGCACAGGAACCTAAGATAAATCTCGCAGCTTGGCAACAGTGGAAATGGAAGATGATAAACAGGTTGACCGGCGGTGTGAAGACGCTCCTGAACGCATACGGGGCAGATCTGATCACAGGTATGGGAGAGATCGTGGATGCGAACCATGTGAAGGTTGGAGAACAGGTCTACGAAGCGGACAACCTTGTAATTGCAACGGGATCGGTTCCGATCACATTCCCCGGTTTTGAAGGCGTTCTCTACAACCGTGAAATACTGGATCTTCAGAACATTCCTGAAACGCTTGCCATTATTGGCGGTGGCTACATAGGAGTTGAACTCGGAACCGCATATGCGAAACTCGGTTCAAAAGTCACCATAATCGAGATGATGGATTCCATACTGCCCGGGGTAGACAGGGAACTCTCCTCATCCGTGCAGAGAAGGCTTCAGGTACTTGGCGTAAACACGCTTCTCTCAACAAAGGTCAAGACTGTCTCCGCCGGAGAGAAATCCCTTGTTACTCTGGAAAACGGGCAAACGATCAATGCTGACATTGTTCTCATGACAGTTGGAAGGAAGCCAAACACAGAGGGTTTTGGCCTAGAGCATCTCAACCTTGAAATGGATGGCAGATTCATTAAGGTGGACAGGCACATGGCAACCAGCTCAGGAAACGTTTATGCGATCGGCGACGTGGCAGGGCAGCCAATGCTGGCACACAAGGCATACTACGAGGCCGATATTGCAGCGGACAACATAGCAGGCGAAGACAGGGAAGCGGATTACAGGGCAATGCCCATAGTCGTGTATTCAGACCCGGAGATTGCGTATACTGGAAAGAAGGCTGAAGAGGAGACTAACTTTCCTGTTGCAGCAAACGGAAGGGCTCTCACAATGAATGCATCGACCGGCTCATTCAGGATATACCATGACCCGAGCGGACTGATCACTGGCGCAGGTATTGCAGCGCCGCATGCTTCCGAGTTGATAAGTGAACTCAGTCTCGCCGTGGAATCTTCTCTATCGCTGATGGATGTCGGCATGACGATTCATCCCCATCCAACCCTGTCTGAAGGCGTGCACGAATCGGCTGAAGGTGGTTACCGTAAGCAGCTACACTACAAGACTTCTGGTTGATCTCGGGTATATTGAATACAGTAAGTGCAGGGATCTGCAGCTTAGCCTGGTAAGCGAGAGGAAGACCAACTCAATACCTGACATGCTGCTTTTACTGGAGCATGACCCCGGCGTATACACGATTGGTAGAAAGGCGGATCCATTGAATTATCCCGGAATTGATGTGATAAAGACGGAACGCGGAGGGGACGTCACCTATCATGGAAAGGGACAGCTCGTGATCTATCCAATCTTCGACCTTGAAACTGATGCAGGGATCGACGTAAGGGGATATGTGAAGAGAATAGAAGGCACAATAATTGGTGCGCTTGCCTCTCTTGGGTTCAATGCGACAGTCGGCGATGAGCCCGGAATCTGGGTCTCCGGTAAGAAGGTCGCTTCAATGGGAATGGCAATCGATGGCCACGTTTCATATCATGGAGCAGCAATAAATTATCTTCCCGAAGCTGTTGATGGCTTCAAAAGAATAAGACCATGCGGCCTTGAGCCTTCAGTGATGGGATATGTCCCGGTAAGCAGACAGGATCTGGCAAATGCTGTGGAGAAGGCTTTCACATCGCAATTCGGAGAGATGACGCACATATCGAAGGACTTTCTACTCTCATGAAGAGGGTTTCCTGAGTTCCCAGATACGCTCCTTTTGCCCCAGGCGCTTATTAGCAGAGAGGGCCATCATGAACAGAAGCGAAGATAACCGGTTGGCAAACTTCATCACGGTTGGATCGATCTTCTTGCCACGATTCAGGGAAACAACCCCCCTTTCGAGCTTCCTGGCAGAAACTCGGGCCATGTGCAGTGCAACAGAAGCCTCAGATCCTCCCGGTTCAACGAACAGTTCAATTCTGCCGACCTCGTCCCTGTATTTCTTGGTCAAGGATTCCAGCCAGTCGACATCGCTTTCAGTGACGACTCTGCCCTTTCCGGCCGTCAGGATGTGCTCGCCCATGTTGAACACCAGGTCTTGTGCCTTTGTCAGGGACGAACGAAAATCATCCCATTGAGATCTGACAAGTGCAAGGCCGATCAGAGTCGAGGTTTCATCTATCATGCCCTCGACTTCCACCTCAAGCGAGGCCTTGCTCAGTCTCTCCCCGGCTCCGGAATCCGTCTCGCCGGTATCCCCTTTCCTGGTGAACATAAAACAGTTAGTGAGAGACGGGATATTATTAATTCGCCATGAGGATAGTGCGAATTATGGGCCGCCTTAAAATCGTCTCCCTTATTGCTTTGTGGAAAGTACAAAATTGAGGCGCTTGTTGTGCCTGCCCTTGCTCTCGATGCCGGATAGCGATATTGTTCCAACTTCGGCCGTTTCTCTTACATGTGTACCGCCGTCGGCCTGTGCGTCTACCCCTTCAATCTCTATCACGCGGATTGTGTCAAGCTTCTTGAGGAGTTCCCTGCCGGGGCCTGTCCTTGCCAGTCCAGGTACAGCGAGAGCTTCCGCCTGCGACAGCTCCCTTATCTTGACAGTGTGATTCTCAGCGATTACGACGTTAGCTTCCCCAATAATCTTGTCGGCTATTTCTCTTGAGAATTCCGGGAAATCAAAATCCACCCTAGCCCGATCCTGGTAAATCTGTGATCCAGTAATCAATCCATACGTGGAGGGATTTCTGTGAACTATAGCATCTATGATGTGTATCGCTGTATGATATCTCATGTGAGAATATCGCCTGTCCCAGTCTATGGATAGTGACACTTCCCCGGATATGGATGATAAATCTCCGGTCACCCTATGGAACACCTCATCCTCCTTCTTGAAAACCTCCGTGACCTGATACCTGGCCCCTTCCGCTTCCAGGAAGCCGGTGTCGCATGGCTGTCCTCCACCCGTTGGATAAAAGACAGTGCGGTCTAATGATACAGTGTCGCCGCTAATGGCCGTAGGGCGCCCCGTTGCCTTGGTTATGTATGAATCGTTCAGATAGAGTTTTTCTGTCATGGTCTCCCCAGTTTTCTGTTCCTAATAAAAGATCGCAAGCTAAATCCGCTCCAGCCGCTTAAAAACGTTATTATACTTTAGTCATATATTTGCTTGATACAACATGTCTCTCATAAAGGAAGACGATCTACAGTTTCTTAAGGATGAATTTCAAAAGAACCTTAGCAGTGAAGTTGACCTGGTTGTTTTTTCTGTCGAAGGACCAGACTGCAAATACTGCAAGGAAGTCGTTGAGATATGCGAGGAACTCTCTCTGACATCTGACAAGATCCACGTAAAGAAATATGATTTCTCGATAGACAGGAAGATAGCCGAAGAGTATGGAGTGACAAAGTACCCTGCTCTCTGTATCGTGAGATCTGGAGAAAAGGAAGGTCGGATCAAGTACTACGGGATACCTTCCGGATATGAGTTCGGATCCATCATTGAAGACATAAAGATGGTCTCCTCAAACGAGCCAAGGATCTCTTCTAAGGCTATGGACATCATCTCCAAGATAGATAAGCCAGTAACAATCAAGGTGTTTGTCACCACTTCATGCCCTTACTGTCCGAGAGCCGTCGGGACTGCACACAAGTTTGCCCTCATCAACAAGAACATCACCGGTGAAATGATCGAGGCAGGAGAGTTCTCCGGAGACGCAGGTGAATATGGAGTTTCATCGGTACCGCACATAGTCATAAACGGGGATGTCCAGTTTGTCGGGGCAAGGACTGACGACGAATTCGCACAGTTCGTCCTGGAAGCATACAATCATTCCTGATGTACTGAGCAATCCGTGACAAATACTATTATGCGGCGAGGGATATATTCTCATGACCTCTTACGAACTCATCAAGGAGATTGTTGATAAAGTATCGAAGAAGGAAGAGTTGATGAAATCGCTCGCATCGCCAGTCAAGGCTTTCCAGTTTTCCCCCCAGGATGCAGAGCATTATTTTGTGAAGCTGGGAGAAAGTAAGATAGTTCTCGAGAAAGGGGACGTCGTTTCTCCAGCTGCAACCATTTCAGCCACTGATTCTCTCCTCTCAGACATGTTTCAGGAGAAGATTGATCCCATTCAGGCATTCATGTCCGGTAAGCTGAAGGTCTCCGGGGATATTTTCGGGGCACAGAGGATTACCGAGGTACTGAAGAAAGCGAAGGACTGATCTCGATGGAGATAAAGAAGGCAGCTGTAATAGGCGCCGGAATTATGGGTCATGGCATTGCCGAAGTCCTTGCTCTTGCATCTATACCTGTTACGGTCAATGATGTCTCAAAAGATTTCCTCGACAAGGCCGCGCAGAATGTTGCAGCCAGCCTCACCAGGCTGAAGAACAGCGGAAAGATCACGGAGGCTGCGTTCAGCGAAATCTCTTCCAGAATATCGTACAATCCTGATATTGCGACCTCCGTTCACGACTGCGATATCGTGATTGAAGCGGTTCCCGAGGTTCTGAGCATAAAGAGATCCGTGATTTCAGAAGTCGAGAAACATGCGAGACATGATACGATAATCGCATCAAACACATCAAACTTCAGGATTAGCGAGCTACAGGAAAATGCCCAGATACCGGGGAGGATCGCAGGCATGCACTTTTTCAATCCTCCTGTGGTGCTCAAGCTTGTTGAGGTGATCAAGGGCGACAGGACAGAAGCAGGCGTTTTTGAGAGCTTAGTTGATCTATGCTCCAGGATCGGGAAGACAGCAGTCCGTGTGGTTAAGGACACACCAGGCTTCATAGTGAACAGGATAAATGCTCCTGAGAGCCTGCTTTTCTGTCTCCTTCTCGATATGCAGATTGATACATTTGACTCGATAGACAGGTTTGGCAGGAACCAGGGGCTCCCGATGGGCCCTTATGAGCTCATGGATTATGTGGGGATCGACACCGTTGTGCATTCAATGGAATACTACGAAAAGGAGCTTTCACCGGATTACGGCAAATGTGCGGTATTCAAGGATATGATGGACAGGAACAACCTGGGAAGGAAAACCGGCCAGGGCTTCTATCTTTGGCGGGATGGGAAAGCGCAGGTTCCGGACGGTCCGCCCTCCAGCAAGGTTGAATTGCTGGATGTTCTTGCGATTGAACTGAACGAGGCGGTAAAGCTGCTTGAGGACGGAGTCGCATCCGCGGAGGACATAGAGACCGCGGTAAAGCTGGGAATGAACCGCCCATTCGGCCCGATATCGGTTGCCCAGGGTTTGACCAGTGCCGAACTGAAGGCAAAACTTAACCAGCTCAGCTCAAAATTCAACACCGAAGTTTTCGCGCCTGCTACCTCGATCTCAGAGGGCAGGCTGAAGGAGATCATCTCAGGAAAGAAACCGGCGGAGAAGAAGGAAGATGAGGCACCATCTGCACCGCAACCACAGAGTGGTTCAGACCCAGTTATCATGGAAAGAAAGGGAAAGGTCGCAAGACTTCTCCTGAACAATGGACGCCTTAACCTCCTGAACTCAGCCGTCATCGACTCCCTTGAGAGCAAACTCAGGGAACTCAACGACGATCGGGAAATCAACGTAATCCTCCTGACCGGGAACGGAGAGGTATTCTCCGCCGGTGCGGAGCTCTCACAGTTCTTTGCGGGAGGGATTGACTTTATGGAAGGCTCACGGCATGGACAGGCTGTATTCAGAATGCTCTCCGAAACCAGGAAGATAACCATTGCGGAGATCAAGGGATACGCGCTAGGTGGTGGCCTTGAACTCTCGCTTGCATGTGACATAAGGGTCTCAACCGAAGACGCGAAGATAGGCTTTCCGGAGCTGCAGCGCGGGCTCGTTCCCGGATGGGGAGGAACACAACGAATGGCGAAGCTTATCGGTTCATCTAGGGCTTCTTACATGATACTCACTGCAGAGCGGATATCCGGTAAAGAGGCGGAACGTGTTGGCATCGTGACCAGGCTCTTCAGCAAGGAGTCGATTGACGAGGAGGCGATGAAACTCGCAGATGATCTCTCGAAGAAAGTTGCCCCGGGGGCCGCATATCTGGCAAAGCTCCTGATTGCGAAGGGATCCGAGATGGGTCTTGACAACGGCCTTACGATGGAAGCCATTTCCATGGGACTGGTTTACGGGACCGAAGATCTCAGGGAAGGCATATCCGCTTTCATGCAGAAGAGGGACCCGGAATTCAAGGGCAAGTAATTTTGTCTCTGCACAACATGCGACCCTACTTGAACAGCTTCAGGAACTCCTTAGTATGATCGATCGCCCGATAGAAGTTGTCCACCGGCACGCTCTCATTCGGTGCATGTGCCCTTGAGGCATGGTCCCCGACACCGATTGCACTCACGCCCTCCTTTATCCCAACTTCTCTTGTGAATAGGGCCATCGGCTGCGTCCCCGGCGAATTGATCATAACGATAGGCTTCTTCCCATATGTGGTTTGGGCGGAAGCTATCATGGCCTTCGCAAGCTTTGAGTCGGGCGAAGTCCTGACCGGATATTCAAGCCCAAAGTCGCTCACCTGCATGGAGAGCTTATTTTTCCTGAGCAGTTTCTTCAGGTTCTCCAGGATCTTCTTCGGGTCCTGATTCGGTACCAGGCGGAAATCAAGCTTCAGCATGGCTTTTCGCGGTGTTACCGTTTTGCTTCCTTCGCCGGTATAACCTGAATGTATGCCGTCAATGTTGCATGTCGGGGACGTGTAGAGCTCGTTCACAAGCTGCTTTTTCCCCTTGAATTTCAGGTATTTCACCGTGTAGGATTTCTTCATCTCCTCCTCGTCGTATGGAAATTCACTCAGCAGCTTTGTTTCGGATGCAGTGGTCTTCCTGACGTCCTTGTAGAAATCAGGGATCAGAACCTTCTTTCCGTCGTAGATTGAATTCAATGCGGTAACGAGGTTCCATACCGGGTTCGGAACCACAGCCGCAAGTGACGAATGGAGATCGCTGCCTGCTGTCTCCTCATCCATCTGTATGTAAAGCAAGCCCTTCACACCAAGGGAGATTACAGGTCTCCCCTCATCTCCCACGGTGCTTCCCTCCATTATGACTGCATCGGACTTCAGGAGGGGCTTGTTCTTCATTATGTATGAGTGAAGATTTGGGCTGCCTATCTCCTCTTCGCCCTCATAGAGAAATTTCAAATTCACATGAAGAGACTTGGAATTTATGGCATCCTCAATTCCAAAAAGCCTTGCCATCAGGGTGCCCTTGTTGTCAGAAGAGCCACGGGCGTACACCCTGCCCGCTTTGATCTTTGCGGAAAAGGGATCATCCTGCCATTCGCTCTCCGGATCGACTGGCTGGACATCATAGTGATTATACACAAGAAGGGTTCTTGGTGCTCCAATGCTGTATTCCCCATAGACTACAGGATGTCCGTCGGTCTTCATGATCTTTGCCTTTACGCCCTTCTCCTCCAGAAGTTTCTTCAGATAAGATGCAGCCTCCTGTATTCCCGTCTTCTTTGCAGAGATAGAAGGTATCCTCAACAATTCTCTGTACGCTTCCAGCCTGTCCTCTCTCTTGCTCATTGTAAATCAGCCACCATCCAAGATCATGAGGCTTGCATTATATTAATTATGGCATCTTCACCCCTTCCGCTGCTTAACAGGCTATACTTTTATCTTTGGAAGCTATCTCACCCCGTGATCGGTGCCGTACTAGCGGGTGGTTATGGACGAAGGCTCAAGCCCATAACAAACGACATTCCAAAATCGCTTATTTCCATAAGGGAGAACTTCACAATCCTGGACAGGCAGATAAGCGATTTTCTGGTTATGGGGATAGATGAGATTTACATCCTTTCCGGCCACCTTGGAGGGAAGATACAGGAATACCTGGATCTCAGATATCCGGATGTCAGGATCGAATATTTCCGTGAGGAGAAGCCTCTTGGTACCTTATACTCCATGAGGAATCTGATCGAGAACAGGAAAGATTCAGATATTTTTCTGCGGAATGGCGACACGGTTACAGATCTAAGCTTCAAGTCAATGCTAAAATTCTCTAACGATTCTGATTACGGAATGGTCCTGTACGCAGCAAAGATGAGGAGCCCGTATGGAGTACTTGAGACGTTCGGCGACACAGTTACAAGGTTCAGAGAAAAGCCGTTCATCAATGCGTACATAAATGCCGGGCTGTATATCTTCAAGAAGAAGATATTCAACTATTTCTTTGACGACTATCCGGAGAAAGAGCTGGAGACAACGGTTTTCCCCAGGCTTGCTTCAAAGAAACTCATAGGGGCATATTTTGAAGACGCCTTCTGGATGGGTATTGACAGCGAAAAAGACCTGGAAGCGGTACGCGAGGAATATGCGAACAGGAAGGATGAGCCCTGGGGGTACGTGAAGACGATAAATTCAGGCAAGGCAATGATCAGGGATTATTTCGTGAAAGCAGACGAGAAGGTTAACATAAAGGTTGAATCCCCATCTATAGTGAGGTTCCATGGCGGTTCTGGTTTGATGACAAAGCCCAGGATGAAGTTCCGCGAGGGTACAGTTTGCGAGACAAAAAATGAGATAGAACTGCACACGTCTGAAGCCACAAGATTCGAGGTTTTTACACCTTAGCCGCTGTATCCCTTCAAAGAAGATTTATAAGCAATGCTCCGGTTAAGCGGGTATGGAAACTCAAACAGAAGCTGCAAAAAACCCGTGGGAAATGGCCCTCAAGGTACATGAGCTGAACGAGGTGGGAAGCCAGGAGTTCAAATCAGCAGCATTCCTTGCAAACACGCTGAAGGAACATGGCTTCTCCGTTACAGAACGGTATATGGACATACCGACTTCATTCAGGGCGACTAAGAAGGTCGGCGATGGATCACCTAGGATCGCCTTTCTTGCAGAATACGATGCACTGCTCGGCATTGGACATGCATGTGGGCACAACCTGATTGCTGCATCTGCAGTATTCTCTGCAATCCGCACCGCGGAAATAGTGAAAAGCGGTACCATAGAAGTGATAGGCACTCCAGACGAAGAAGGGACAGGCGATTTCTCCGGATCGAAGATACTTCTTGCCGACAAGGGAGCGTTCGGAAACGTTGATCTGGTTCTCGGTTCGCATCCGGGCAGCAAGTGGTCGACCGGTAAGAACTCGCTTGCTGTTCAGGACGTAGAGGTTACATTCAAAGGGCAGGCTTCCCATGCAGCGGGCAGCCCGGAAAAAGGGAGAAGTGCTCTTGACGCAGCTATCCTGACCTATACCGCTGTCAACATGTTGAGGCAGCATGTAAGAAGAGATGCGAATGTCGTAATGCATGGCGTAATCAGAGAAGGAGGCACCGCTTCGAATGTGACTCCAGAGCGTGCGGTGCTTGTCTTTGGAATCAGATCGTCTGATGTGGAGTATCATGCTGAACTGATGAAACGCTTCAGGCAGATCGTGGAGGGCTGCACAATGGCAACAGGTACAACCTTTGACCTGAAGCTCATCGGACCGCTCTTCTCGACGAAAAAGATAAACAGGCCTCTATCACGCTTTGTGCATGAAGCGCTCAAGGCAAAGGGTGTCAGCACTGCAACAGTTGAGGAGGAGATCGCTAAGATGCCGGGTGGATCCACCGATTTCTCAAACGTATCCAGGGTGGTACCTGCAATTGAACTCGGATTCCAGATCGCCCCAGACGGGACACCATGGCATTCCAGGCAATCACTGGAGGCAGCGAAATCCGAGGAAGCTAAAAAATCTCTGGATCTTGTGATAGATGTGCTGAGCAAAACTGCAAAGGAATATTCAGAAAATCAGGAATTCAGAAAAACAATAGCCGAAGACTTCAAGAATTAAGCATCAACGGATGCACCGTTACTGCATCTCCATGCATGAGGTATACAGGTGCATCCGCTGATAAATGTTTTTCAATAATGCGACATTTAAGAGTATGGCCAAGTCTGTAGCAGATGTAATTATAGAGACACTCGTCGCGAGCGGCGTTAAGCGCGTTTATGGCATTCCCGGTGATTCAATAGATCCGCTTGTTGATGCGATCAGGAGGAACAAATCGATCCAGTATGTGCAGGGGAGGCATGAAGAGGGATCTGCCCTCGAGGCTGCCTTTGAAGCCAAGCTTACTGGAATGCCGGTAGCATGCATGGGTACTTCCGGCCCCGGCTCCATTCATCTGCTAAACGGTCTTTACGAGGCAAAGATGGATCATGTGCCAGTTATTGCACTGACCGGTCAGGTCGAGACAGATCTCATTGGACACGACTACTTCCAGGAGGTCGACATAAACAGGCTGTTCGACGACGTCTCGGTATATAACGTTCAGGTATTGAACCCAAATTCAGCTCAGTATATTGCATGGAGGGCCTGCTACGAGGCGAAGATGAAGGGAGGAGTTTCCCATATCACTCTACCTGTGGATGTCCTAAGGATGAGTTCGGAAACGGTTTCTAAGAACATGCTCGGGAAATATCCGGAGATAGAATATGCATTCGACGCGTCTGATGCATCAGCTGCGATAAACGAAAGCAAGAAACCACTCATCTTCATCGGCCGCGGTGCAATAGGCCAGCGTGTTGCAGTTGATGCCTTAGCTGAGAAGATAGGAGCACCTGTGATTTATGCGCTTAATGGAAAAGGCATCATGGACGACTTCGATCCGAAAGTGCTTGGCGGACTCGGCCTCCTGGGATCTAAGGCATCAATCAGGGCGATGGCAGAAGCCGACCTGCTGATCCTTCTGGGTACATCGTTCCCATATTCGTCCTTCATAAGGAAAGATATCAGGGTCCTCCAGGTTGAGAAGAACCCGCTGAATATGGGAAAACGATTCAACACTTCCATCCAGGCCCTCTGCTCTGTATCGACATTCCTATCCAAGGTAAATGTCAAAGCGAAAGATGACAAATTCTACGCGTGGGTAACCAAGGATAAGGAGAACTGGGTCTCTGATCTAGAGAAGGTCGAGGGTGATATTAGAGAGCCGATGAGACCGGAAGTTGTGGCCGCAAGGTTCTCAAGAAAAGTGGCTGAGGATGCGGTAGTCGTGGTCGATACAGGAAATGTCACAGTCTGGGGGATGAGGAATTTCAGGACCCGTCCCGGCAAGACCTTCCTGTTCTCCCCCTGGCTTGGCAGCATGGGCGTGGGGATCCCGGCTGCGGTTGGTGCCTCATTCGCTACGGACAGGCAGGTTGTTGCGATGGTCGGAGACGGCAGCTTTGCAATGACCATGATGGAACTGATAACAGCGAGGAAATACAACAGGAAGATCAAAGTGGTTGTATACAACAATTCCAAGCTTGGTATGATAAAATTTGAGCAGGAGGTTATGGGCTACCCGGAATGGGGCGTTGATCTCCTGAACCCCGATTTCTCGCAACTTGCAAAAGCGATAGGCATCTTCGGCAGGAGAGTGGAAAAGATATCTGATCTGGACGCAGGCATCGACGAGCTGCTTGCAGCGGATTCCCCGGGCGTCCTTGAGGTGCTGGTAGATCCGGACGAGAAACCGATGCCGCCGAAGCTCACCTTCAAGGAGGTAAAGGGCTACGTGACCTCCATATTCAGGGAAGCCCTTATGGATTGATATTGCGGAAAACCCTGAAAACCACTTCATATTTTTATACAACATATCAATTAGGATGAAGAATCGCTGGAGTGTGAAGGTTGAACGACCAAATACTTGCATTTATTGACCTTTTCGTCGACTCTCCATTAGTTGATGATGTCGTTAACGAATTGAAGAACCTGAAGAATATTAGTGAGATCTACGAAGTAACAGGAGAGTTTGACATAGTCATACTCGTCAGTGCCAATGACATAGAGGAACTTCGCGATCTTCTCAAAAACAAGATAATGAAGATAAAAGGGATAAAGAGCACAGTAAGTTCTATAGTATTAAAGTCGCACCGTTCGCCTCTTCAGGCCAGAACCCAATAGATTCCATTCCGGTGAGTGATTTTCCTGTCTACGACAGCATATATTTGCATTCCAGACCTGTCCGGATCACTCCGTTGCCTTCGCCTTTCAGAGAGATCGGTCTTAGCAATACAGTGCAGAGAGGAGGCCTGAATCGTTGTTCTACGATGAAGTGATCTTCGTCATTGCAGTTCTGTGGGCGTTCGTAATAATATCTTCGTGGCTATTCTCAAAGTACCTTTATTCCGTTTATTCTACCAGCACGACAAGACTCGATAGGATATTCGGCAGGGTAGAGAACCTGATATACAGAATTGCCGGGGTCAATCCTTATGAGGATATGGGCTGGAAATCATATTTCACCGCACTCTTAATGCTCAACATGCTCGAAGCGGCGATTACTTTTCTCATACTTACCTTCCAGGGCGTTTTGCCTCTGAACCCGATGCATTATCCCGGTCTCTCATGGTCGTTATCCTTCAACACTGCGATCTCCTTTGCTACGAACACGAACCTGCAACACTATGCGGGCGGTGCATCGCTTTCGTACTTTTCTCAGATGGCCGGGCTAATATTCCTGCAGTTCACATCTGCAGCTACAGGCATTGCAGTTGCGGTAGCGGTATTCAGGGGGTTCGCAGGAAGGACGAAAGGTCTCGGGAACTTTTACGTGGATTATGTGAGAACAATAGTAAGGGTACTGCTTCCGGTATCCTTCATAGCATCCATTGCCCTTGTAGGACTCGGAATACCGCAAACACTGAGTGGATATGTCTTTGTGCATACCTTGCAGGCAGGGGCAACTGAGGTTCTACAGGTTGGCCCGATTGCATCTTTAGTCTCGATAATGCAATTAGGCACTAACGGGGGAGGCTATTTCGGCGCAAATGCTGCGAACCCCTTCATGAACCCGTCCCAGATTACCGACTTTCTGGAAATAGGCCTGATGATGCTCATACCCACATCGATACTGTTCCTCTTTGGCCGTATGATTCATAACAGGAAGGAGGGGAGGACCCTCTTTCTGGCTTCTTACGGTCTTTACACAATAAACCTGATCCTGGCATTTGCCACCATATCGAGCCTCGGTGCCGGTATGGAAACGCGATTCGGATCAGTCGCCTCAGTATTCTGGGCTGTTACGACAACGGGCTTCACAACTGGCTCCGTCAACGCCTCACTGACAGCGTTCAGTCCTCTCGTGATTCTTTCTGGATTATTCGGAATGCTCGAACAATCCTCTCCCGGCGGAGCAGGTGTTGGTGCAACCTACATGCTGATTTACGTTGTGATGACTGTATTCATCGTCGGCCTGATGGCCGGAAGGACACCTGAATATCTGGGGGCAAAGATTACTGCCAGGGAGGTGAAACTGGCAATCGGTGCTTTTCTGGTGCATCCGGTTGCCGTCATGATCCCGGTAGCGGTGACTTTTGCACTTGGCGAGCAGAATGCCGTTGGCCTTGGTGGCTTACCGCTCAGCTCAAGCTTTACCAGAGTCTTCTGGGAATTCGCTTCTGCAGCCGCAAATAACGGATCTGATTTCCTTGGATCTTCTGCGAATAACGTATATTTCAATCTATCAACAGGGGTAGTGATGTTCTTCGGTCGCTATGTTGCGATAGCGGTGATTCTTGCCATTGCCGGTGGAATGCTGGGCAGGAACAGGTCTTCAAATCCTGCGCTCCGGACTGATGGTCTTGTCTTCACCGGGATACTCATAGTCACAGTATTCGTGCTTGCTGTCCTGGCATTCTTCCCCTTCCTCGCCCTTGGGCCGCTGCTGAGTTATTTTGGAGGTGCCTGAACTGGTTGAACATCCGGCAGAACAGAGAGAAGATCAGACGACACCCGGGCTCAACTGGCCCTCAATAATAGCAGACTCAATGAGAAGGCTGAGTCCTTTTGTTCTGATTGATAATATTGTCATGCTCATTGTTGAGATAACATTCTTCATCGTCGCACTGATGGCTGTTGACCCTACATTGATCCCGAAGGTGTCAAGCGCCTCGCAGAGGACTTTCTACGTCGAGGTCGCGGTCATCCTGATCATAACGGTATGGTTTTCCACACTCTCGGATTCAATTGCAGAAGCACAGATCCGAAATACAGCCTCAACACTTCGCAAGATAGAGAGGGAGGTACAGGCGAAAAGGGTCACCTCCGAGGATCGGAAGAGCTTCGATCTGGTACCATCCAAGCAGCTGAAGAAAGGTGACATAATACTGGTGCAGAAGGGGGACAGTGTTCCGATCGACAGCGAGGTTATCGAAGGTATTGCCATGGTTGATGAGTCTCTCCTTACGGGGGAGTCAGTCGATGTTCGGAAATCTGAAGGAAGCACTCTCCTCGGCGGCTCCGTAATCTCCAGCGACAGCGTTGTCGCCCGGGTGACTGTGAACCCGAGCGAAACGTTTCTCAGCAAGCTCATCAAGATGGTGGAATCATCAGAGAGGCCAAGGACTCCTAACGAGATTGCTGTCTCGGTGCTGCTGATCGGTTTTACTGCGATCTTCTCCATAATCGTACTGACGACACTCTCTATCGGCATCACACTAAACCTGGGCATAGATCTGTCCGTGCTGATTGCTCTCTACGTGTCCCTGCTGCCAACCACTATAGGTGCACTCCTTCCTGCCATCGGCATCTCCGGCATAAACAGAATGTCGTCCAACAGAATAATAATAAAATCAGGCAGGGCGATTGAAGCTGCAGGGGACACAGATTCTTTGCTTCTTGACAAAACAGGCACGATAACGAGAGGCTTCAGGACTGCAACTGAATTCGTTCCGATTGGGAATCACACTGCGAGAGAGGTTGGCGAGGCATGCTTTATCTCTTCCTGGGAAGATACTACTCCTGAAGGTAAGAGCATGGTTGAACTCGCCTACAGGCAGGGTTTCGTACCACCCGAGTTCAAGTCCATTAACCGGGCTACATACGAGGAATTCTCAGCTGCTTCCAGAACGAGCGGAGTAAGACTGGAAGATGCCGCTGATTTTATTCTCCCCAAGGGCGGAAAAGGTCTCCTCCAGCGCAGACGGGTCAGGAAGAAGTACGAGGCAGAGTCTAAGGAGATTGTTCTTGACGTTACCAAGGGCGCTCCGGATGCCATAAGGCAGGTTGTCTCTGAAATTCCACCGGATTTCGATGCGATTGTGCAGGAGATGGGATCGGATGGAGACACAGTGATGGCGATTGCTGAGGGAAACGAACTGCTCGGCCTCATCAGGCTGAAGGATGAGGTCAAGCAGGGGATCAGGGAGAAGATAGTAGCTATCAAGGAGATGGGCATAAAACCGGTCATGATCACAGGCGATCAGCCGACAACGAGCGCAGCCATATCCAGGGAGGTCGGGATTGACGATTATGTATCCAGGGCAAAACCGGAAACCAAGTATGATACGGTTAAGCATGAACAGAAGGAGGGAAGGGTCGTTGCAATGATCGGCGACGGCACAAACGATGCTCCTGCACTTGCCGCTGCTGACGTGGGCCTCGCAATGGCTTCAGGCACTGAACCGGCAAAAGAGGCAGCAAACATGATTGACCTTGAGTCTAACCCGGCCAAGATTATCGACGTAGTCATGATGGGAAAGCAGATCCTGATGACCAGGGGTGCAGTAACCACTTTCAGCATCGCAAACGATGTCGCAAAATATTTTGTCATAGTACCTGTGATGTTTGCTACCCTGCCGTCACTGCAGGGGCTCAACCTGCTTGGATTGACTCCGCATGTTGCAGTTATATCCGCTCTGATATTCAACGCGCTGGTCATACCTGCACTAATTCCACTCGCACTCCGTGGTGCGAGGTTCAAGCCGCAATCCACCATGCGTATTTTTCTCAAGAACGCCCTCGTCTTCGGTCTCGGAGGAGTAGTCCTCCCATTTGTGGGGATCAAGGCAATAGCCATACTGCTATCTTTCCTGGGAGGCAGCATATGAAGGGGATAGCCGGAAAGATCTCTCCTCCTTTGAGGCTCGCTATACTCTCAATGGTGGTCTGCGGTCTCGTCTTTCCAGGGGTGGTCACTGGCATAGGCCAGGTCGTTTTCCCGTACCAGGCAAACGGTTCCCAGGCCTATTACGGTAACCAGTCTGTCGGTTCCTATCTTCTTTCCCAGGAGTTCAACTCGAGCGCATTCTTCCATGCAAGGAATGATTCAGCGTCCGGGCTGGATCCAGACATCACGGTTCCCTGTGCCCTTACGCAGGCATACAGGATACACAATGCTACCGGGATTGCGATGCAATCGCTCAATGCAACGATACAGCATTTCAGCCAGTATACTTACTTCTTCTTTGGCAACAAGTATGTTAACGTTCTCAAACTGAACATGTATCTTGTGAAAGAATACCCCTCGCTGTACGCTTCACTTGTCTAGAAACCATCGCAGCGTCTACTGCGATTGAAGGTGTATTCTTCATGCTCCTGTATTTAGGATGTTTTCTCACATATTCTAGCAAAGTTCATTAGTGTTCTCAAATTGTTTGGCCGCTATCGGTGCAGCATGAAGGTTTCAAGGAAATTGATAGCTGTTGTGATAATCGTGATAGTGCTTGCAGTCTCTATCGTACCGATAGTCAGGCATTTTCAAAACAAGAACCAGGGTACCACTCTTCCACAAATAAACAACGCATGGCTCAACCAGCAGCTGATCAACTGGTATCCATCATCATTCGGATGCATAACATTCGCTGGAATGTTCCAGCGGGCAAGTTACTGGCACATCGTAGCGACTTACGATCCAATTCAGGTGGAACTCGCGGATCTTGGAATGCTCTATTCCGCCAGTGCGGGCCCAATAAGGATAGACCTCAACTACCAACCATGGCTGCAGGGCGACACACAAACGCAGAACGAGATGACTCAACTGATAGACAACTTCACTTCACATGGGCATCCGCTAATTATCGCAGATTCCGCTTCTGAAAGCTACAGACAATACCCTCTTCCATGGACTGAATTCAAGCAACAGTGGATCTCAAGAGTTACGACTCTCGCTTCACTATACCATCCAGAATATTACATAGTGGTCAAAGAACCCGGCTGGTACTACCCCATGATCTCAGACAGGTTCACGAATCCCCTGGTGTACAACGCGACTCAATGGATCGACCTGACTCAGAATCTGGTCCAGGCGGTCAAGAACGTATCTCCAAGCACTCAGGTCGGTGTTGCGGTCGCTGCATTCGACCTTTACAACGGCTCTCAGCCCAAAGGAGGCGGCCTGTCCTTCAACGTGCAGTATCTGCATGGGGTTGAGAGCATAAAGAACCTGAGCTTCATAGGTTTCGACATGTATGGTGAACCGGATTTCTACGGAACGATGAAGTTTCTCTCAACTTACGGCAACGGTGGTAAATCTGTCTGGATTCCCGAGGCATGGTCTTCAACGAATCCATTCAATGCTTCATCTGCATCGCTCGATGCAAAATGGATGAAGGTTCTCTACTATTTTGCCCTGCACATAAACGCGACCGAGGTGATGCCTTTCTATTCAGATCAATTTGCATCTTACTCCCTGAACGCAACTGAGCCGACCGTTCCGAGCGAGATCATCTCCCTGTACCAGGATAGAACGCCGATATTTTATGAGTACAGGAACCTCAGCCAGAACTATTCTCTCGCATGAACAGGATCATGCAAAAGCCCAGTGACTGTGCATCGCGAACGGTTTACGTAACTGGTCAGACTCATGTGCCAGATCCCGTAAACCGGGTTCCGCTCTTCTTATCAACCACGGAGTGTCGTTGATAAAATTCTTCTTCCTGAGTTTTGCTATGTAATATATCGAGTATATCGGTGCACCTCTCCTGGAAATGGAGACCTTGTATATGACCGATGGTCTCAGCACCCTTTCCGCCCTGCTATTCGTGGGTTCGACATCCGTTTTTCATTGCGAACTGGAACAGTCACTCTTTCTTACGCTTCAGGAGACGGTCATTGGACCTGCTTCATGAACATCGAATTATCCGAGCTAAGGATTTCTGGAGAATAAAGTTATTGAAAGTAAATGCAACCCTCAGTTCATGACTCCCTGGAGCAGGTATGAGTATGCTATGAAGTCGTTGTTGCCAGACAGCAAGAAATCGTACATAGTGAATGTTCCCTGCAAGTGATGCAGGGACGTTATTGTTACATATGTCCCATTCAGGGGATTGAATATCA
>JBJKSG010000011.1:0-10470 GCA_046704325.1 Thermoplasmataceae archaeon
AAGAAGATGCTTGGATGGAATATTGCTCAGAGAAGGGATGACCGCATCGATAATGCATTATTCTGCACCGGCGTGTGGCATAATCTGTTCAATATGGGCAGGTCTTAGAATAGCGTCCCACACCCAGTAGAAGGATAATATTCTTTAACGAAGCAGCAATACCAAGTATTATGATATATTTATTTTTCTCAATTCCAGTTTTAGCATGTAGTGTTGTATCATGCGACCCAACTTATACTCCGGGGGGAAAGTAAGATAAATCTCAAGGGGGCACTGTCTGTATTTCAGCCCCTCTCTTTCGCGCTAAGATACCTGAAGAAAGAGAGGAACACTATCGCACTGGTTTTTGCAGTCGGTGCCATAACCTCCATTTTTACGCTGCTTGTTCCCCTATATATCGGGGATGCTGTTTCCCAGGTTGAAAGCTCCAGTTACAGCGGGGTCCTGCATTTCGTCGAACTCATAATAATCGTTTCGTCGATCATGGCTGCTGCACAGTTTATCGTCAGTTACGGCTCCCAGTATCTTGCACAGAGATACGCATACGAGTTGAGAGAGGATGTATTCCATCACCTGGTTAGCAAGAAGTACCGCTTTTTTGAGAAAGAGACTTCTGGGAACCTCCTTTCGAGATGCACGATGGACATCGAAGCAACCCGTAACTTTGTTCTAAACACCCTTTCCATGCTTATTCCAACTGTTCTGCTGATCGGAATAGCGTTTTATTTCCTGATCTCACTCGATCTAATTTACGCAGTATTTTTCCTAGTTGTTGTGCCGGTACTGGTTTACCTGGGCATGGTATTTCAGCGGAAGCAGAGAGTTCACTGGCGGAATATCAGGGGCGAATACGGTGTAATGAACGAGAGACTGCAGGAGAACATTACAGGACAGAGAGTAGTCAGAAGCTTCCTTGGAGAGGACAGGGAAGACGATAGATTCAACAGCACCACGAATTCATACTTCCAGGAGTACATGTATATTGCAAAACTGCGTGGTGTCTATAATTATCTGATGCCTTTGCTAATCAGCGTCGCTGCAACCGCGGTGATTATCTACGGCGGCTATACTTCGCTTATAGCAAAGGCATCTGTCGGTACACTGGTTTCTGCGGTCGGAATGTTCAATGTCATGACCATGCCGGTTAGCTCCCTTGGCAGGCTTATAGTATGGTCTGAAAACGCAAGAGCGGGGATAGACAGGATCAACGATATATTGAACGGGCAGGAGGAAGAAGATATCGGTTCTAAAATCGAGAAGGAAGTTCTTCCCCCTGCAGCGGTCACTGATGCTAGATTCTCGAGAGGCTCAAAGGTAATTCTTGACAATCTTAGCTTTACGATCGGACGCGGCGAGTTTGTTGCCATTACTGGTCCAACTGGAAGCGGAAAGAGCACTCTGATCAACATCCTCCCTCACTTCTACGATCTAGATTCAGGTGGAATAACATTCAATGATGTCAGGTACGATAGATTCACTCTCCCGGAGATAAGAGAGAGGATTGGTCTGGTGCCTCAAGAGGTAAACATCCTCTCTGGCACCATTAAAGACAACATAGCATTTGGAAACAAGCAGTATAGCCAGGAAGATATTGAGCAGGCTGCGCAGATAGCTCATATTGATGATTTCATCACGTCTCTTCCTGATGGATATGGCACGGTGGTCGGTGAAAGAGGAATCACCCTTTCGGGAGGACAGAAGCAGAGAATGGCAATTGCAAGAGCCGTTGTCTCTAGGCCCGAACTGCTTATTTTCGACGATGCAACTTCAAGTGTAGATGCAGAGACAGAGATCGAGATATTTAAGTCAATAAAGGCAAAATTGCGGGATACTTCTGTCATTATAATTTCTCTGAGAGAGACAGGTCTCCTATTTGCGGATAGAGTCCTGAAAGTTGAGAACGGGAAGCTCAAGGCTGTTGAAGATGTAAGGAAAGAACTTCTGGCGTTCATTGGAGACGAAGGAGGTGACTGAGAACGGCAAAGGCTTATGAAGAGATAGAGGACGAGGTCATCAAAGAAGGGCGGGGTTTTGCCTCCTTCAAGAGGATGATTAGAGATATGCTGAAGGAAAGAAGGCAGTCATCCCTCCTGATACTTGCAATCCTTATCACCGCCGTCACGGGTACAATATATCCGTATGCGTTTGGTCAAGCGACTAACGCCGTAACGAGGGGCGAAGTTAACCTGTTGCTATTATTTGCAGGTATCTTCCTGGCCTCTTATGTGGTTCAGTTCTTCTCGAACAGGTTGAGAACCACCACCTCGACCTATCTTTCACAGAAATCAATAAAAGATCTCAGAAATTCCGCTTTCGCTTCACTGCAGAGAGTACCTGTTTCGTTCTTCAGCAAGGTCAAGACCGGATACCTGATCAGCAGGATCAGCAACGACGGGGAGTCACTCAGTGAATTTCTCACTTTTCAGGTACCATATGTGCTGTCAGGTGTAGTTACAGTTATCATCTCTGCAGGAGTCATGCTGTATCTTGCACCATCTCTCGCCCTCTATTCTTTCATTGTAATTCCCGTTCTGATGGCATTTACCTTCGCTATACAACCAAGGGTAAGACGAAATTATCTCAGAACAAGGAGGGCAATCGCATCAATTACAGGAAACCTTGCTGAGAATATTGGTGCAATCAGGGCGATAAAGAGTTTCAACATTGAAGCCAAGGTTGCAAAGAAATTCAACTCCCTTAATTCGGAGAATTACGAAGCTAATATGAAGGCTACCAGACTCGCTGCGACCTACAGTGCAATTATCCGTGTAATAGAGGCATTAGGCATTGGGATCGTTCTACTGGAAGGCTCCATACAGATGCTAAACGGCACAATACCACTCACGATACTCGTCGCTTTCGTCTTCTATGTTCAGGCATTCTTCAACCCTGTCATTCAGCTCTCGCAAACTTACAATGCGTATCAGTCTGCGATGGTTGCTCTTACAAGAATATATGGAATAATAGATGCAGAGAAAGAGCTGCAGCCTGCGGACCTGGAGGAAATTAGCTCGTTCAAGGAGAGCATTATCCTCAAAGATGTGACCTTCTCCTATGGTGAGGGATATGCGCTTAAATCCATTGATCTTACAATCAAGAAGGGACAGAAGGTTGGCATAGTTGGTCATACCGGTGCTGGGAAGACAACTATCTCGAATCTGATCTTGAAGTTCTACCATCCCACAAAGGGGGCAATTCTTGTCGACGGAAAGGATCTCGAGGAAATACAGACAAAATCATACAGGAGGCTCATAGCACCGGTCCTGCAGGACCCATTCATGTTCAGGGGAACCGTATTTGACAACATTCTATTTTCAGATCCGTCAGCAACAAGGGAAGAGGTACTGGAATGCATTGAAAGGTTCGGCCTGGCGGAAATATTCAAGAGAATGCCTGATGGAATTGATACGGAGATAGGTGAAATGGGGCGCAATCTGTCTGAAGGTCAGAGACAGGCTATTTCGATATTGAGGGCATTTATCCTGAATCCCGAGATCCTGATCCTTGATGAGCCAACTTCGCAAATCGATCCTCAGTCGGAAAAGACCATAATCCGGGCACTTGAGAAGTTTCTTAACGATAAGACCCTGATCCTCATCACCCACAGGTTTTCGCTGATCAGGTTAGTTGATGACGTCATCGTCCTGGATCATGGGAACCTCGTTGAAGAAGGCACCGTCCCGGCTTTGCTTGAAAGCAATGGTAAATTTTCGCAGTTATACGAATACCAGAGGCATGACAACGAAGTTGAGTAGTATCAGAGAGAAGAGCTGATCAAGGTTCCGGAAAACTCACTTTCCTGATATGCACGCACGCGAATTGTTATACCGAACTGCCTCGCCAGTTCTATCGCCCCGGGATGCACTATCCTGAAACCACTCTGCGACAAAAGCAGTGCATTTTCATGTGAAAGCACATCGAATTTTCTCACGTCTGCCTGGAACTTCTTTGGATCTGAGCTGTATATCCCATCAACATCTTTCAGTAAAGTTACCTCGTCAGAACCGCTTGCAGCAGCTATTGCAACTGCACTGTAATCAGAGCTGTTCCGGCCAAAAGTCCTAACGATCCCGTCAAGATCCTGGCCGAAGTATCCAGTTGTAACCACAATCCTTTTTGTTTTCAGTATTGAAGTGAGCCTTTCCTGTATCGATTCAGAGGATAACTGCACATCTGGATAATACCCGTTCCCGTTTGAGGAAGCCAACAGGCCTAGAGTATCGGCAGATACATAATGGGCGTCTTCACCAATTTCATTCAGGTAGGAAGTGCAGGTAGAGGCAGACAAACGCTCTCCGCAGGACGATATGGCATCTGTGTTGAGAGAATGCGTGTCATTGTTCAAGAAAAGATTCTCAATATGAGAAACAGATCCGTATATCCGATCTATCGACTGTTGATCAGGTGGTCTGCCAATCGCAGACTGCAGCATTGAAATATGCCTATCAGCGATACCATTGATACAATCTTCTATTCCGCTTTGAGAGTTCACGACGCAATCCAGCAGCGAATCGGTAATCCCTGCAAATGCACTCAATACAAAGACGGATTTCCCGAACTGAGGGACATGCCTAGTAAATTCCCTAATCGAATCAGGGCCGGTCAGGCAGGAACCACCTATCTTGTAGAATTTTGCTTCAACCCGCAATCAGATTGCCCCCAGTCTGTGTGCAATTTCCGCGTTCAGGAGAGTAGACCCTGCAGCTCCTCTGACAAGGTTGTTTATCACAAGTATGAATTGAACTCTATGCCCTTCCACTCTGATCCGCCCTATGGCGACTGGCATTCCTCTGGAACTCTTCCTGTTTCCAAGAATTGAATCAAGTCTTGGTTGAGGTCTATCCTTGTCATCCATAACGATTATCGTTCTTCCAGGTAGCGTGGGGAGTCCCGAAGGCAACCTCTTCCGTGGAAATTCAATGAACCTTCTCCTGACATCATCATATTCGACTTTCTCATTCAAGTTCAGGGTAATGCATTCTGTGTGACCATTAGCCACAGGCGCTCGAGTGCATGTTGCCGAAATGTCAAAATTATTTCTTTCCGCTCCAAGTTTGAGTATCTTCCTAGTTTCCCGGATTATCTTTTCCTCCTCTTCTGGAATGAATGGGATAATATTCCCAAGAATATCCAGAGCAGGAACTCCTGGATATCCGGCACCACTCAGCGACTGTATTGTTGTCACATATGCGGATCTAATTCCGTAAGCAGAAAGGGGCTCAATTCCTAAAACGAAGCCAATTGTACTGCAATTTCCATTAGCCAGAATAAATCCATCGGGATTCAAAGATGCCGCATCCTCAAAGTTTACTTCAGGAACTACAATCTTGGTCGAATCCAGCATCCTGTTTCCTGATGCATTGGTCACGACATGACTGCCGGTTGCCGCTAAGTCCCTTTCAAGAAGTGTCGCACTCTGTTCACTGATCGCGCTGAAAATCACATCGAATTTCTTCTTCTTAATCTCTTCAGCGTCACTTTTCTCAACTTTAAGATCGATATCATAGGATTCAGATAACTCAGATATTGGTGTTCCTAAGGATTTCTCAGACGCGTAGAGCCCAGCTAACTGGAAAAATGGATGGTCATGCAGCATCCTTATGAGCTCTTTGCCCACAAGGCCAGTTGCTCCAAGAACAGCTACGCTGAGCCTATCCATCTGTTTCATCACCCCCTTCCTTTTTGGTTTTGCCATGGATGGCGTCAAGCAGATCGGAAGCTATTTCCTCAGGGTTTTCTAGTCCGATGGATAAGCGGTAAAGATCTGGTGTTATGCCAATCACTTTTCTTTCTGAAGAATCGAGGCTCCTGTGTGACATTGTAGCCGGGTGTGAGACTGTCGTGTTGACACCTCCCAGTGTGTTAGCAGGAACCGCAATCCTGAGCCTATTCATCAGGAGTTCGGGCTTTACAATTCCGGGTTTGATCTTGAAGGATAACACGGAACCGAATCCCAGGAGCTGGCTCTTCGCAACATCGTGATCCGGGTGATCCTGCAGTCCGGGATATGATACGCTCTCAATAACACTGGAATCTCTTAAAATCCTGGCCACTTCAAACGCAGATTTTTCTGATTCTCTCATTCTGAGGCCTAGTGTCTTTATTCCTCTGAGGACAAGGAACGCAGCGAATGGGTCTAGTGTCTCTCCAAGCGTTTTTCTGAAAGTATCAAGTGACTGTACAAAATCCTTCGATCCACAGGCGAAACCAGCGATAACGTCATTGTGTCCACCCAGAAATTTTGATCCGCTATGTATTGCAACATCTGCACCCATCTTGATTGATTTCAGGTTTATTGGGGTGGCAAAGGTCGAATCTGAAACAAAGAGGGTGTTCTCCTTAAGCGAATCCCTGATTCTTCTTAAATCATGGACACGTAGTATTGGGTTGGATATACTCTCTATAAAGACAAGATCGTGACCATCATACGCCTCAATAAGGGAATCTGTTCCCGGTTTCGAAACTGTTGTCGTGACCTTGAACTGCGAAAGATACTCCTTCAGGAACTTTTGAGTCCTTGCAAACATATCTGCATGGATAAGGACCCTCATTCCAGGTCGCAGGACATGCAATAGGAGAGCTGTAATTGCCCCCATTCCCGAAGAGAATGATGCACTGTCTTCCGAACCTTCTAGTTTAGAAAGCACTTCATTCAGGCGCTTTACCGTAGGGTTCCCTTCCCTACTGTACCTGAAAGCCTCACCATCAGGCATCAGATAGGCGCTGGTCTGGTAAATCGGGGTGGAAAGTGGACTGTGCTTGAAGTCGTATCTGTCGGTCAAATAGGCCCTATCATCTTTCATTTAATGCACCCCCGCAAACCTTGCTCTCATACACTTCAAAATCCAAACGGAGGGGAGTGAGTATTCTCTCTACAGATCTTTTAACTGAAGAAATATCAGTACCGAGGGTGGAAACACATAGCAGAGAGGGTCCTGCCCCACTTAGAGCAACTCCGAGAAGACCCGAATCCAGTAGTGCTTTCTTAAGAGAAGGATAGAACGGAAAGACTGCAGTTCTTGCAGGTTCTGCAATGTAATCATTCATTCCGCTTGTAATGAGATACGCATCATTCTCTCGTAGTCCCTCAAGCAGCATGGATAAGTTTCGCGAATTATTGATGGCATCGGAAAGCGCAACTCTCTCCGGGAGCAACTCACGGGAAGACCTAGTCTTATTCTCAATTGTCATTTTCACCTGAATCAGGAAAAATTTGATTTCATCACTGACGGGAATTCTCCGGTAGCGGAATGGATTAACTGACAAAATCACAATGAGGCCTCCAAGAAGTGAAGCAGCAACATTGTCTGGATGCGGTGTCCCAGCAACAAATTTCTCACCAAGCAGTGAATATTTTAACAATTCTTCCGTGTTAAGGCCCAATCCAAACAATTTATCCACGCCAATGGCGGCTGCCACAGAGGCGGCCCCGCTGCTCCCAAATCCTGCACCCCATGGAATATCACCGTATGTACGCATCCGGATACCCGATCTTATTCCATAGTCCTTCAGGATGGCAGTTGCTACTTCTATTGAAGGCGAATTCACAAGGGCCTGGCCATCTCTGGTCTCAAGAAGGATCTTGTCAGTACTTGGTCCATTTGCTTGAAGCTCTAGGACTTCATGGAAGGAATTAAGTGCAATCGAGGCGACATCGACACCAGGGCCAAGATTTGCGGAAGAGCAGCAACTTTTGACTGTAACCATTTGGCGGGCGAACTATACTCAGTATTTCTGGTTTTATACATAAGGAATTACTCCAGAGCATACTGTTAATTCAAAACCTATTTTTGATGATATATAGTTTATTGGCTAATCGTTTGATTATCCCAATCTATATATTTAGCCATATATTAAATTACAGAGGTTCGAGTATATCCATTGCTTCAGTCAGCAACTTTCTTCGGGCAAAACCTTCGTCAGCGTAGTGCCAATAAGATAATTCATCTTCTTTCTCGGCCCAGCATAGATATGCTGGCATACTGTTAACAATCGCAGGAAAATCCACAAGACCTTCTACCGGATCCCTCAGAACAATTTGCTTTTCCGAAATAGCTTTCATGATCTCATTTATTGCGATAAAATCGTTATCACTGGCAGTGTTGGGTAACATGGGGAATCTGTTCACGCCAACAGGAAGCAGAGACCGTAATTCTCTCAGTTTCTCACTGAGCCACGGAATCTCCGCTTTGGCACTTTTAACATTATAATGGATATCCATCTTGTTTTGCTAATCCACGCGGGTAAATAACATGCATGGGTGAACCCATCCTGCTAAAGCTCCTCTTTTCAGTTTTCAAAATCCAAGACAGACGAGTTCTTTGTAACGGAGACAATTATCTCTCTAAAAATTAGAAAAAGAGGCAATTATTATTAGTGTGGTAATATGGTTGTGAATTAGAAAACTGGGTCTATAATATGCAAAATACGCGAGGGTTGGATGGTCACTAACATTGTCTCATATCTGTCCAAAGGCTTGATCCTTTTGCTCTCTCAGACAACATACTTACAGGATTCCTTGTCCTATGATCAAATAATCAGCCATATTCCTCGCTCAATTGGCATCTATATTGTATACATATCAGTTCTCGTAATGTTTCTGTACACCTTCTTCAATTATCTCAGACTTGGAAAATTCTCTTTCTTCAGGGCTTTTGCTTCTCCAACTATCTATATCCTGATATTGGCTTTGACCATCAATTATTCAAACGTTGAAGGAGACGTGTATGCTGCCCTGGCTGGCATACCAGGTATTTTTGGCGGTATTCTCATAGGTAGGGATGCTCTATTCGTGAGAAGGCACAATCAAGTCCTCTACAGAAGATCTTTCTTTGCGACAATAGTGTGGACTCTTGCACTGTATATACGTTTGAGCGTGCTGTTCTTCTACCCGATATATGCATATATCGTCTTTTCAAGTGCGTTTCTCTCATTTCTAACCGGTCTGATATTTGGTGAGGCCATAAGGATATACCTGGGACACGGAAGCTGGAACACTGGCATATAGGATTTGGGAAGAAATCACTTATACCAGTTCATAAACGCTATCCATGTGATACCTGGCTCAATCTCTTCTTAAATTACGGCAAGATTCTTTATCCGCTTTGATCTCTGTGATTTATGCATAGCTTTGAAATCACGTTTCCCTACGATCCGGAAACAATGTATGGCAAAATTTTTTCCGCTTTGAAAGAACATGGCTATGGGGTACTTTCCTACATAGATATGAAGGAGATTATAGAAACAAAACTGAAAACTCCATTTCAGAAGTACCTAATACTCAACGTTTGCAAACCGCAAGCTGGAAAAGACATAATGGATGAAGATCCCAGAAATGGACTGTTTCTTCCTTGCAAGATTCTCTTATCTCCTGAGGAGAAGGGTTGCACGGTTACTGTTCTGCTAGTTTCTGTACTTCTGCGAGACTACCTTGGGCGAGAAGAGACTGTAGCGAAGAAGTACGAGGATGAGATAATTTCGATCATAAAGGGAATAGGTTAACCCACTATCCTAGCTATAGGGGATCTCTTCTTGTCAGGGAAATCGGTGGGTGGCTCGTTGGATGCGCATTGATTTGCAAAGTCTTGTAAAAAGGTATATTATTCTCACAACTCACATTATGGAAGTATGTGGGCAGAGAGTTCCAAGAAGCCTTTGTTGGTACCGATTATTTTTGTTGTGGCATACCTACCTGGGCTGATCTACGCGATTTTGCACAGCCATTCTTTCCCTTCGGGCAATTTGATCACTTTGCTTACAAGCTGGTTCAATCCTACAGAAGACTGGCAGTCGTTCAGCAATGTTTATGCCGGTATTTTCTTTGATTTTATCATTCCATTGTCCCTATTCTTGTTAGCTGCACTTTATACTTACGCAGTAGGGAACTCACTTGTAAGGTACCTGTCTATGGAGTCCATCTTTGTCAATGGAATTATAGCTACCTATATCTTCTCAGGTATAGGTTGGTACTTAACCGGGACGAGTGGGAGTGGAACCTCTATACTCTTTTTTTCATTCTCCATTGCATTCATTCCTATCATTCTATTCAATATCTCCATTTCCGTACTAAGAATATTGAAGGATTTTAAAACTATTTTACACAACTTTTTGGAATTTGCAAAGTGCATATTGCCATTGGTCATTAGCATCATTGTTTTGGTAGTCTTCCTAGCCTTTTCTGTTGTAAGCGTTTTTGGTTATATTTCTGAAAAACAATTCCAACACTTCGTAGGTTTTGGGGTATTTTCAGTAATCACAATTGGTCAGGTCATTGACAGATGGCTGTTTTGCAAAATGAAGAAAGGGAGAGAGCGACTTAAAACATGATTTTAGCAACAACCGATAGTAACACCTCAGTCTATTGTGCACGCTGTTCTTCCTTTACCAATTCTGATCGCGTAAAGATCCTTATATAAGATATGCATAATATATGCAATGCTACAGCTTCTTGCCGAAACTCCGAAAGATCAG
>JBJKSG010000012.1:0-3616 GCA_046704325.1 Thermoplasmataceae archaeon
GCTGGACAATTTCCTGCTGCAAAGAACCTGTCGTTATGTTATAAGACATTATTGCGGTACCAGTGGCAATATACTGGGCCTGCTTGTAAGTTCCATTGGCAAGCATTATCTCGGTTGAAGAGTTCACCCAAAAGTGCATCAAAGTATAACTGTAGCTTATGTCGATGACCTGAGACGCTCCACTCACATGCGCAGTCCCGCCCGGGGCATGATAATCTTGGTAATAACCAGGAGTTCCAGTTGGAACAAGCAAGCTGGAAGGTGAATACGTGAAATACCCGTCAGCCTCAGAGAAGCTGATCGAAGATCCGGTCGAAGAAGAATTAGTTGTTCCACCAATAGTCACCGACCACGTGTACCCAGAAGGCAGGCGTAAACCATTGAATGTTAGTGTATAATATGATGTTGGAGTGAATGTTATATTTTTAGTGGTGCCAGTAAGGTCAGAACGAACATTACCTGAGACGGGAGAGCTAGTGTAACCTGTAACTGAACCTATGGTATATGAGTAGCTTCCATAAGCTATTTGAAAGGATATATGACTGGAAGATGACTGCTCGTACTGGTTATCCAGAGTTACAGACCATGTGTTTCCATGTAGACCGGATTCATCGAAGTTTACAGTTCCTGCCGGTGTCAGTGCAAAATTCTCTGTGATTGTACTGTCACTAAGAATTACAGTTGTCGATGCGCTAAAGTAACCAGAATCAGATGCGGTGACTGTATAGGTTCCGTTGTCCGTAAAGTTTTCTGAATAAACGCCGTTGATATTCGTTGTTACGCTGAATGAAGTGTCGTTTGAAGAAGTGAACGTAACCTTTGCGCCAGGTAACGGCTCTCCAGTAGCGCTGTTCGTCAATTGGCCGCTTACTCTTGAAGTGTATAAAGAGAAGTTGTCAAATGTCGTTCCGCCGGCTGAACCTGAAGTAATTGAGTTTGAATGAGATGTCACTCCAAAGGGCGTAGACAGATTTGCGCTGATCCCATACGTAGTATTTGGAGGGGCAAAGAACCTGTATTCACCATATGAATTTGTTTCGACATGAAAAGTGTCAGTGCAAATTATTCTGCAGCCGAAAGAATTGGTGGACTGACCAATTATCTGGCAGATCGAAACCCACTGGTTTGCGTCAGGTGTGTTTGCGTTGTTGTTAAGGAGAACAGTTCCAGCGATCTGGTTGGCAGGGACAGCAGAAAAGTTGTACAACACTTGGTTATATCCGAAAGGTAGCCCTCCCTCACAACCTCCAATTTGAAAATTAATGTCGTGTACCATTTCGCTTGGGGATATAAGAGCCAAAGCTGTTGTTCCGTATGAGAATGTATCATTCCATACCCAGCTCGTATTTTTATTTATCGTTACGCTTGAACTATTTCCACCCTTGATACATGGATCCAGAAACGCAGTACCGTTTCCGGGAATGCAATACTGACTGCCCTTCTTGGTTCCGGTTGGCACTATGTTTTGGTATAGGTTATTTAAGGTGGATGCGGTGCCATATACTTTGACAAAGCGAGGGCAAATTAATTTGACGCCATCCAAGATGATATTCCATATCTTAGTTTGGTTATTGAGGTGATCAAGATAGTTTCCTGATGCATTGAGTCCCATTGTACTGTTACTTCCTGGATCAATATAGGTTTTAACACCATTTGCACACTCCTGTCCTAAAGTAAGATTTACTAAACCTGGGTAAGTTGTATATGGGGGAACTATATTATACGCGCCCGACTCGTAGTAACTATATCTTTCTGTGAACACAATTGGTATAGAAATCATATAACAACCTAAAGTCTGTGAAAAAGAACCTCCAATTCCATCAACAGAACTTGTGTTCAAGAAAGAATCAGTCAAGGCTGAGCCAATGTGCACAGTCCAGTTTTGTCCAGATATGAACTTCCCTTCAGTGCTAAAATTGTTGAACTTATACATTTGAGGCAACATGTCTGTGCATTCATATATATCATTTGAAGGTGGTACCGTTACGTTTTTGAAAAATCTGTTGTTGGTGTCACAAGAAACCATATATATTGTCGAATTGCCACAATATCCGTCTTGGTAATAATTTGTATTATTTACCTTGATCGCCTCCGCATTTGATGTTGGCAAAATGAAAATAGTAAAAAGAATTGCACACACGGCAACAAGCAATGTGAACCTTTTACCGAACTTGCTCAAGCTAGGCTCCGCGGTACTTCGGCGTCTCATCTTAGCAACTTACCCCTGTATCCACTATGTACGTTGTAATAGTGTCCTGCAAAGGCTCTGTGAGACCTAGAGCATAAAGGGACATGGTGTAAGTTACGGTCAAATTTTTTACTAAGTTTCCAGTGGTAATTTGCATGAACGCAAAACCTATACCCATAGCGTTCCCTTTACTCCCATTAGATCCATACATGCCGAAATGAAAAATATCGCCTGCCGTTATTGACGAGGGATAATTTAGGGAAAAACTACAAGAAAATTCTTTGCCATGAAAAGAATGAAATGGTATGGATATATTGTTTAGCGATTCATATCCTGGAAACAAGGAACTCCCAACAGAATCGAGTATTAGACTTAATCGGTAAGCCGCAATGCTTTCTGGTGTCCCAGGGGCTGACGCGTTTAGATGAAACAGGATCGAAGTCGGGTGAAGACTCGATGAGAAATTTCCATCCAGAGTGAATCTAAATACAAACATCACCATCTGTGGCTGAAAGAAAAACTCCGCAGCCACTATACTGCTTAAATATAATGAACCCACTGTTTCATTACCGGAATAAACATATGAGGTTTCGTTGACTATGGCGTCAATGCTATAGTTCAATCTACCGTTGGAATATGTTGCAGATGTAAAATTACCTTTTAAAGTACCAGTCGCGGATGCATCCTTAACCAGAATATTGCTATGAAAATTCATCATTCCATAGAAAGAGACGGGAGCAGCAACGATCACCACTGCAATTACGGCAAACATGATCATTCTTGTCTTCTTGAGCATTATAAATGAAATCCCTTGAAGTATTAATATTTGAGTTTTTCCAATAACCTCCACCGAAATGCTTTTTCATGACCTCATGATCTATGTGCATGAATCTATTCCAGACCGGCTTATCTGAACTCTACAAGGAGGTCGAAAACATTGGCGATCCTCTTTCAGGGATCGCGGATCGAATCGATTTCGAGAGATTGAGGCCTGTTCTCCAGGACCTTTATGACAATGTTTCCGAGAAGGGCGGTAGACTCAATTATGATCCTATTCTCATGATCAAGATCCTGCTCTTACAACAATGGTATAACTTATCAGACCCGCAGATAGAGAGGGAGATCAGGGATCGCATATCATTCATGAAGTTTCTCGGTTTTCCCGAGAAGCTCCCCGATCGCAATACTATCTGGCTCTTCAGGGAGAGATTATCCAGGACTGGAAAAGACCGCCTTGTGTTCAACGAGATCAGAGATCAGATCATGGCCAAGCGGATAAGAGTGAAGAAGGGAACAATGCAGGATGGCACGCCAGGGATGATATATGACTAACCCATGCAAGTTGGGTTCCGGAAATTACCTGTTTGTCCGGATAGCAGGCATCACACGCAGTCCAGTGATGGACTGTGTGAAGTTGATAGACCTGCA
>JBJKSG010000013.1:0-37066 GCA_046704325.1 Thermoplasmataceae archaeon
CTTCCGTATGAAAGACGTAGTGACTAAATAAACACTACATTGTATAAACATGTTTCGGTAGGATAGGCCATAATTCCGTATCGAACAGCGTAGTGTTCAAAAGTGGTTAAAAAGATAGGTAATTAGATCATTGTGGAGCATTATTAAGCCACATCCATATCCATGTGAGGATGCCAGTTGAGGGAAAAGAGCAAGGAAAGCGATCTGCAGCGCTGAAAGCTATCCAATACGTGAAACCGGGCATGCTTCTCGGATTAGGTACCGGGACTACGACGGCCTATTTTGTTGATATCCTCGGTGAGCAAGTTGCCCAGGGCCTTAAGGTGAGGGGTATTCCAACATCCAGGGACACTGAGGACAGGGCCAGGAAACTTCGGATAGAGATAGCTTCTCGAATTGATGGTAGGATAGATATCGACTTTGACGGGGCAGATGAGGTTGATTCCATGGGAAACCTTGTAAAAGGCGGCGGTGGTGCACTTACGAGGGAGAAAATAGTTGCAGAGAACAGCAGGAACTTCTTTGTCCTGGTAGATGAATCAAAGCTGACTAAAGGGAATCTCAAAAGAAGTAAGATCCCGGTTGAAGTGCTCCCCTTTCTACATGAATCGACAGCCCGTAAGATATCCGCCCTCGCGAGAGATGTAATCCTTAGAGAAGGTTTCGTGACAGACAATGGAAATTACATCGTCGACTGTTACTTCAATGAAATTGAGAATCCTGCTGATTTAGAGAAGGAAATAAAAATGCTTCCGGGCGTGGTGGAAGTTGGTCTCTTTATCGGTCTGGCTTCAAAGATTATAGTTGGCAGGGAAGACGGAACCTCATACGAGATAAATACTGGATCTAACGCTTGAAACCCTTCAGTTTCTCGATCTTGCCGTTTATTTCGTCTATCTCGGTTGAGAGATCCTGAATTATCTCCTCAAGAATTTCATTGAACCCCTTGGAGAGCTTATAACCATGAATGGGTCTTCCCTTTCCTTCCTTCTTCATGTTTCGCTTATTGACCCAACCGCGCCTGCGGAGCCACTGCATCGCTATCGAGACTTCCGGTTGCCTCAGACCAGTCTCCCTCTCGATCTCCACGCTTGTGATTTCTCCCTTGTCCCTGATATAAACGAGCGTGTAAGCCACGCTTCTAGGAATATCAGACAAGATAAGTGACCTTGCTAGCTTTTCTCCTTCTTCAGATATGGGCACAACGATCGAACCCTCAATATTATAATTATATAAATATTTAGCTTAAGCTATGATTTAAAAACTGCATGGGGAGTCACGCAGGGGTGTCTCCGTAGATGCAGGACAGCGTGATGATGACCCTATGAAGTCAAGACATTCTTTTAACTTTTCCGTGATAGCTGCCCTAAAATAAAGGATGAGCAAATTTTCCCCTGAGATCTATGCTTTCGAGAGGGCCTCGAGCTTGCTTATCAGGGTATAGAGAAATGTCCTGGCGTGAGCGGGAACATTAGGGTCGTTTGTGAGATCGTCAAGCGAAGAGACAACAGTCGCACATCTCAGATCAAGGCTCTGCTTCTTGTTTGACATCCTCGCTTTAGCATCAGCTGCGTGCTTCCTTACATTTTTTGGTATGGTATTATCCTGCGATAGCTCATCGAGCAGGTACATTATTTCTTCAAACAGTTTTTCATCCATATTGCTCACTCCGGAAGTATCTTGCCCAGGTCTTTCATTGCCTGCAACACCATCATTGTCTTGATGGATCTGACACCGGGTATCTTGCTTAGCTCATCAACAAGAAATTCCTGCAGGGTCCAGAACTCTGGAAATCTTACTTTTAACAGTATATCGAAGTCCCCGGTCACTATAAATGCATCTTCTACGTAGTTATGGCCAATTACGCTCTTCGCTACTGTCTCGACCCTGTTAACGTCGGTTTCGATACCAATTAAAGCGGTAACGATTTTGTCCTTGTAGAATTTGTTGTATGCACTTTCGACATCCTGTGATTCCAGAGTCTACCACCTTGAAATCCGATATGTCCTCGCGATATAACTAAGTTTACCTGTCATGGGGTGTGATACACAATTCTAAGAGCTATAAAGGTACCACAGATCAAGGTTGCCCCAAACTTTCATTTGATGCTGCAATACTGGAATGAGATGAGATGCACAGCCTGCAATAACGAGATTTCTGAAAAAATGGTAACATGCCCAGTGTGTGGATCAGCCCTAAAACCTGAAGATCAGACTATTGAAAGATGTGGCTTCGACGCAAATCAGGACCCATTGATGAACGCAGACTATCTTAAGGTAGTCAGGACTCAGGTCAAAGGTTTCCACGTGGAAGTTGAACTGCAGGCACAGAATGGATCGAAGCTCGGATCCGCGATGATGACTGTGAATTTCGCAAGTTCTGTCAACGTCGAGGTCAGGGGCAGTAATGACGATATCCTCCTCACCGTGATACCATGGTCGAGCTCTGCACTCGCAGCTGCGCAGATCATGAAGAACGACGCAGGTGATACCATTGCAGAGCTCGGCTACCTGAAGAAGCATAACGATACCCGCAGATTCAACGTGTTCCTGGATGGGGTCGAGAAGTTTTCCATCGGGGAAGAAAGAATTGCGTCGCATTTCACTCTAAGAGATCTACAACAGAACCTTATTATTGACGCAAGACGCACGAAAAAGTTTTTCAAATGGCCATGGACTGATATTAACCTGAAATATCCTGAGGGTGTAGATAGAAGGATTCTTCTCGGTTCGATCTTGACTTTCGATGCAAAGCTCAGCTTGCAGATCTAAAGTTCGAATCTTATACTGTTGAAAATGCATGTTGGAGGTGTTCAATTGGTATATCTATCGGGTCAAAGATCACCGCAGTTGGATATTATTCCCTGCAACTCTGTCTGATGAATACAATGATGCAAATTATATGCCCGCTTAATGCTCAATTCACCCCATACTTAGGCCTACTCTTTTCCAAGGTGAACTTTATCCTCTATCTTCGATGGCCACCAGTTATATTTCTTGAGATAGAGCATTACCACGGGAACAAAGAATGGCCAGCTCACGAATGTATCTATAATGACTCCGAGGGCTAGTCCGAGTCCTATTTCATACATTATCGGTATCCCAGTGAACGAAAGAGAAATAAACGTGACAAATAGAAGTAGCCCAAGAGTGATAATTACACCGCCGTTTTCCTCTATCGTCTTTGTAATTGCCGCTTCAGTAGTTTCACCCTTGATCATTTCTTCCCTGACCCGCGTGATCATGAATATGTCATAATCAAGACCCACTGCAAGAAGCGTTATGACTACGAAGATTGGCAGGAAAATTATCAGTGCAAAATGCATGAGTGAATTGATTATGAAATAAGTGAAGGCCAGGGAGATAACCACTGCAAGCAGAACCATTATTATCAGTCGTACTGGTGTGAATATTGCATAGAGCTGGACAAAGAGAACGGCGAATATTGCCGCTATTAGAATTGGGAGCGAAACCAGGAATGTAGATGATGCATAGCTGAATACATCGCTTATTCCCTGGGAAGTACCGCCCATATAGTAAGTGAAAGCATAGCTCCCCTCAAGTGAAGACAGATTATTGTCAATGTTCTTTGTTACAGCAGAACTGATCGGAGCCCATGCAAGACTCTTCATGGTTATCTGGATCTGGGCATAATTGCTGCTGTTGCCGATGAAAGTAAGCATCTGGTTCAGATATATCTGCGTATACGCAGAAGAGACGTTTGAAAGATTGTACGGAACCTGATACCCGAAGGGGTATGTCGGGCCCTGAATAGCGGCAACGCCGGGTTGATTGATTATCGTGCCCTCGATCGCGTTCAGTGCGGTCATTTCATTAGCATTGAAAGTAATGTTTCCGGAAACATTTGTATAGATAGGCGACGAAAACTCAACAATTACATAATTCCGGTCCAGGGTATCGCCGCCAAAAGTGTAATTGACTCCCTGAACAATGTTTGTAGCCTCATTGGAGGGCAGAAGTGCAAAGACATCCAGCCCGGTCGCCGTGGTCTCATAGAATAATATGCATACTATTGAAACAGCCGAAAGGATGAGGAGGAGTTTCTTCTTGTTGTTAACGGAGAAATGCGCAACTCTGCGCATCGCTCCCTCGAGAGGGATCTTTCCCTGGAGAGAAATCTTGGTTGGCCAGAATATTTTCGTTCCAGATCTCGATAGCATTGCGATCAGGAGCGTATTTGCCAGGAATATTGTTATAGCAACTCCTATCGCGTTAGTTAAACCGGAATCGCTGAATATCGGGATATCAGAAAGCCACAGCACCAGATAGGCGAGAGCGACCGTCAGTCCAGAAGTGAATACTGCATGTCCCGACCATTTTGCTGAGATTGCAGCTGCTTCAGGATTACCGCTCTTCAGTTCTCTCCTGTACCTGGCCATAATGTAGACCATGTAGTCCGTTGTAAGTCCCAGGACAAGAATTAACAGCAACGTCGGCGTGATGAATGAGACCTGAGTGTGAAAAACATACTTGTAAAGTATCCCATTTATTCCCATCGAAATTATAGCAGAAAACAGAAACATCATCAGGGGCAGAAAAGCCGCTATCGGTGATTTGAAAAATATTCCAATCAGAAGGATGGATAGTGAAATTCCAATAGCCAGGGCAATTATCAGGCCATTTGTAAACTGATTGCTGACTTCATTTGACTGTGCATTGCTGGTAGTATAGAGGAGCTGAAGACCATTAATATCTCCAAGGAATGAGTTTGAATGGTTTGTAATACCGTTAACGGTTGCCTGGCTTACGTTACTGCTGAAACTCAGTATGATCAACATTGACGAAAACCCATTTCCAACAAGTGAGGATCTCAGGTATTGCGTTGGAACAAGTGGCTGTTCAGCCAAGGTAAAATTGTTGAACCACTGGTTTGTCACCTGTGAAGTTGAATTACCCAGTAAAGCGCTAAGGAAAGGGACTATCGTTGCATTGTTAATTCTGTACGCAGGATTACTTGAGAATAGATTCACGCTAGAATTTGCGACCAGTTTAACGGCAAATCCGGAGAGACTCCCAGGTAACGGGTTGATACTCAAGTTGTATACGTTGCGGGTAAATGTGTAGGCACCAATGCCCAGCGCGTTCAACAGCTGGATGGATTCTGGAGCCTGTAATCCAGAAGAGACGGTCAGAAGCGATGTCTTCTCTAAGAAGGCGTTTACTTCTGCTGGATTCAAAAAACCGAAGAGCGAGAAGTTAGCATTTACTGATAACATCTCGCCATAAAGAGAGAAAAGAGTGGTATTGTTTTTCGCTGAAACGTACTCCGCAAGCGGGTTCAATCCTGGCAGTGAGGAATGGACTGAAGAATTCATACTGTATATGCTGTTGTTCAGGTTGTTATCAACACTCAGAGTTGCATTCCAGTAAGGAATGAATGTATTCAGGTATGCAAGCTGGAAACCAGGTATTCCATTTGAATTATTCTGAAGAGAGAGCATCGATGAATAGTTGGAGTAGCAGTTAGAATTTGCAAGAGTTGAATTATTGCCATTGATGGAATAGGCTTGAGAATAAGCTTGAACGTACTGAAGTGGAAACCCGTATTCAATCCCCAGGGTTTCATTGAGTAATTCCCCATAAGCTGCTAATCCGCTAGCTGTTGACTGGACAAGCTGGTAAGTACCGTTGAGTTCGGGTGCAATAGAAGTCGCGTAAGTAGAAATTGCGGTATTCATTTCCGACGTGATTGAATCTATTCCAGTGAAGGAACTGTTTGTAGATAGATAAGAGGAGAGCGAACTCTGAAGGTTCAGCATTGTATGATAGTTGCTGATATTTCCAATGTAAGTGTTATTCGCGAAAATAACCACCTGATCTGCTGCGCTACTATTGGTCCCAGAACTTCCAAATTCCTGGTTAAGTAAGTTTTGAGCCTGATTAGACATAGAGTTTTTGGAGACAATATTGCTGGCTATGTTGAAGTTTACATTCTGGAAAAATACAATTGAAAAAGGGGCAAATACGACAAGAATAGCAATCCAGATGATGATAACCTTGCCACTGTTCTTTGAGATCTTTCTCCCTAGCTTCTGAAAGACATTTTCGAACACAGTCCGCTTCCCAATCCGCATTATACTATGTTATTTAATTTCAATGGATTACTTTGCAGGTTGCAGGCAGACCGCTTCAGAAACGAAAAAGTACTTTGAAGATTTATAAAGGAAGGATAGATTCCCTTCGCAAACCCGGCTTAGCTCAGTTGGTAGAGCGGCGGACTGTAGAGGATTTCCATTGAAGGATTGCCGCCGTAATCCGCAGGTCTCTGGTTCGAATCCGGAAGCCGGGATTTCTAACATGATTCGGTACCTACCATAGTGTAGGAACCAGAATCATATTCGGCTCAAATGGTTGAAATATATTTTTCCTACGTTAAACGGGCGGGTTTTGTTTTTTCTTAATGCAAGAGTTTACCCCTTATCAGTCCGCTCATTTTCTCAAGTTGAATTTCCATGAAAATAGGTAGAGACTTTCCATTATAGCAATCCGTCATGGACATTGCGGTTAAACCTTCCGTCCTTTGCCGCCATAGGGCCCATTCTATGGCGATCATCTGCCGTTATTTCGTTTACGAATAAAGTGATAGAGAGTGTTAAAATTTCTGCTTCTACAATCTAAAAGTAAGATGGTGTAATAATCATTACATCATAGAGATACTTGATCCCGAAACGCCGAAAATTTCACTGACCAGGGCATATTTTGATGTAAGATATCTAACGGCTAACGACTGGCATAGAATTGTGCAAAATGTTTATATCTCCCCAAACATGCAAATTTAGGTCAAGAAAATGCATAAGACGTCTGTCAGTCGATTGCAACCTTTTCTATCGATGTCCAAATATTTTGTTGCTTTTGCAACAATGATATTGATCCCTGGACTTTTCTTAGGTACGTTTAACCAACTCAATTCAGCGCCGAATAACAGCATGCAACTAGCAGTCACCAACGAATCAGCCCACCAGGGTGATTTGCAACTGCCATCGACAATTAATAAACTTAATCTTCTACTTAAGCAAGACTTTACTTCATGGTCAAAAAGAAACAAGGTCCAAGTACCATATAACCAGAATGCAAGGATGGAAGTGTTCGACAGATTTCTGAATAGCAGCAACTATGACGCACAAGCGATGAATAAGTTGACCAGGCTTCAAGAGCAGTCGTTTGGCCTTCAAAATCCGACAAAGGCTTCGCAAAATGCATACGTGATTAACCACAGCAAACCTACCGTTATTGGATCCGAAGCTTTCTCTTTGCATGGTCAAAATTACACTGTACTGAAGGTCAACTACACTCTGCAAGCAAATAACTCTGAAAATATAGTTTCTGCAGCTGTTGTAAGATCTCAAAATGGAAGCCAAATCATTGATCCTCTTGTAGCTGCTCGGATCGATTATTTATCTGCGTGGCTGATAGGCACATATGGGGAAGTAGATTATATTTACCAGAATTACTTCTATGACACAGTTTCTTTCACGGGAACTAATTTAAACGAAGCCTATGCTTATTATGCCGTTTTGCAAGCAATCCAACTTGGTGAGCTTAGTGTAGCTTTCGTTTCAGGTATAGTAGCTTACATGGCATCCATATTAGGATTGTCCCTTTGGGTTTTTACTGCGGGATGGGATGCGGCGGATACGACAATCATGCTTCAGACATATGAAAAAGCTTACAATGCCGATTTGGGGACTGGATACGTTCCAACGGCACTTCAAAATGATTATCTCTACACATGGTACTTTGGAGTTTTGACCGGTAATGGGTGGGGAATACATGTATATGTGGACGGAACAGGATGGGAAAACGGCCTGATCCCAATGGCATTTAGTGGAATAGATTCAGTTCATCTTTCTAACATTGCGCATTCCTTTGTTAATGAATATGGAAATCAGTGCATCTGGCTGGGGGCATACCAGTAGGGGTTGATCCGTATTTCGATTGTTTTAATTTTGATATTGCTCTGGATTTTGACTTTGGTACCAGGGATAATTTATGTTTCTCTAGAAATCAAGAGACTGCGTCGAACAAGACTTTCAATGGTTTCCTTCCCTGTATCTTCATTAGGGGGATATGTTGTAATAGCTGCATATGAAAGTATTACCAACATCAATAATGTCAACTACCACTTTACGTCCTTTTTTTTCTATCTTGCAACCGCAGGTTTTATTGTTATGACAGTTGCATATATTGCGGTTGAATTATCTATTCGTCTTCATATAGAACTCCAAGGTAATATGGTTAAACCCAAAGTTTTCAGGAATAAGCATAAAAGCGTTAAAGCCCCGTTGGAAACAGATGATGAAATTATAAAGAATGAGAGGTACCTGCGTTTCGCATTCATGTTATCCCTTATAGCTTGGCTCTCATTATATGGATTCCGCTATCTAAATCTTATTCCAGATGACTTCCTTTATAGCGGGGCTTTATTGCCGTCAGTTGCGTTGTTCACGATATTATTCTTCCTTTTCTGGGTTCTTTACTATTTCTCATCAAGAAGAGTCAGGCATTGATTGATAATATTTCTTAGGATATCCAGCCTCGTTTGCCTTCATTTATGGAAATAAACCTAATCCTAACTTCACCTCAGTTTTAAACTGTGATTACTGGGCGACAAAGTGTTTTACCGCATCTTGCATTACAAAAGTGTTCAGAAATGCAATGTTTTTATTATGAGGGCCATCAGAAGTACCTGCACATCGGCGATTACAGTAATGGGAGGGTGAAACGCAAAACAATAGTAAATAAATTCCCCCTCCTTAACGTCAATAAAATATATTTTTATGATTGATTGTGCTTTTGAAGCTTCACTCAGGCCAAGCCGGAGCATGAACCCTATCATTGAAACAAGAACCCAAGGAATTCCGATCTCGCGACATGGATTTAACCTCGATTTGCAACGTCACCAATCTTTGAAGCATATTCTCTGAGTTTTGACCAGTTCACTTTCTTCTCCAAAGAGGACATGGTTTCAGGGTCCAGATTAATGTTATAGTATTCGAAATCAAGTAGGGTCTTCTCCAAGTCTGATACTGGAACAAATAGGCCTCCGTAATTCAGATATTCAAAGCCAAATAATGCTTTTTCATCAATCCTGTGCAATATTATTTTGATTCCCATTATCTCACGTACCCCGGGGTTTGCCATGGTGTTCGTTATAATTACAGGAACGGACTGTTGTGTCCAGATCTTTCTAATTGTTAGTGCATACTGAAGTCCATAGTAAAATGGCCTGAACTTGAATCCAACTGCGACTTCATTTCGGTGAAATGTGTATGCCCCCTTGCCCAATCTGTACAATCTTCCAGATTTGACAAGGTTGTGAAGCATCAGTCTTATGTAGGGTTCACCTGCTCCTTGACTAACCAGAAACCTTCTTGCATCATTTGTAGTGAACATGGTCTGCTTTGAAAAGAATTCAATGAAGTATGTCTCATATTTCATTTACCCACCTTTTTATATAATCTACCATGCGAACAAAATTCAGACCTTCAGCTCCAGCATAAAGGAGTGAACTCAATATGCCTTCGTTAACAGGCGCTTTTATTTCACGTAAGAAATTTGACAATTCCACTTTCACTGTGTAATCCGTCTTGTCTAACCAGTTTGTCAGAACATAAAGATCATAAATGTCCCTTATAAATCTCCTGCCATGGTAGGCTTCTATCTTCCTGATCATCAATTCTGTCGGGCTTAGCACGCTTATTGTCTTAACGCTCCCATCGGTTCGCGAATAAGCCCTTATCTCATTTTCAGCGAATCCAGGTTTTGATTCAATGAGGATGTCAATTTCATTTCTGCCAATCCTAGCCCTTGTCGGAAGATCTGGGTCCTGCCAAATAAGCTTCATACCATTTTCTTCTAGAGATGAGATGAAGTCATCAAATGCAGTTCTCTCAAGGTAGATGTCAAGACCATCTGAAAAACGCATTCCTCCAAAACATCTACAGATTGCAGTACCACCATAGAGGAGTGCATTACTCTGGAAACTATCATAAATTAGGTCTATCACATAATCCTGAAGTTCAGCAAGCCTCAGCCTTTGACCACTAAGGTATGATCCAATTGGTTTCACTTAAATATGTAATTGTTATATTATATTATAACTTTCACTGATTGTTTGTTGATGAATAATTCAGTTAATATATTTACTTAGGCAGTGTGTGCGAAATAAGTTGAACCGATTAGCTGCAAAGTATATTTTTTCATCAATTTGTCGAGATTTAAGAGAATTTGAGTTAGCAACTCTTCGTAAATCTATTCCTTCGTTCGGTATAGAATATTGATCTCATAATATCTGGGTCCTATCATTATTTATCAGATAAACAGAGTTCTTTTAGCCATATTCTAATACAGTTCCGATCTGGGAATAACTGCTCATCCCACCTATGCCGTTTCTTATAACGATTTTCTTCATGAGTGTTTAGAACAGTTCCTTCTGACATGATACCAAGTACCTGTAAAGCACATGCATATACAGTATGAGCAGTTTCAAAATATATATATATATATCAAAGAAGCATGGTTTTGAATATGCTCGAGAAGAGGAGCAGGTGGATCGCATTCTTCTCTGTAATAGCTGCGATTATTGTGATAGTATCTGTGTTATACTATGAGACGCCTCAACAAAGAAATGCTCCTTGCCCCCTACAACCTAATGTAACCATACATAACGGCACTCTGAATCATACCTGGAACGGAGCCTTCGTATTCTCAATATCCGTATTAGGCAATTTATCAACGGTACTAACAATAAGTGAACCCGGCTACCCTGAATCCACTGTAAACCTTTCGATTCGGGGGTTCGGTATTTCAAACTGTATTATTGATTTCTTTGTGAACGTCTCCGGTCATCTCGCAACGAATCTTCCGATCTCATCATTTGTTCTGAATCAGACCTTATCGGGCCCACCCCAGGCCATGAACCGCTTCATGCTTGGTGATATGGCAGGTAACCCGCAGAATTTTATACCTCAGTACAAGTGGTTCAATTCTACCCCAAATTGGGGGAAGACGATAAGGTTCTTCCCGGCGACTGTCGGTACAAATGAATTCTACTTTGGACTCTCCTTATACTCTAACCTTACAAACGATACAATTCCGGAATCCAACAACAGCAGCCTGTATAACTTCTCAAGTTTTGAGTGCAGCATAATCTACGTAACTAATTGGGAGTCAAACACTTCTTGGCAGTACAATTATAACTTCCCCTTATCCATGATTGGACTGACAAAGCAGGTTAGTTCCCAGATCGATCTTAGGCTTGTGGATGGATAAGCTATAAATGATTTTATATCTTAGTAAGATGGTGGATTGTGCCAAAAGTTGCAGTCATAATGGGCAGCAAAAGCGATCTCCCGGTGATGCAAGAAGCTATTGATGTCTTAAAGAGCTTTGGCATCGAAGTTGTCTCGAAGGTAGTTTCTGCCCATAGGACTCCATCTCTAATGTATGAGTTTGCGCGTGAAGCTGAAAAGAATGGAATTGAAGTTATAATTGCTGCGGCCGGAGGAGCTGCACACTTACCAGGTATGACTGCATCTCTTACTTCTCTTCCCGTAATTGGGGTTCCGATACAGACAAAGGCGCTTGCGGGCGTTGACTCGCTCTATTCGATAGTGCAGATGCCTTATGGAATACCGGTTGCAACTGTAGCGATCGGCGGGGCAAAGAATGCTGCTCTACTTGCAATTCGCATCCTGTCCATAAAACATGAAGAGCTAAGGGAGAGACATAAAACCTTCATGAAGACTCAGACAGAGGACATCCTGAAGGACCCGCTATGAGGCGGGTTGGAATCGTCGGTTCCGGGCAGTTAGGTTGGATGCTTATCCAGGAAGGTATCAAACTGAACATCCATTTCAGCGTGATAGATTCAAACCCTGATGCCCCCGCTTCTAGGATTGCAGATGAGTTTTTTCTCCCGTCGAAATACAAGGAGTTTGTTGATTCGGTTGAAGTGGTGACACCGGAATTCGAGCATGTAGATCCTGGCGTTCTGAAATACGCGGAGGAGCAGGGGAAGTTATACCCGGGCCTGAGGGCTCTTGATCTAAAACTTGAAAGACACAGGGAGAAGCTTTTCCTCAAGCAAATAGCAATTAGAACACCAAAATTCTACGTTGCTAATGGACCAGATGAAGCCATTTCTTTTTCAGAAAATTTTGACGAGTCTGTGATAAAACGGTCTTCCGGCGGATACGACGGGAAAGGTCAGTACCTTACATCAAACACTCAGAAACCGAAACTGCCTGATGATGATGCAACATACGTGGTCGAGGAGTATATCAGATATGATTTCGAAGCATCAATTATCGCAGTGAGAATGCGCAACGGAAGAATATTATTCAACGAACCGTCATACAACTTCAACAGCTCCGGCATCCTTGTGTATAACTATGCTCCCTGTCCTGATTTCGGTATGAGGGAAAAAGCAAGGGCTATCATGGAAGCACTGGATTACGTTGGTGTCATGGGCATCGAGTTTTTCATCGTTTCTGGTGAATCAATTGTTAATGAATTCGCGCCCAGAGTGCATAATTCCGGACACCACACCCTTAGTGGTTCCTCTATCTCACAATTCGAGCAGCATCTTCGTGCGGTACTAGACATTCCGTTACCAGAGCCACAGCTGTTAGTGCCAAGTGGCATGGTTAACATAATTGGGAGGGAGATCGACAATAATCTGATCGATTCACTGCTTTCAATAGGACAGACTAAGGTCTATTCTTACGGGAAGGAGCCACGCCCCAAACGTAAACTTGGTCATGTAAACGTGGTCGCAGAATCTACTGACGATCTTCTGGAAAACATCTCGAGAATTAAGGACGTGATATACCATGGGGAGCTTCCATGATTCTCCACTGCGCCGTTAAATCATAAAGAATTCTGAAACTTGAAAGCCTTTAGAAGGTTGCTGAAAATCAGGCTCGCGGTTATCGGACCGACCCCTCCTGGTACAGGAGTGATCCTTTTTACCCAGCCGGATAACGATGCGAAGTCTCCATCGCCGACTACTTTTCCCTCCACATAGTTGATTCCAACATCTATAAACGTGCAGTCCGGGTTTATCATCTCATCGTTGAAGAAGTTCGGTTTGCCCACAGCTGCAATCACGACGTCTGAACGGCGGGTATATATGACCACATCCGGCGTTTTTGAATGGCACACAGTGACCGTGTAATCGCGATTCAGGAGCATTTGAGAAAGTGGCCGTCCAACGACCGGGGTTCTATTCACAATCGTAACAATAGATGAGCGCAACTCAGGGTACTGCTCCATGATATGAACAACCGCATTTGCGGTGGCTGGTGTAAGGAACTCAGTTCTATTTACTATTCTGCCCTGGTTGGCAGAAGAAGTTCCGTCAACATCTTTCTCCATAGGAATGTGATCGGATATATCGGTGAAACTCAAATGGGCCGGAAGAGGGTTCTCGATCATTATACCGGTTACATCCGGATTTGAAGAAAGACTTTCTATTCTGCTCAGAAGGGATTCTCTGGTCACATCTCTTTCCAATCTTTCCAGTTCGACAGATACCCCCAGTTTAGTGCCTCTTTTTATCTTTGCCTCAGCATAGATGCGTGCACCGGGGTCATCTCCAACCTTGAGTAACCTCAGGCTTGCAACCTTGCCGGATGCATCCTGTGCCTCCTTGAATTCCCTGGATAGGGAACCCATAATGTTTTCTGCAATCTTGTTCCCGTCAATTATCTCAGCAGGCAATCTATCCGGTCCAGTCTATGACGCTTTTCAACTCATCCTTCTGCCTTGCAGTGAAAATATCCGTATTCTCGGGTTTGAATTTAGCTGTTATTACTTCCTCAAGCTTCTTTCCATAGGTATAATGCCACTTTGTAAGATACTCGATTGCCTGGAAGTAGTGTTTCTTCGCTGCATCCACGCTTCCGGCTATTGTAATGTTTCTCTCAACAAGGTAATCGATGTCTGCACCCGAGAAGGATCCTGGAGGAGCTCTGCCGTTGGTGCCAAAAAGGAGGACTACGCCGTTGTAATTTACCTTTCTGGTGAAATTGAAGATGGTAGTGGGGTCACCACTTGTGTCGATGAGGAGATCTATGCCGGACGCAAACGGTTTCTCCGGGTCTGCTTTGAAATCCGCGAATGACAGGCCAAGGTCATTCAATGTACCAAGGGTTCGATCACTGAGCGGATGCCTGTTAATCATCAGTGATTCGAATCCATACTCTTTCGCCATCATCGCATAGAGGAAGGCCTCACAGCCAGTCCCGATTACGACTGCATGCTTATCCAGTATCGTGGAATCTTCTCCGGAGAAGACAGCTCTTTTCGAGACCGTGTCGAAGACCTCGAACGCCTTGAGCACGTTCTTCAGCGGCTCCGTCAATACTCCCACTTCCCGAAGGCCAACGTCATCTACCTTCACCAGATACTCTGGATCGTCGGAGAATAGTTCCTGCATAAATCCGTGCATACCGGTAATGCCAGCTTCGTGTTTCTTACCATCGCTGCAGTTGTCCTGTCTCCCTATTCTGCAATTGACACAGTCACCAGGTCTCCTCACGACAGGTACTACAAGATCACCTTTCCTGAAACCCTGAACATTCGAATCCTGCACCTGACATAAGGATTCGTGGCCAATCACCAGGTAATCATATCCATCAGGATTGTATGCAAAGCCTAGAGAACCGGAGACTATTCCTCTGTCAGTACCGCAGACTCCGGTATATAACGGCGAGAGCAGAACGTCATACTTGTCTGTATTGGACTGTATTGTCTTGAGCGATACGCCACCCTTTGGCGCATCGGTAACAAGTGCCTTGATGTTTGACATATTTAAAGTGAAGAGATCAAAATATAATATTGTTGTCTCGGCTCTCTATCTAATATTAAAGCTGATGGCCAAGCCTCTCTCTCTTTGTCTGAAGATAAAAACGGTCATCAGGCGTTGGATCCGAGAGAATAGGTATTCTTTCCTCTATTTCTATACCATTGTCCAGCAGAAACTGGAATTTCGTGGGATTGTTTGACATTAGCTTGACACTCTTTATCTTGAAATATTCTAAAGTATTGACCACAAAGGTATAGTCTCGTTTGTCAACAGGGAGGCCAAGGGCCACATTCGCCTCAACAGTATCATAGCCCTGATCCTGAAGGCTGTAGGCCCTTATCTTATTAAGGAGGCCTATCCCTCTCCCCTCCTGTCTCAGGTAGATCAGAATTCCAGATTCGTGTGACCCAAGATACTCCAGTGATTTTATGAGCTGGTCCCTGCAGTCACATCTTTTCGATCCGAGGACCTCACCTGTTACGCATTCTGAATGTATACGCAGAGGCACACCTGTTTTTCCGGTTATCTCTCCTTTCACCAGAACCGCATGATCCTTGCCCTCTTCATTGGAAAATGCATAGATAGTAAATTCACCATATATTGTAGGTAGACGTGCCTTTGCAAACAGTTCAAACATTTCGAATGATAGTCATATCACATCCATATAAAAACTTAATTTTGTGGACGCAGCGAATTAGGCTTCCAGCGAAAGCTCATCTCTATGAAGAACCTGAAAAGTCACGAAATACCCCCACGATCGGTGCATACAGTCAGGTGAAGAAAGTGAAGTATTCATGAACCTTCATTTCTCAGCTTCCTTGCAATGAATATCCTGTCTCCATTTCTGAACAGGTATACCCTTTCTCCAGACCAGTCCTTATTCGTAATAGAAGCAACAAACCGGTAATATCTCACGGGATCCAGGTTGTATCTCGGAATAACCCGTGATGGACGCAATCTCGCAAGTTCATCACTTAGGCTAGAAGCATCGGTTTCTTTCAGGATCTCGTAATATTCACCATTTTCCTGTAGAGAATCGATTTTATCAGAGGTGAGGACAATTCTCCTGTTGTCCCTGAAATAGCAGGTATACATGGATGGATCGAACACCTCGTTAAGGAGGTTGGAATACACGATAGAAGGATCCGGTAATATAAAGAAAGCACCCGGATGTACCGAAGTTTCATATTCAGTGGAATCCGCAGTACCTTCAATCCTCCTGCCTGAAGGAAGCTGAACCGCAGATCTTTCCGCTTTCATTATATCTTTTGAGTAATACGTCAATCTGGAAAGTCGCCCATTTATTGAGATATACTCCCTCTCCCCCTCAAAAGGCAGATTTTGGAGGGGCATCAACGGAGGGAGGTCAAAAATAAAATCATTGCTCTTCGGAGCTGCTCTGAGTAATTCGTCTGGTCTCGGATCCAGAGTTTCCAGTGTTTTTTCGCTTCTACCAGCTAATCTGACAGGATCGCTGAACAGAACCGAATCCTGAACCTTTGCGCAATAGTTAAGCGCGTCGTCTCTTATGACGGAAAGATTCGATTCATACGATATTGCGTTAAGCTTCCCCAGGGCAACTCGCTTCCTGTCTCTTTCAATGGCAGTAACCTCATCGCTGACAAGGGAGAACATAATGGACTGCATGCATGCACCGGCCCCGAGGTCCAGTATCTCCCTGTTTCCAACCCTTGAGGCCCTGTAATTCCCTATAATTTCGGGGGTTGAATATGAGGCTGAATAAGAATCAAGCCACATCTCTTTGGACCTGGAAAATTTCTTCTCAACAGATACCCTGGCCCTTGATAATTCAAACATCAGGTCTGAATAATTGCGATATTGCGATGCTATTCGAATGGACTTTGGAAGATACCCACTAGCCTGGAGATCTGCTATCCTGTTCACCTCATAGCTTGCAGATTCTCTTAGCTTCTGAGAATCGAGCAGCTTTTCCAGGAACCTTGCTTCTCCTGTATCATCGGGCATTGAGAGGCAAATGCAAAAACGTTAATTAAATTTGAATCCTTTCTCCAACGTGCAGCTCATACGAACGGGAAAAGTGAAGGAGGTTTTCGACGACGGAAACAGGCTCGTGTTCAAATTCACCGACAAGATTTCAGTATTCGACAAGATTATACCAACTCTGATTGAGGGGAAGGGCCAGTCTCTCTGCAGGACTTCCGCATTCTGGTTCAAAACTGTTGCAGATCTTGGGTTCGAAACGCATTTCCTTTCAGCGGAAACTCCGACGCAAATGACAGTAAGGAAATTCCGCATCATTGAATCTGGAGCTTCAAAGTTTGAGATCGATTACCTGATTCCACTTGAATTCGTCACACGATATTATGCTGCGGGATCCCTGATGGACAGGATCAAGAATGGTTCCCTTGATTATCATTCTCTTGGATTCTCAAACCTTCCGAAGTACGGGGAGGAGATACCGGATCCATTTTTCGAGGTCACTACAAAATTCGAGAAATTCGACAGGCCGTTAAGCATAGAGGAGGCATGCGACATAGGCGGAGTCACCAGAGAGGAGCTCCTGACCATAAGGGACGAGATATTCAGTATTGATAGAAAGATGCAGAGAGTCGTCGGAACGCGTGGCCTGATACATGCAGACGGAAAGAAGGAATTCGGACTGGGTTACCGCAGAAACCCTGTAATAGTTGACACGTTCGGAACAGCAGACGAGGACAGGTTCTGGGAAAAGAAGGATATGGACAGCGGGAAGATTGTGGAGCTGAGCAAGGAGTTTGTGAGACAGCACTACAGGGAAACCGGTTATCACTCGCAACTATACGCAGCGAGAGAAAAAGGGGAAAAAGAGCCTGAAATACCGGCCCTTCCAGATGCACTTAAGAAGGAGACTGAATCTCTCTACAGAAATATGTTTGAAAGGCTAACAGGAGAGAAATGGTAGTTACTGTATCCCCAGGCCTATCTGGTTCTCCAGGAAATGCCACAGTTGATGTTCAAGTTCGTATGCCCAGAGTGTTTCAGGCACCTCATCATAAACATGATTAGGGGAATGCAGAAAGTGGTCTACCGAGTCCGGGTCTAGGGTCTGCAGCCATTCTGACACTCCCATATACACGGTAAAATATACCGAATCACCCCTTATGAATATGGAAAACGCTCTGTTCATTGCAAGTATTGTCCTGAAGAAGCCGCCCTTCTTCGCCTGGATTAGTTCGCACTTGCCGTTCCTAGCATCCTGAACGGTGAAGCCTTCCTCCTGAAAAAACTGCTTTACAAGTGACGCAACCTTCTCCAGTTCAACGTTCTTCTCGTGGTATTCTCTGCTTGCGTACTTCACGTGGACGTATCATTATTCATTAGATATACGTTTTCAAGTTTGAGGACTAAATGGATGGGTAAATGGCAGCATTACTATCGGAAGGATATGGATATATAGATTTCTGGATTTCCAGAAATCTTATAATCTAGTATTCTATCTCCTCTCATGGCAGAAGAAGATAAAGAAAACGCAGAACCAACGAGCGAAGAGAAAGAAGACGAAAAGAACGTTTCTGTAAAGGGCATACAGAAAGATCTTTACCACCGGATCCTGGACCTTGCAAGAAGTACCGGAAAGACTGTAGGCGAAATAACAAATGACGCATACAAGGGCTTCCTTATCACGGTAAACAGTGCCAAGGAGGTATCGAAAAACCTGGTTGAAGGTGCTAAGCAGTCGAAGTATCAATCAATTTCAAACCTCGGTCAGGTCGATATTACCGGAAGCGAACTCAAGGATTTCGATAAGCAGGTCTCTTTCAGTCACATAAAGAAGCTGAGAATCAGCGATATCACCGACAGCGACTTTACGAAGCACATCGCGGAGATACAGAACGTGGCCGAACTCACGGTTTCGAAGGAAGTAAAGAAGGTCTCAATCCTCAAGAAATGCAGCTTTGTTGACAAAATTAAGCAGGAGTAAATTCAATTAATCTCCAAGTATAGAGAACAATGGATTACCGCTCGGTTGTCAGGGAAGCTGTAAGGAATTCCGGTATAGAGGGTGTGATATCGATCGACATCGAGACCCTGATGCCCCCTGGTACTTTATTTCTCTCCGGGGAGAGAATAATAGCTATATCGGTCAGCTGGGCCACCGGGCATGTCAACTCACAGGTGTATATGGCGGAGGATGATACCCCTGACTCGGAATACAATATTCTCGACCTACTGAACACAAAGCTGAGGGAAATGGATCCGCAGATTATCATTGGCTATAACCACACTGGTTATGACATACCTCTCATCCAGATGAAAGTCAAGCATCTCGAATATTCCAGAAGACTCAGGGATATAGAGAAGGCGTTTGGAACGGCTTATTGTCTCGACATGATGTACCCGATAGCAGAAGACCTGGGGAAATATGACGGAGATTTCTACATCAGGAAGCTCGAGGATGTCGTGTCGCATGAAGCATACAGCCACCTGAACCTATCAAGAAACAAAAGCCTGGTCAAGATACCGGATAAATCGAAGGGGGAAGCAATCATTCATCTCTGGAAAAATGACAGGGACAAATTCCTGAAATACTGTATCGGTGATACCAGGGACCTGATGCTCATATTCATGGATATGTTTGGCCTAAACTCTTCCAAACTTTGACACAACTTCTGTGATATTATCCATGTAATCCTTGAAGATTCTCAGAATATCCTTAGAAGTTATCACACCCACGATTCGTCCATTGTCGACAACAGGCAGCCTTCTGATGTTCCTGCTGTTCATTATCTCTGCAACTTTTTCGGTTGGAGTCATCGGGTCGACATTTACCACGTTTACACTCATTATGCTTTCCAGTGTAACCTTGTCCGGGTCCCGGTTCTGGGCAACAACCTTGCTCATTATGTCCCATTCAGTGATTATGCCCGTTTCTCCGCCATTGTAGCCGACGATAAGAAACCCCGTCTGGTCATTAGCCATCAGTTTCGCACCTTCCCGCGCGGTCAGGCTTCCCTGAACTGTGCTGTTGACCCTTCTCATAATGTCCTGGGCATAGATGACCATGCGACAACATTGCACATTTGTATATAAAATCGCATTCAGCAAAACTCCCGAAGCGTGTGAACCTGTCACCTGGATCAATGCAAATCCAAACAATGCAAATTGCTTCAGGTTGATCTATGCGAAAGCATACAGCATTGTCACAGCGAAAACAAGAATAGTCATTATGGCCCCGTATACTGCGAAGTCCCTGGATGTGTATCCGCCAGGTGTCTGAACAAGGAGATTCGACTGATTTCCCCATGGCGTTACAAAAGTGCAGGTCGAGGCCATCGCGACAACAGTGAGTGCCTTGAGTGGATCTGGAAAGAGGAAGGCGATAGGCCCCATCACCACGGCAGCTCCGATGTTTCCCACCGAAGTTGCAAACAGGAGTGTCACTGCAAATAGAAGGACAATCGACCCAGCGGTCAGGTAGGCAATATCAGCTGAGAGGCCGGAGGAAACTATGGCATTCCCTATGACAAGGAAAGTCCCGACAAATATCAGGATAGGCCACTCAACGCTCTTGTATATCTCCTTAAGACTCAGAGCCCTGGCCGCTATAATAATGATTATTGCTACCAGATACGCATATGCGATGTTTACACCCGCAGTCGAGATGGCGACTGCAACACCCAGGGCCCCTACAGCGACCATGCCCCGTCGGACGTTGTATATCTTGATCTCTCGCTGGTGCAGCGGAGCAAGCGCCTCCTGTGTCATGAATTCGACAATATCGTCTTCCCGGCCGGATATAAGGAGAACATCACCTGCCTCAACTTTTATTGACCTGAGCCGACCAAGAATTTTCTTTGCATAAGCAGAAATGCCAAGGATCGCAACATTGTACCTGGCAGCAGACCTGATATCGTTGAGGGAAACTCCAATCATCCGGGAGTCGGGCATTATAAAGACTTCAGAGACAATAGACTCTTCATCCTGCATCTCGGAAGGTGCAATTTTCAGCCCCCTTATACCAGAGAGTATGGTGAAGATTTCAGGCTTGAGTCTTACGAGGATAACATCCCCTTTCCTCAGAACACGGTTCTGCTTACTGATCCTTCCCGGATAAATACCGACGACCCTGACATTATACGTATCCTCGAATTCCCCCACGGTCTTACCAAGAACTTCACTCCCTTCTTCGACACTTGCTTCCGTGAGGTATTCTCCTGTCTTGAACTCATCTACCGATGTTACCGGCTTGACTCTTGCAGGCAAGACCAGATAAATTGCGATCAGCACAGGAACTGCCACGAGAACGATGATCAGGCCCGGGATAGAGAAAGTGAAAAACGGCAGGTATGTTCCCTTGTTCTGGAGCCAGAGTCCGTACAAGACGAGATTTGAGGAATTGCTCGCAACTGTGTATCTTCCTCCTATGACTGCCATAAAGGAGAAGGGCATGAGAAACTTTGCAGGTGACTGCTTCAACTTCTCCTGCAGTATGTAGGCTACAGGTATCATCATAAGCGTCAGAGCAACATCGCTCATGAAGCCGGAGAGAACACCAATCATCAGGAAAAGCCCTCCAAGGACCATGAACTGGTTCTTGAAGCTCCTGGTCAGGATGTCCCCGAATTTCTCCATGATACCTGAATTGGAGATTGTCTTGCTGATAATCATGACCATTCCCAATACAAAGACAGGCAGCGCTGCAAAATCAGTCATTGCCGCAGTTGGAGTCACGATACCCATCGCAACAAGAACCGCAACCGATCCTATTCCTATGATATCGTATCTTATCCTGTTGGTAGCGAGCAGAACAGTCGAGACCAGGAAAACCGCAAGAACTTCGATCGTAGCCAGCATCTATTGCCCTCAGTCGGGGTTGTCTCTCGTTATAATACAGGTAGTAGATAAACTTGGCCCTCTCCCCGCTGTTGAGAATGGACGTCAGGGTCATTTAGCCAACATCTAAATATACAGTATTTATAGCTACGCGGTTGGTGTCATTTCAATGAGCGCATCGAATCCGGACATTAGGAATGAGGTAGATAACAGCAGAGGTCTCATCAAGAAGATACAGCTTGTTGTCCCGGGATTCAGGGGTTACAGGCAGCTCGAGGATCTGAGAGCGGCAGACGAGCTCCTGAGAAAGCAGGTTGCATCTTACCTGCAGATTGCTGAGTCAAAACTGCAGGATTTCAGGACTTCACTCTCCACTTCGGGAAACTTCCAGTATCTGACGCAGGTTGCATCTGCGCTTTCGAGGTTACAGCAGTTTGAAGGCGAACTCCTGCACTCGGAGCAGGGTTACACTGGATTTTCTCCGATGATCAGGATCGACGCCCAGAAACTCAACGCCCTCTACGAATACGATTATACTTTCCTGCAATCTGCATCTGAAATGGTGAACCTATCTGACTGGTCTGCTCTGTCCGGAGATTTCTCGGCCCAGGATCTGCAGCAGAAACTAACATCTCTTGTTTCAGCTATACAGAAGATGAAGAATTCCTGGGAACAGAGGATTATCACTGTTGAAGAAATAAAGCAGAACCCAGGGGGTCAGAGCTGATGTTCGGGCGCAAGGGAGGACAGATACCCCCGAAAGGTGGCAGCGTCTTAGGTTCGATCACAATCGAATGGGATACCCAGTATAAGCAGGGAAACGTTATGTGGAAGGTTCCAAGACTTATACGCCTGAATGACAATATAGTCGTAAGGGAGGACGAAACTGCGGTATTCTTCAGGGATGGGAAAGTTCTCACTTATTTTGATCAGCCGAACAGGTACGCCCTCACAGACTTCAATGCCCCAATCGTCGGTACTCTGCTGAAGGACTTCGTCGGGGTACAGCAGTCAGCCGAGGTATACTACATCCAGCGCAGGTTCATCGACGGAAAGTTCGGTAGCCCTGAGCCATACCAGTTCACGGATCCGACATTCGGCGTGGTTAACCTGAAAGTATTTGGCGAGTACAGATGGAAGATCTCTGATCCTTCAAACTTTATCACCCAGTTTGTGGGAACCTTCAACGTCGAAACCTCAGACGAGGTTGAGGACAGGTTGCGAGAACAGATAGTGATCCTTGTCTATAATGCGCTTGGACAACTTAAGGAGAAAGGTCTCAAGATTACAGACATACCCGCAAGCCTGACTACCATTGAGCAGGTCATCCTGTCGATGGCCCCAGATCATTTCCGCCAGTACGGCGTTGAATTGAACAAGATCCAGGGGCTCAACATTTCTCTTCCTGACGAGGTGCAGAAGGCCATAGATACCAGATCTGATATGTCCGTCCTTGGAGTGAATTACCTTCAATACCAGGCAGGACAGGCGATGGTTGATGCTGCAAAGAATCCAACCGGAGTGGCTGGAGCGGGCGCCGGCCTCGGAGTCGGACTCGGAGCCGGAATGGGTATGGGTTATGGCATGACCGGGCAGATGGCTGCAGGTATGCAGCAGCAGAACACCAGAACATGTGCAAAATGCGGGTCTCTGATTCCTGCAAATACGAATTTCTGCCCTAACTGCGGCGCTCCTGCTGGCAGTCAGACGGTTCCATGTCCAAAATGCGGCACTCAGGTCCCGTCTGGTTCGAAGTTCTGCCCCAACTGCGGGTTCAACATGACGCAGCAGACAATGAAGAAGTGCCCCAGCTGTGGAGCGGAAGTATCATCTTCAATGAAATTCTGCCCTAACTGCGGAAAGCAAATGTGATTTACATGTATTGCATAAAATGCGGAGCACAGATACCTGATGATTCCATGTACTGCCAGAAATGCGGGGCAAAGCAGGAGCAGCCACAGTCCACACCCTCTCAACAGGCGAGTAAGCCGGCCGACTCAAAGATACTGGCTGCACCGACGGTCCAGGAGCTGAAATGTCCTGGCTGTGGTGCACCAATAAAACCGCAGCTTGGTGAAATGATCATAACCTGCGAGTATTGCGGTACAAGCATATCGCTCGCCAACGAGGGCTGGAAGAGCATCCAGTCGAATACCATGCTCCCGCTGAAGCTGCAGACCGAAGATTCTGTCGACAAGATAATCAAGGAACACATGGACCACGGGCTGCTCCACAGGCACCTGGAGGAGAAATCAAAGAGTGAGGGCGTAGTCCTCAGTTTCGTTCCTTACTGGATAGTGCCGGTATCCGCCCGATCTAGGTACACTGCAGTCGATGCCGGTGCAGAGGTGGGAAGAGTTGCAGGAACCGCTATTCTCGCCGGTTTGCTAGGCGGTGCCATGGGTGGCGGCCGAGGTGGCTTTGGAGGCGGCATGATGGATGGTGTACTTATGGGTGGAGTGATGATGGGCGGATTTGGTGGCGGAGGAGGTAGCCTGAGATCCTATACGTTGGATCAGAACTACAACTATCCGGTGGTCGCTGTGAAGGGATTGATGGAATACCAGCCCAGAAACTATAATTTCAATCTGCCTGACAGGGTGATCTTTGACTCAGCCAAGGTACCGAAAGGGGTAAAACTGCTCAACGGTGATGTTGGAGAGGATTCTGCCAGATATGAGGCCAAAACGAATGTAGACCAGCTCCAGTCTGCCCGGGTACATCAACAGCACCACAGCGTGAGGAGCCTTTCCACGGATTCAGATGTTGCAGAACCTGAACTGCTGCACGTGCCGATATGGTTTGCAAAATTCGACAACTCAGGTAACAAGATTGCCCTGGTAATTGATGGTCATTCCGGCGGATTGATCAACAGCATCGGTCTAGAGTGAAAAATCTATGCATACTGCACAATGAGTTAGGATTGTTCACTCCTTATGTCGGATATTATCAGGATCAATACTAGCCGTATGGCGACATACAGGAAGAAGATGCCCACTATGAAATAGATGGCGCCAATCATCTCGAGAGTACTTCCGCCTGGAGAGAATGCAATCGCCTGTTCGAACGCATCATACGAATACTTCCAGAGGGTGAGACCGCCTATCAGGGTAACAACAAGCACAGCGATCTTCACGATATCTCTGTAAAGATCCTTTGGTATCTGCATGCTAACCGATCTATGATTTCTATAAGTATTTTCGTTTATGATCTAAATGGTGGACAATCTATAGGGATATGAAGAACCTTCCAACAGCTCGCGCGGCGTGGAATAACTTGACCGAAGAGAAACTCATGGCACCCCAGATGTATACTCCGATAAGTAAAAAGAGGAACTTGAGCCTCGTCTGCGGCAACAGGAGCAATCCTATGGCGAGTGATGCCATGATCCCGATCAACATTAAGGAACCAGGCCGGGCGGTATTAATCCGGATCTTTCCCGAGACGCGCCCTTTTCCGAGGCAAGAAACGCATAAGAGATGCTCGGAATCATTGGAGTAACCTGTCCCTTCACAGCTCTTGCACAGACGTTTCAATTCAGGTCTTAAACGCAAAGCTTTCTTAAAATGTTTCCCATCATTTGATTATAATTTTCGTTCCCGATATGTGAGGGTGAACTTTTCAAGCCAGTTTTTAGCAATTTTTCTGTTTTTCTCCTCGTATTCAGACGATATATTCTTTATAGCAGCGAGATCGTATTTCTCTTTAATAAAGAACTTTCCATCCCTCTCCTCGGAAAAGCCTGCACTCAAAAGAGCATCTATCTTCCTCTCGTCAAATAACGGTCTTTTTAATTCTCTGGTCCCTCTTGTAAGAAGGTGCATCATTGCTCGGAACGATCTTCCCAGCAGGAATGAGGAATAAGCCTCATCTCTGGTAAATGACGCGAATTCTGCCTTTATTATTTGGATAAGTTCCTTGGTTTCGTAATGCTCAACGTTTTTGTAAGCTGTAACAAGGGGAATTAGCCTGCCAACGGATAATATCTCATCACCCGATATTTTAACGAGTGGAAATATTGATCCTCCAGAAAAGCTGGGTTGCATTTCCATCGCGAAGCCATCGAAATCCACAATCGGTCTCCCTTCAACCATCTCCATAAAAGCAGGAGGCATAAAATCATCAGGGATACCCGCTTCATTCTTTACATTGAATACGCACTCTTCTGGAGTCGGTATACGTTCCTCTTCCAGATAGATTCGCCTAGCTTCCACGTAGCAACAAAGCTTGATCAGATCAGAGTTTGTCATTTTTTCAGGTATTGTATCCTCACCTACCGACCCAGGAAAATCTTCACTCAAGGATAGAAATTTTACACCATCACGAATTTCGAAACTGCCAATGCCGGATAGTTGAGCATGCAAATCATTTTGCGTGGACATAAGAGATATCTGCTTCTGCGAGAATGGTGCGATGATATACTGCCGCTTCTGCCCATCCGTTAAGGAGAACGCCTCTCCTTTCTCTATGATTCCACTGTGCTTTCTTACAGCGTTTAGGTAGCGCAACAGCAGCTGATTTTCATCAATAAGCATTGTGATCAGACAACTGTAAGCCAGTGTTTATACTTCTGGTTTCTACCCTTGACTATATCGAAGTACAGATCTCTAATCTTCCGCGACATGCTTTCTTTTTCTGCAGAATGAAGTTTGTAGCCGCTTATTTCAGAAATTGGAGTAACCTCCGCCGCTGTTCCTGCAAAGAAAGCCTCGTCAGAGGTAAGTAGTTCGCTGAGTCCTACGCGCTTCTCAACAACCGGGTTCTCGCTTTCGAGCATCCGGATAATTGAGTCCCTCGTGATCCCGGCAAGTATGGGGCTCTCAAGCGATGGAGTATACACCCTCCCATCCTTGACAGAGAATATGTTTTCGCCCGGACCTTCCGCTACAAAGCCAGATTTATCAAGAAGGACAGCTTCGTTGTAACCATCCATCCTTGCATCATGTGATGATAGATATGAGCTGAGATACTGCCCGGTGCCCTTTGCCATGGAAGGAAGTGCGGTGGAATCGATCTTCCTCCAGGGGGAGATCTTTACCCTGACACCTGCATCGAGATCACCGAAGTAGAGGTTCAGGCTAGTTGTGATGATTGCAACGGAGATCTTGGGCTCGCTGGGGTGAAGTCCGAGTCTTTCGTTTGCGTAAAATGCAAGTGGCCTGATGTAACTATCCTTCACTCCATTTACCCGCACAGTTTCCTTGATGGCCTCGCTGATCTCCTTCTCAGAATACCCCAAATCCATTCTGTAAATGTTAGCTGACTGCTGAAATCTCTTCATGTGGTCTTCCAGCCTGAAAATTGAGATCCCGGTTTCAGTTTCGTAGGAGCGTATACCCTCGAATATACCGGTACCGTAGTGCAGGGCATGAGTCATGATATTAACTGTAGCATTTTCAGACTCCACCATTTTACCGTTGAGCCAGACGTATTTTGGTTTGAATGACATGGCTGGAAATCGAAGGAGGAGTTAAAAGCCTAACGCATTACATGCTAATGTTGTCTGACCCTTTTGTCTGCTTTTTTCGCAGTTTATATATATTTTAGACATTGCCTAATCAAAAACATCGGGTTAGAGCCACTTTCTGTACGTAAGTTTAAATAGTCGTGTTATTTATATTATAGACTGAGTAGGTAAGCATGGTCGGTGACAAATTCAATTATTATCTCAAAATAATATTAAATGCAACCATCGACGAGTATTCTGCAATTTCTGAACAGCTTGAAAATGATCTAGAGCTGTCAGTCGATGAAACTGAGGAACTTGAGCACCTGATCTCCAGATATCTTCAGGCTCATAACTATAAGCTTGCTGTCAGAATTATTAACACAGTCACCGGAAATGAGGAGCTCCCTCCAAAGACCAGCGTGGACAACTTCGGCGACACTGCTGATTATATTGGAGATGAGGTTAAATATGGGATCTCATGGAAGGTATTTGCTCCAAAACGGGGGTTCCTGATGAGCCCCATGAAGAAATGGTACTACAACGAGAGGATAGCTTCCATGCTTTCTAAAGCCCTTATTGACGTTATTCCCGGCAGATTCGCCGCCTATTTTGACACTCCTCCGTGGGTGCTGGGCACGGTGATGGCTCCTGGCTCTCGCTATATCCCGCTTTCTGAGCTCGTTGAACTGGCAATAGCCAAGGGAATTCTTGCCAGATGGGATTCGCTGGTGGGCTTCGGCATACCCCTTGATTACATCAAAGCCATGAAATCAACGGATATGGGATTCCAGAGAGACTCATCTTAATTCGCCTCACAGATTTCACAAATTATTTTACTGTTCTTTGGATTCAAGTGCATGAAATATAGCGGGATAATTACCCCTATGCTGACACCTTTTAACGATTCCGGGAGCATCGATAAAGACTCTACTTCCCTTCTGATGGAATATCTCAAGGGAATAGGAGTTTCTGGCTTCTTTCCCCTCGGTTCTACTGGACTATTTCCCTATCTGTTCACTGAAGAGAGGGTCAGTTTTCTGCAGCATGTAAATGACTTGAAAGGGGATTTGAAGGTTTTCGCTGGAATTGGGTCTTCCAACACGGAAGAATGCATCAAACTGGCCAGAAACGCATGCGACATCGGTGTCGACGTCCTGGTGATGATGCCCACTTATTACATACGCCCATCTGCAGAGGAGATGCACAGGCATTTTTCCCTGGTTCTCGACAAGGTTGACAGAGATTTCTTCATATACAACATACCTCAACTGGCCGGGGAATCCATACCCATCGACGTGATAGAGAAATTGAAGGAGGAGTATTCGCAGGTTGCAGGACTCAAGGAATCATCCGGTGATATGCGTTATCTCTCCAAGCTGATGCCTTTATCTGGAAACAACTTCTCAATCTTCCAGGGACAGGACGATCTGCTTGTTCCATCTTTATCTATCGGTGCAGATGGAGGTGTTTGCGGCCTGACCAATTTCTCTGATATCATCGTGCGTGTTTACAAGGAATACAGAAACGGAAATGAAAGCGAAGCGATAAAGCTGCAGAGGGAGGCAAATTCACTGATGAGGATAATCACAGAGCCAAACTTCCCATCCGGATACTACTATGCATTTTACCATAAGCAGGGAATCAAGGGCGGTTACAGGTCTCCCATGATAGAACCTTCCGAAAGCGGAAAGGCTGCAATTGATACTGTTTTGCAGTGATACTTCGAAGGTATGGTTTCCATGTCAGGCTCAAAACTTATCGTGAAAATATAAATATGGTCTCACCCTAACCGTTTGCCTTAATGAAGGAGGATTAGTTATGGACAAGAATACGTATGTGAAGTTTGAAACTCCCGAAAGCTTACAGAAATCCCTGTTAGATATTGTTGAAAATTCATACAGGAACGGTAAGATTAAGAAAGGAACAAACGAAGTGATTAAGTCAATTGAGAGAGGAGAGAGCAAGCTGGTAGTCATATCTGAGGACGTGAACCCGCCAGAGGTAGTATATTACCTGCCGATGCTCTGTGAAGAGCGCAAGGTACCGTATGGCTACATAAAGAGCAGGGCTGAGCTTGGAAAGAGAGTTGGCATAGCTTCTGCTGCATCCATATCTGTGACAGATTATGGAAAGAGCGATGATCTCTACAAGCGTATTGCAGAGGAACTCGCTTCCCTGAAGAAGTGATTTCATGGCAGACGACGCAACTCCTGCTGAGATACTTGAACTGATGGGCAGAACCGGCATGGCGGGGGAAGCAACAACCGTTAAGGTACGTGTTCTTTCCGGTAGAGATCAGGGAAGGATCATAACCAGGAACGTACTGGGCCCTGTCAGGATCGGGGACGTCGTAATGCTCAGAGAGACCGCAAGAGAAGCAAAGAAGCTATCCATCAGGTGATTAAATGCAATTAAGAAACTGCACATTTTGTGGTACCCAGATAGAGCCTGGCACCGGTATGATGTTCATCAGGAGAGATGGAGCATACCTGTTCTTCTGCAGCAGGAAATGCCGGGTAAACATGCAGAAGCTTCGCAGGATTCCGAGAAATACCAGATGGACAAATGATTTCAGGAATGTAAAGAACCTGAAGCACAGGGCAGCCAAGAACCAGTGATGATATGGAGCGAACCTTAGTATTGATCAAACCAGATGGTCTCAAGAGAAGGCTCTCTGGTGAAGTTATCTCGAGACTTGAGAGAAAGGGTCTCAAACTGGCTGCTCTCAAGCTCCTTCGACTATCTAAAAACAAGGCTGAGGAACATTATTCCGTACACAGAGATAAGCCATTTTTTGCGGAATTAGTTCAGTATATAACATCAGACTCGATAATAGCAATGGTGGTAGAGGGGAGATCAGCAATATCCGTAGTAAGATCCCTCGCAGGCGCGACAGACGGCTCGAAGGCAGCCCCTGGAACCATTCGGGGCGATTTTTCAAACAGCATACAGATGAACATAGTTCACGCTTCAGACTCACAGGAATCTTACGAAAAGGAAGTTGGCATATACTTCAGCAAAGACGAGATTCATGAGATTACTTACGGGGATGAAGGCCTAATTTGATGGTGGAAAGATGGATACTAAAAGCCTCAGGCAGCCCATCATATGCGTGCTTGGTCATGTGGACCATGGAAAAACAACACTTCTAGACGCAATCCGTGGTACGGCAGTTGCCAGAACCGAGGCGGGCGGAATCACCCAGAGAATTGGTGCAACAGACATCTCTACAGCGAGTCTCGCAAAGGCTGCTAAGAGTTTTCCGTCACTGAGCAAACTCAAGATCCCGGGACTCTTATTCGTGGATACCCCTGGACACGTCGCCTTCTCCAACATGAGAGCCAGGGGAGGCGCGCTTGCTGACATCGCTATCCTGGTCATTGATCTCAATGACGGGATAATGCCCCAGACCCTTGAATCTATCAATACACTTAAAAAATTCAAGACTCCGTTCATAGTGGTTGCAAATAAGATAGATCTCATCCCTTATACAATTGAAACACATGGATCGACTTTCATAGAATTCCTGAAACGCCAGCGACAGGAGTTCGTGGACGAATTCGAAAAGCGGTTATACAAAGTGGTCGGACAGCTCTACGAAAATGGCCTCACATCAGATAGATATGACAGGATTAACGACTTTACAAAGACTATAGCAATTGTTCCGGTCAGCGCGAAATCGCAGATAGGGGTTGCAGACACTCTTTTCGTGCTTACGGGACTTGCACAGCGTTATCTGGAGAACGAGATAACACTGAACCAGGAGAAGGCGGGCCGAGGCACCATAATAGAAGTCAAGAAAGAGGAATCTGCGGGCATTATGCTCGATACTGTGCTATATCAGGGTACGATCAGCAGGACAGACAGGATCGCAATCAACACCAAGACCGGACCGACGGTTGCAAGGGTGAAGGCTCTGCTTGTGAACAAAGGAGCAAGATCCAAGGATCTGATAGAGAAGGAAAGACTCACTGCGGCTGCCGCTATCAGAATCCTCATCTCTGAGAAGCTGGAGGTTTTACCTGGATCACCTGTCATGGTCATAAGGGATGAGAGCGAGATACCTGATGCTTACAAGCAGATTGAAGCAGAATCACATCCAAATATAGAACTGTCGCAGGAAGGAATAAATGTCAAAGCAGATTCTCTGGGTTCCCTGGAAGCGGTTTGCTACGAGATAATCAAAGCTGGCGTCAAGATCAGATCTGCCCAGATTGGCGATATCTCAAAGAAAGATCTGATCAACGCTTCCACTATAAATGAAACAATGGACAGGATAGTAGTTGGGTTCAATGTAGGCATGATGCCGGATGCTCGAGAAGAGGCAATTAACTATGATGCCAATGTCCTGATCGGGAACATAATATATGCTCTCGTTGAAGATCTCCAGAAGTCGATAGAACAGAGAAAGAACGAACAGGAAGAATCAACGAAGAAGAACATCCCGATTCCTTCCAAGCTGACAATAATGCCGGAATATATTTTCCGTGCAACAAAGCCTGTAATCGTTGGAATTAAGGTCTTTTCAGGAAGGATCAAGGTAGGTGATACCCTGATGAAGCAGGATGGCAGATACGGCGGTGTGGTGAAAAGCATCCGTGATGGAACTGTGAGCAAACAGTCTGCAGATGCACCATCTGAAGTTGCAGTAGCCATCGACGGGGTCACGCTGAACAGGCAGATTCATCCTGGTGAGGTCCTTTTTGTGGACATCCCTGAGAATACTGTCAGGGAGTTGAGGAAAAACAACCTTGATCCAATGATAATGGAAACTCTTGAGGAAATCATTCAGATCAAGAGAAAGGAAAACAAGTTCTGGGGAACCCGCACCTAGGCGTATAGGAAGAGAAGATACCCGCTGACGATTGAGCAGGCAGCGAGTATTATCGACATATATTTCCTCAAAGATTTGCGGACGACAATTATGAGTAATCCAGATAGGAAGACCAGGAAATACAGGCTCCACATTGAACCGGTTGTAACCAGGTTTCCAAACAGAGTCACTATACCTAAAACAAGTGTAAGTTTGTATACAGTGCTACCGATCAAGACTGCTATTGCAGACTTTGCAAGTGATTTCCTGAACGTTATGTAAATCACGAAAAGTTCCGGGATCGAACCAGAAATTCCAGTTAGGATAAAACTTCCGAGGAAATATGATATTCCGAGCTCAACTGATATATATCTGGTATATTCAACAAGTGACAGAGAACTTACAAACAGGAGCGCGATCGAGAGTGCAAGACTGAGATATGAAGGTCTGGTTTCCTCAACCTTGGAAACTTCCTCGGATCCTCGCCTCGCAGTCTTGAGGAAATACAGTACAAAGAGACCTATAAGCAGAGGCGCGATGTATATAGGTACGATGGAAAAAACGAGAGAGATGGAGAGAAAAACACAGGTAATTCCTATCAGGATAATGAGATCGTTCTGGAATCCCTTCACCTTTGCACTTGCAATCACCAGAGGCATCATTATCAGGGCAACAGCCATCGTGACCACGTTCGAGCCCTGTACTGCTCCAAGGCTGATGTCGCCGAACCCAAGCGATGCCGCTATTATTGTCAGGAAGAGCTCGTCAGCAACACTCGCAATGGATAGGATAAGATAACCCTGTCTTTTCTGTGATAGGCCAAACCTGCTACCTATAACGGTGGATTGATCTACGATAAGGTCGGAGCCCAGATAAATAGCGACTATCGATATTATTGCCGCTAACACCAGAATTATGGGATAATAGAGAAATATGTAGAAAGTCAGTGCATTGAGTAAGAGGGCTATGCCCCCAAAGTTTCTCGAATTCCTAAAAATCCATCTGCTCATTGAACAAGGGCGTTTTCAGGGACATTTATCCTTACTTCCTCAACTATCTTGCTCCCTCTGGTCAGTTTCTTGTAATCTATGGAAGTCGGATTCAGGTGCTTTACAATGTAATTGAACGCCATATCCGCGTGCTGTGGTTCTCCGCAAGTGTATATGTCAAGAGTGACCAAGTGGTGCTCTGGCCACGTATGGAAGGAAAGATGCGACTCAGCCAAAAGGACAACACCGCTTACGCCCTGGGGCTGGAACTGAAAATAATTCGCAGACAGCTTGGTCAGCTTTCCGTACTTCACTGCTTCCTCAATCAGAGGAATTACACTGTCAGATTTCGAAATCAGCCGGTCCTCTATTCCATAGAGATCTGCCACAATATGAATCCCCACGGTCATCTTCAGATTCCTCCATACAAGACCCCCAATACCATTAGAATAGGTGATAAATATCTTGTATTTAAATATTTAATATCATGAGCTGAGAAATTTTTATTCTGTCATGTCCATAGATATCGTAATTCCCGACGGCATATATGAATAATCCAAATCATATATCTCAACTTATATATTATTAGTGTGTGATTAAATGCTGTTGACGCCTATATGAACCTGTGGATATTTTTTGGAAAGTTCAGATAATTCTGTTGATATATAAAGAAACCTTGACTCTGAAATAAATATTCTGGAGGAAATTCCTCGGATTGCAGCGTCGAATGCAGCGTTAAGAGCTGCGAACTCGAAGTCAATTTTCATTATCTTGGAAACGGCGGAAAATGCTTCCTCACCAATCACACCTATCTTCTTTCCACCTATTTTCTCTTCCAGTTTTTCTTCAATTTCATGTGTTGAATATGCGTCTATCTTAGGAAGCAACAGCAAGTCAATTCTTCCAATGCTTAGGTCAATTATACCATTTACATTACTGATGCCCACTACGTGGTCAACCTCCGCATCACGATCAGAAACACCTCTAGCCTTACCTCGGGAATCTCTTGAAGCTCTCAAATAACCGTTCTTCATGTATAGAAAGACAGATTCACCCTTTGATATCCTTGAAGCCGCCAATGCTTCCCAAACTATATCTCGATTAAGCAATGAGAGCTTTTCAGAAATCATCGTTGTCAGATCCTTGAGACCCGTGAAAAGGAAAGCGTAACCTTCTGGAGTGATCTTGCCTGTCTGATCGATATATCCACTTTCCGTAAGAATTCGTAAATGGTAGAGAATACCCTGCAGGGTGAGACCCAGATCCTTCGCCATTTCTGTTGGGGAACCCGACTGTTCAAAAACCTTTGACAGGACGAGGAGTTGGTTGACTCCAGTTCGTTTCGCCTTCACAGTACAGAATTATTCTCTTAATATATTAATATACATAGATCCATACTTTCTTCGGGTTCCACCGTTTTCAAGATAGAAGTGATTCTATCTGTCAAAAAAAAATGTAAATTCCTTATGCATCTGCGTGATTTACAAGTGTGCTCTATGATCTTGGAATAACAGATTACCAGGATGCGTTGCGATTGCAGCATGAGGTAGTAAACCTGGTGAATTCCGGAGTGAAGAAAGATACTATCATATTTGTGGAGCATACCGATGTTTATACTGCAGGCAAACACACACTGCAGGAACACATGATAAATGGTGCGTTGAGAGTTGAACGCGGCGGTTCTATAACGTACCACGGCCCTGGTCAGATTGTGGTGTATTTCATCATTAACCTGAAGACAAACAAGATGACTATTCTTGATCTAATAAATTCAATCCATGGCGGCCTATGTGAGCTACTCAGAAGCTATGGCATGCGACCAGACAGCAAGCTCGGCGAAGAAACAGGTGTATGGATAGAAAACCGAAAAATTGCTTCCACGGGTCTTGCTGTCCGGGAATTCGCATCTTTTCATGGAACCGCTCTAAATGTCTCGACCAACCTTGACAAGTTTAATTCAATAAACCCATGTGGATTTTCTCCAGAAATAATGACCTCCATGGAGAAGGAAATCGGGAAAACTGTATCTTTAGAAACAGTTAAGTCACAACTCAGAACAATCTTCAGCCGTATTTTTCCCGGTGTAATGGAAGAAGTTAAGGCTTAGGGAAATACTTAATAGAGAAATGGTGCTAATCTCACAGAATGGCTGCTCCAGTAACCACTTCAGGTAACCCGGTTATCTTTAATTATGAATTCCTGATATTTCTTGCTTTGATTATTGTTTTTAGACTAAGAAGAGGGTTTCAAGGACAGCATTACAGCAATAGAATATTTGTCCTGCCTATATTGTACACGCTTATACTGGCGGATCTTATCTACTTCTTAGATTTGGAATATATAGGTATCTGTATTGGATTTGCTCTTGTAGCGATCCCACTTGGATTGCGACTGTCGGAAAACCCGGAATTCTTCTACCGCGGAAACCAGTTATTCTTCAAGAGATCCAATATTCTGATGATGCTCTGGCTTGGGGGCTTGGTAGTTAGGGTAGCCATTGAGGTAGCATTGCCCTTTTCAACATTTATCGACTTCATACTTTCTGCGGTTCTCGCGTTCACTTTGGGTCTAATAGTGGGCGAAAGGGTGCGGGTCTACACGAAAGGGAAGGAGATACTTAGCAAACCCGATTCAAACACCACAGGATTTCAGGAGATTCTATCAAAAGACTGATTGGTGATACGCTCCATTTATCCAAGGATAAAAATATTAACAACAAAGTTTAATAGTAAGATGTATTTCTGTTAATTCGAGGTAAAACTCAATGAAGTTAGTCATTAGGAATGATGATAAAAAGGATAAAGCAGTTTCACCTATTATTGCAACCATCTTGATTGTCGCAATAACTGTGGTTCTTGCTGCTACGCTCTATGCAGTTCTTGGTGGATTTACAAGTTTGATTGGTAAGCCTACTCCAAGTGGGTCGTTTACTATTTCGAGTTCTGGGAGTTCCACAACCGGGTTCACATACTCACTTTCAATGGACAGTTTATCGACAAATGTAAGTATGAGTAATGTTGAACTGAAAATAACTGCATCTAATGGAACAGCATACACCAGTAGTGCTCTTTCATCAGCCGGACCTCTGACCCTTGGGACGAGTGGGTACACCATATCTAGCATAGCTCCGAATACAACCACTCTTAGCATATCTACTATAATCACTCTTACGTCTGTGGGAGGAGCAGGCGGTATATCACAGATAGCACTAATTGACACTGCATCTGGTGGAACTATCTATAGTGGTGCGGCCTAAAATTTATTCTTTTAATTCATCAAGTAGCATTTTTTTCTTCAAACCATAATTATTTCTCTTTTATTTGGTTTGTTGAAAGAGTTAGAAACTGTGCATTACCTTAATGATGCTAATATCACGAGGAAAAACAAAAGCAACGAAAATGGCTTTTTTCCTGTTTGGTATATTCTATTTTTAAACATCTTGTATTATCAACTCCACTTGGGCGGTTACGGGTTCAGATAACCCGGTCAGCTCAGCTATGAAATATTCGTGGTAAGTAACGTTGTATGTATTTGGATAAAACGTGAAATTCCCTGTAATCATAGGAGGTGCTTGATTCCAATTAGAAAATCCAGTCATTTCTGAATATGCAAAGTGGAATATACCAGATTTTCCCAAACCTGAATCGTTAACTATATTGAGTGCAAAGGAACTTGCTCCCGTTCCTATTAAACACGACTCTGTTGTTGGAAATGAAAGATTGACATTAGCAGAACTGGATGGGTAAGCTACGCTCCAATCAAAGTTAGGAGATGTTATGTTAAGATAAGTACCCTTTTCCTCTGAATATGCGGCGATAATACGTGTAATAATTAAGCTCTTTGGATGAATGTTAGAAGTTAAATTGCCTGTGACATCTATCCAAGTATTGAAATGAGTACGGTTAAACGCCATAAACTCACATTCAGAATACGCGATAGATAGAGTCGAATTAGGAAATCCAGGGGAAAAGATAAGCGTAAGGGCTTGTGTCTGATTAGTCCCATGGAGAATAGGACAACATGATTTATCAGTGAAGTTGGCTTTCCAAGTATAGGTGTTGGAGCCATTTTTAGCAGTTATAGGCACCGGCTTAAGAACCACGAGATAGTAGAATGTGGAAGAAAGTACTACGATAGAAGCTATCAGGACTGCCATGAAGATTATTCTTCTGCTTCTTCTGCCCAGTGTCA